>JAYTQJ010000040.1:0-5521 GCA_043746775.1 Schlesneria sp.
AAAGTTCTTCCCCGCGTTTGGCTTTACCATTTTGCACTTTGCACTGACCACTTCTCACTTTGCATTCTCTGGCAACGCCTGCTCACCTTGCCCAGAAGCGACATCACTGCCCACTGCCCCTCTCACAAGGACTCGCCATGAAAGGCCCCGGCTACAAGACCTCGCTCGACGTGAGGCGGACATGGAAATGTCCCGCGTGTGGTGTCGAGCGCAAACTCCTCGGCGACGTGACGACGATGACCTGCAACTGTCGCGATGGCGGCGTCTTCATGGCGATCGTCACCGAACGAATCGTCGCTCCGCGCCCGTTCCAACCGCTCAACGAATCCGATGTCCGCTCGGCCGAGTTCGGGATCGAAGACATGCCGGTTCTGTTGCCGCATCCTTCGACGATCCCCGCCCCGCGCACTCCCGCGCGCAGGTCTTACGGTGAACCGGCGAAGGCCGAGGAACCGCGACCATCATCGGTCGATGCTCCGGCTCCGAACGACAGCTCCAAATCCGCTGCCGCCCCACGCCCAGCTCAAGCGCCGCCGCGTCCTAGAGAATCAAGAGAACAGATCGAGCCACCGACAGCGACGCGATCAGCGCCCCCCTCGACGCCTGCACCGGCTGTTCCCGCTACAGCCCCCGCCGCAATCAAACCGGCTTCGCCACCGACCACGCCCGCCACAGAACCCGACGACGATTGGGGCGAGGGAATCCTGTGAGGTGTGTGTACCTCGCGCGGCCCTTGATAAGCCCTCTGAGCGGGGAGGCGTCAGCCCCCTGATTCATGGGCGTAAGCCCGTTTTCAAAGAATCAGGGGGCTGACGCCCAATGGCACTCACTTTGTCTTTCACCCAGTGAGCGGCAAGGCGCTAGCCGCCGGTTCTTTGCTTGAAAACACCACTCGATCCACCGGCGGCTAGCGCCGTGCCGCTCAAAGTGAGTGCCATTGGGCTGACGCCGCCCCGCTCAGAAACCTCTCACTCTCCGCCGCGCGAGGTATCCGTGACGACCAAGAACCCACAGCCTGACGGCATGCGGCTCGCCAAGGTCTCGTGTCACAGATTCCAACCGGCCTGCCTTCACGGCGCATTCACGCGAGACGCGGCTGTGGCGGCCAATTCTTGGCGGCGACGTTTGAAGCGAGGGTCGAGTTCGTCTTCCTTCTGTTCGCGTTTCAATTCTTCGGCGGTCATCAGCAAGCTCTGTTCATGCCGCCAGAATTGGAAGCCGTAGTCGAGCAGCGCCAAGACGAACAGCGTCAGCGCCAGCAGCAGCCCGAGTTCACCGAGGCAGCGTGCGGCGAGACTCAACATCTCGGAAGGCTCGCCTTGCACGAAGGCCCCCAACGCCGGAAGCCGCACGCGCACGAAGGCGACCAACACGCTGAGTAATGCCACGAGCTTGATGAGTCCCGCAGCCAGCGCGACCCCCGTGTTCAGACTCATCCAACGCCCGAGTCCTTGGGTGGGATCGAGTCGCTCGAACTTCGGCAACACGACCGAGGGCGTCCACAGCAAGCCCGTTTGAATCAGGCTCCCCAGCGCCGCTGCGCTGGCCGCGATCAGCAGCAGCGGCCCAACCGCCACAGCGAGGCTCATCACCATCAGAGTCATCACGCGCGCGACAGACTCGGGCGTGAGCGGCAACGGGGAAGCCGTCGAGAGAGCGCCGCGCACCATCCCGGCCAGATGCTGCGCGATACCGGGGCCGAGCCACCACAGCGCGGCCATCGTCGCCAGCAACAGGAACGCCGCGACGAGGTCTGCGCTGCGCGCCACCTCGCCCCGCGCTCGTACTTCCCGACGACGACGGTCGGTCGGCGGATGCGTGCGATCACCGAAGTCACTCATAGAGCGTCACTCCTCCCGCCAGCAGCCCTTCGCTGGAGAGCTGCAACGATTCGAGTACGGTCGTCGTGATGGCCTCAGCAATTCCCGGCAGTGTCGCAGCGAGAATCAGCAGCGCGGCGGCCATGCGCACTGCGGTCATCGCCGGCAGGAGTGACCAGCGGGACGAACGGCCGACGAACCCGAGCGTCATGTCGATCAGAGACATCGCCACGACGAGTGGCATCGCCACTCGCAACCCCAGCACCAGCGATTGCCGCAACAACGCGCCCAACAGATCGAACAACGACGGCCAGTGACTCGCCTCCGCAACAGGCAGCGCGTGAAACGATTCGAGGATCGTGCGTGCGAACAGCAGATGCCCGCCGACTGGCTCCATCAACAGCATCGCCGCGATGCCAAACATCAGCAGCATCTCGGCGGAGACCGATCCCTCCGACAGATGCTCGGGATTGAGCACGCTTCCCATTCCCAGCCCGCTGTGCCGATCCAGCCACTCACCCCCGAGCTTCAATCCCGACAGGACAATCGCCATGCCGAGTCCCAGCACGGCACCGAGTCCCAATTCACACAACAGAGCCGCGACGAAATCGACTGGCGTCGCGATCGCGTCCCGCACCGCGCTGCCAGCCTGAGTCACCGACCGCGTCGATGCTTCGGCCTCATGCCCGACAAGTCGCACTTGGGAAACGGTCTCCCGCGCGAGCGGCAACGTCGGCACCACGACCAGCGCCAGCAGTACGATCAAGCCGACTCGCACCTGCCACGTCAGCAACGTCCGCCCGAGGAACAGTCCCACGCCCAACAGTCCCGCCAATCGAGCGACCACCAACAATGACAGCCCCGCGCGAGCCAATCCGTCGTCGAGGGCGAACTGAATCAACAGCCGCCCCCACGGATCGCGAATGAGTTGGTTGAAGATATCGTGCATCAGAACGTGTCCGGGATGCGACGAATCAGGTCGATCGAGTACTCGGTCAACAGGCCCAATCCCCACGGCAGCAGCAGCAGCACCACGCACGTCAACCCGACCAACTTCGGAGCAAACGTCAGCGACTGGTCCTGCAACTGAGTCATCGCCTGCACGAGACCGATCACCAAGCCCAAGGTCAGCGCGACCAGCAACGGCGGCCCGCACAACGTCAGCGCGAGCAGCGCGGCGGAGCGGCAGAGTTCTATGGCGGTGTCTGTGGTCATGAAGGAGAAGCCGATTGAAGGTGAGTTGCCCACGCGGTGAACAGGCGGTTAAACGACGCGCACGCTTTCCAGCAGCATCCCGACGGTCAGAAACCAGCCGTCGATCAGGACGAACAGCAGCAGCTTGAACGGCAGCGAGATCAGCGAGGGGGGCAGCATCGTCAGGCCGAGGCTGGTCAGGATCGAAGCGACGACGAGGTCGATCACAAGGAACGGCAAAAAGATTTGGAAGCCGATCAGAAACGCGACCTTCAACTCACTGAGCAAGTACGCGGGAGCAAGGACCGTCAGGGGCACGTCGTCGTAGCTCAGCGGTTCCCGCCAGCGCGAGGCGGCGAGCGTGTTCTCGGCCGGACGCTGAAAATCGAGCAGCATCCAAACCGCATCGGCATTCCCGGCCCGGTCGATTTGTTGCGACATGAACTGCCTCAACGGAGCCGCCGTGCGCTGGAACGCAGTCACGTCGTCGAGCGCCGCCTCACCAGCCGCCGGTTGCGAGTACGGGCGAATCCCCTCGTCGTAACAGCGCTGCCAGACGGGAGCCATCACGAGAAACGTCAGGAAGAGACTGAGTGCCGTGAGGACTTGGTTGGGCGGAGCCTGTTGCGACCCGATCGCCTGCCGCAGCAGCATGAGTACGACGGAAAACCTCACGAAACACGTCGTCATCAACAGAATCGACGGGACCAACCCGAGCACCGTCATCAGGACCAACATCTTCAGCGATGTGCCGATCCCGGACGGTGAGACGATGGCCGCTGGATCAAACCCGTTCGGAAGGGGTGCGAGTGCAGCGGCAGGGGACTCGAACGCGGCCGGTTGAACGATTCCAGGTTGAACAGCACCGCCGCGCGTGCGTCCGGCATTCGGACGAGTTTCCAACCGCTCCTGCCCCACCGCGTGTGTGCCACCGAACAGCATCACCGCGCCGCAGAGAAGTACTGCCAGACAACATTGAATGGGGACAGACTGTTGAAAACCGTAGCTTGGACGCCTCGTCCGAGCGAGACTCCGTTGGAGACGGACGGACGAGGCGTCCATCCTACGGTTCTTCAATTGGCTATGGACGTGGCGCTCAATCATGGTGAGCCTCCCCACCACGACCGTACGTCGCGAGTCGAGACTCTGGCGGGCGGGCAACACTCGGATGAGCCGCGGTCTCCCGCGGTGAGGCCGTTCGCGCAGAGAACGGGGAGCGACGAACATCACGCTCGCTCAAACAGGTCTCCGTCAGCCGTTCCACTTCGGTTGGATCGGTGATCTCGGAGAGCGTCCGCACGCCATCGCCTGAGACTCCGAGAACCAGCACTCGGCCTCCGCAGCGAACCAGATGGACGGCGACCTTCGGCTCGATCTGTCGTCGTCCCAGCAATTCGAGAGCTTCTATTGGCAGACCGCGCGGCGCACCGACATACGGCTTGAGCCACCGGCCAACCAGAGTCAACACGCCGACGATACTTCCCAACGCGATGACGGTCGTCCAAATGCTCGCGCTGCTGGAGGTGGAACGAGGCCGTCCGTCGGTCACGCCCTCACGATCCTTCGCGCGCGGAGGCAATGGCAGTCCAACCGCTGGCTCGCGCAAGCGGCTTCGCTCCACTTCATCAGCCGCACGCGCAGATGAAACATCCACGAGGCTCAGCCAGCAAACGACTGCGCACGAAATCAGCGCACAACGCAGCAGAGTGCGAGACGCTGGCGACATCCTGTCCGCGCGGCGATTCATGAGTTCCGATCCGGCTCGTCCCTGAACGACCGGCAAAAACTGCCGCCGATCGGTGCGGTGGAATAGCCGGACCATGGGAATCGGGCAAGATCAGCTTGGCGGAGCGTTGTTCTCCCTCGCACGGCCAGGAGTGACATCACCGACAAAAGTCCGAATCAGGTGAGCCGGGCTGCGTTAACAACCAGACTCTTCGCGGAATTCAAAGTGCCCGCAGGCCTACGCCGCGCGGCTCGCCAGTTCAATCGGATACGACACTTTTGCCTTCCCTTTGGTCAAAAAATAAAAAACAGATGAGCGCCTTGCTTTTCATGAGCGCCTTCCCTGTTTTGTAGCGTTTAGCCGAAGGCGCTCATCCAGTTTTGATGAGCGCCTTCGATGAGCGCCTTCGTCGTCCAAATGAGCGCCTTCAGCCTCAAAGCGCGTCTTGCCGAAACGCCTCAGCAATTTTCATCGAGTTGTCAAAGAACGAGTGACCAGCCGATCGAACTGCCAAACACTCGTTGGCAAATTCGTCGACCATCACGGTCGCACGTTAACGACTTCAACGCGAGATGTCCGCCCCAATCCTCCAAACGTTTGGAAACAAAAACGATTTATTTCATGCAAGTCACTCAGCCGCCGGAAGAAAGAAATCGTTTGACCCGGAGCCAACGGCGATGGCGGCGGAGTACCGCAGAAAGGAGAAGCGAGTAAGTAGTAAGTAGAGAAGAAAAAGACGGAAATCACCGAGGCACAGAGAATTCAAAACGAGTCATCGATC
>JAYTQJ010000041.1:0-2521 GCA_043746775.1 Schlesneria sp.
TCAGGTGGTTCAGAGTTCATTTTTCGCGGCGAAGATTGAACTCTGAACCACCTGACCCCGGACGTTTTCCAATGCGAATGAGCGGGGTGAGTGACACCCTCCTCGCTCACGCTTCGGGTTTGTGTTCTCAGATGATCTGCTGGATCGGGGCGATGTGTTCGACTCCGACGAGCTTCTGGTCCAGACCGCCGTGGAAGTACGCGAGCTTGTTCGGGTCGAGGCCCATCTGGTGCAGGATCGTCGCGTGCAGGTACTTGACGTGGAACGGGGAATCGACCGCTGCGGCACCGAGTTCGTCCGTCGTGCCGACCTTCTGCCCTCCTTTGATCCCGCCGCCAGCCATCCACATTGTGAAGCCGTAGGCGTTGTGATCGCGGCCCGTTCCCGCAGCGTATTCGGCGGTCGGCTGACGGCCGAACTCACCGCCCCACACGACGAGCGTTTCGTCGAGCAGATTGCGTTGCTTGAGATCCTTCAGCAGCGCGGCGACCGGCTGGTCGGTGTTCCCCGCGTGATAGTTGTGGTTCTTTTCGAGATCGCCGTGCGCGTCCCAGTTCGAGTCATTGTGGTTGCCGCCCGAGTAGAGTTGGATGAACCGGACGCCACGCTCGACCAGCCGTCTCGCCAACAGACACCGCTTGCCGAAGTCGGCCGTGCGCGGTTGATCGACGCCGTACATCTTCTGCGTCGCCTCGGTCTCTTGTGAGAGATCGACCGCTTCGGGCGCGTGCTGCTGCATCTTGAACGCCAACTCGTAACTGTTGATGCGCGCCGCAAGTTCCGAGTTGTCCGAGCGTGCTGCGGCGTGGACCGAGTTCACGTCGCCGAGAGCATCGAGCAACTCGCGCTGCATCGCACGGGTTGTTCCCTCGCGATTGGCCAGGTCGATGATCGACGCTCCCTTCGAGCGGAAAATCGTCCCCTGATAGGTCGCGGGCATGTAGCCACTCGACCAGTTCTTGGCTCCGCTGATTGGCCCGCCGGTCGGATCGAGCATCACGACAAAACCGGGCAGGTTCTCGTTGACGCTCCCCAAACCGTAGTTGACCCACGAGCCGAGGCACGGGCTACCCGACTGCACTTTGCCGCTGTTCATCATCAACATGGCCGAGCCGTGAATGGGCGAATCGGCCGTCATCGACTGAAGGAACGCAATGTCATCGACGCACGTGGCGACGTTGGGAAAGAGGTCGCTCACCCAATGACCGCACTGGCCGTACTGCTTGAAGTTCCAGCGCGGCTCGACAATCCGTCCCTCGTTCTTGTGACCGCCACGACCGAACGTTTTGACGGTGATCGTCTGGTTGTCTCGCCCCTTCATCGCGGGCTTGTAGTCGAAGGTGTCGATGTGGCTCGGCCCGCCGTACATGAACAGGAAGATCACACTCTTCGCCTTCGGAGCGAAGTGTGGCGGCTTCGGAGACAACGGATTCTGATGCCCTTTTCCTTCAGCACCGAACAACTGCGACGTGCCGCCTCCCGCCGAAAAGAAACCATCCCCTTGCAGCATCCCCGCCAAAGCGGTCCCGGCAAACCCGCCGCCCGCCTGCCACAGAAACTCACGCCGCGTGCGGCCACAGAAATTGGAGGTTGTCATGTTGAAATCCTCGTCGTCAGGGAATGAATCGGTAACTCGCAGTGATTGAAGTGGGTCATGGCTTCTTCGAGTCGCCAGTTGCGTCTGCTGGCAATCGTGGTGGTGGCTCAAGAACTTTCTTCCAGCGATCAGGAAGTCCGGTCCACGCTGCTAGGTAGGTCGCTTCGAGTGGGACGTTGATGTAGTGCTCTTGGTCGAGGAATAGCGGAACATCGACCAGCGTCTCGCCGACGGCTGTCGGTTGGAGATGGGCAACGGGGGAGGGGCTTGCGCGGTAGCTGACGAGTGTGAGCGGTTCATCCTCGGTCATGGGAGGATCGGCCTTGCCCCAGAGTTTGGCGTGCAGGCCCTGCGGATCGTTGGAGCCGGGTGGGAAGAGGTCGATCAGGATGACGTGACAACCCTGCGCGAGGGCATTGGCCAGCTTGTCGATCAACTGGCGAACGGCCACGCTCGAATGCTTGTTGCCGGGGGAAACGATCTCGATGAACGCGATGACTCGGTCGCCGGTCGAGTGGTAGATGGCGACACGGTCCGCTTTCGAGGCATAGATCGCCTCTTCGGCTTCGAGCGTGTAACGGAGCTTGGGCGGATGCTCAGCGATGGCGGAGACCACGGCGGTTCCGCCCCCGCTAAATCCGGAGGACGGTTCGTCACCGTAGCCGTCGGAGTACTCATCGTCGTCTGCTTCGACCTCTTCCAACATCAATACGTCGGGGTGAGGGCCACCCGCGACTTGATCGGTCAGTGCGTAATAGCCCTCAGGCAGCAAGCCGCCGTTCAGCGCACGACCGATTTCGCTGATCCACTCTTGATGAAAATGGTGGAACGTCCCCGCTGTGACGCGACGCCAGTCATGGATCGGCATGATGAGTCTCCGTCGTAGGGTAAGCGTCTCGCTTGCCCTGCATTTCTGTATTTCAA
>JAYTQJ010000042.1:0-12928 GCA_043746775.1 Schlesneria sp.
GAAATCAGTGCATGCCGGGGCCGCGAACGCGGCCAATGAACTGGGAAACGTCGAGGTCATCTGGAAAGGCCCCCTGCAGGAAAACGACCGGGACGGCCAGATCAGCGTCGTGCAGGATTTCGTGACGAAGAAGGTGGACGGCATCTGCGTCGCGCCGCTCGACAAACAGGCTCTGATCGGGCCGGTCCATGAATCGGTTGAGGCCGGGATTCCCGTCGTCATCTTCGACAGCGCGCTGCAAGACGAATCGAAGATCGTCAGCTACGTCGCCACCGACAACTACAAAGGCGGCCAACTCGCGGGCAAGCAAATGGGCGAGGCCCTCGACGGCAAAGGCGGTGTCATCATGCTCCGTTACAATCAGGGGAGCGAAAGTACCGAGCAGCGAGAAGAGGGCTTCCTCGACACGCTCAAGAAGGACTTCCCCGACATCAAGGTGCTCTCGTCGGATCAGTATGCCGGAACGACACAGGAAGACTCGCTGACCAAGGCGACCGAAGTCCTCAACAAGTACAAGGACGAAGTGAGCGGCATCTTCGCAGTCTGCGAACCGAATGCGGCGGGAGTCCTCGGCGCACTGAAGGAGACCGAACTCGGGACCAAGGTGAAGTTCATCGCGTTCGACCCCAGCGAAGACCTGCTCCGCGCGATGGAAGCCGGCACATGCCACGGCATCGTCCTGCAAGACCCGGTGCAGATGGGCTACCAGTCGATCATGGCCTTGGTGAAAAAAATTCGCGGCGAAACGATCGACAAGCGAATCGGCACCGGCGAGTTCGTCGCCACCCCCGACAACATGAAGTCCCCCGAGATGAACAAACTCCTCAGCCCCGAACGCTTCGAGTAGTGAGCGAATCAGTCGGCCCAGTGGGCAACTGGCCATGTGTGACAAGTGGCCACTCATCGCGTCTCTTCTTTTGAGAAAGATCACAGCAATGTCGAAAAAGACCTTGGGTGAACGTGTTACTGATCTGGAATCAGAACTGGAGAGTCTGAAGCAGCGAATCCCACCCGAGATTTCGGGATGGCAGAGCATCGTCGGGGCGTTTGCGTCCGATCCTGCATTTGACGAGGCCATGCGTTTGGGCCGTGAATATCGCGAGTCTCAACGGCCGCAACCTCGTCCCAGTAGGAAACGAGTGAATGCTCATTCTTGACACGGATCACATCAGCGTCTTGGAGCGGGCAAACAGCGTCGAGCGTGCGAGACTCATTCATCGTCTCAACCAAGTGGGCAAGGAAGCGGTTGTTGCAACGATCATCTCGTACGAGGAGCAGTCTCGCGGCTGGTTAGCCTACGTTGCTCGCGCCCGTTCCGTGGCTGACCAAGTCGAGGCCTATCATAAATTGTCACGACATCTCGAAACGTATCGCGGCCTGACGGTTTTGCATTTCGATCAGCAAGCCGCCAAGCATTTTGAACGGCTCACGTCCAACCGAATCAAGATCGGTACTCTTGATCTCAAGATCGCGGCGATCACATTGGCAAACGATGCCACTTTGTTGAGCCGCAATCTCAAGGATTTTGAAAAAGTGCCCGAACTCGACGTTCAAAACTGGTTGGAATAGCGATCTGTTGCAGAACCGTGGGAGGAACGCCACGTCCTTCCGCTTTGCGTTGGTGCTTGCTCAGGCTGTTCCTTCTTCTTTCGTTTCACACAGAGTCAATCACTCTCAACGATTTCACATGTCCGACCTGCTCACCATGACCGGCATCTCGAAACGATTCGGGGCGACACAGGCTCTGGCCGATGTTTCGTTGAGCGTCCCCGCCGGGCGAGTCCTCGCGCTGATTGGTGAGAATGGTGCGGGGAAGAGCACGTTGATGAAGGTGCTCAGCGGGGCGCATGGGCCGGGCTCGGGAAGCATGTTGTTGGCGGGACGGCCTTATGCGCCGAGTGGTCCGCACGACGCGCGGCTCGCTGGCGTGAGCATGATCTACCAAGAGTTGAACCTCGCGCCGGACTTGTCGGTCGAGGACAACATCATGCTCGGGCAAGAGGCGCGGCGAGCTGGTGCCTCACGACTATCGCGCTGGCTGGGGCCGTTCATTCCGCTCGATCGCCCGGCGCAGCGGCTTCGAGTGAAGCAGGCTCTTGACCTGCTCGGCCATCCGCATCTCAGGCCCGAGACGCGCGTCGGCGATCTCCCGATTGCCGTGCAACAATTGGTCGAGATCGCGCGGGCCTTGGTCTCCGAATCGAAGGTCATCGTGTTCGATGAGCCGACCAGTTCACTGACGCGCCAGGATGTCGAGCATCTCTTCGCAGTCATTCGCAAGCTGCGCGAGGCCGGACTGGGGATCGTTTACATCAGCCACTTCCTCGAAGAAATCAGACAGGTCTGCGACTGCTATTCGGTCCTACGCGATGGCCGTTCCGTCGGACAGGGCGAGCTGGCGGGAACAACCGACACGCAGATCGTCTCGCTGATGGTCGGCCGTGGTGTGGCGGACCTCTTTCCGACGGTCGCTCACACACCGGGCGCAGTCGTGCTATCGCTGAACGGTCTCACCGGAGAACGGTCTCCGCAACACGTCACGCTCGAATTGCGACGCGGTGAGATTCTCGGACTGGCCGGACTGATCGGAGCCGGGCGGACCGAGACGCTTCGATGTTTGTTCGGACTCGATCCCGTGACGAGTGGTGAAGTGCTGATTGCCTCGAATCGAACTGACCTAGAAAACCATGTCGGTTTGAAATCGAAAGCCCCCCTCACCCTAGCCCTCTCCCCGCAAGGCCAAGGCGAGGGGACAAGCGGACTGCCGCACTCAACAGCATTGCCGCACTCGACGCGCGGCCGCATTCAGGCGGGACTCGGCCTCGTCTCAGAGGACCGCAAGACCGAGGGCCTCGCGCAGACGCGCGACATTGCCGACAACATGACCTACAGCCGACTCGCCCCGTACTCGCGCGGTGGCGTTCTCAATCTGGTGCGACGCCGCGAAGAGGTCGTGCGTTGGATGGAGCGGCTCCAAGTCAAAGCCCACTCGCCCGAACAAACGATTGGCCAGCTCTCGGGCGGCAACCAGCAGAAGGTCGCCATCGCGCGCGTCCTCCATCAGCAAGCCGACATCCTGCTACTCGATGAACCGACGCGCGGCATCGACGTGGGAACCAAAGCCGAAATCTACCGCCTCATGGGCGAACTGGCGGCCGAGGGAAAGGCGATCATTTTCGTCAGCTCGTATTTGACCGAACTGCTCGCCGTCTGCGATCGCGTCGGCGTGATGGCCCGAGGCCAGCTCAAAGAGATCCGCCCCACCAGTGACTGGACCGAAGAGTCGATCATGAGCCTCGCCGTCTCGATCTAATCGACGATCACCCGCCCGCGAACAGCAGCCGCATCACGAATCCAACCGCCTCGCCGATCGGGCTGTATCCCGTCAGTTGCGGCAACAGGATGAGGCCGATCAGCAGGATCGGTCCCAGTGAACAGAATTGGTTCCAAGCGGGACGCAGGCTGTCGGGGATCACGCCATCGACGATCTTGCTTCCGTCCAATGGCGGGATTGGAAACAGATTGAACACGCACAGCACGACGTTGACTTGGATCAGCATGATCAACAGAAACGGGACCGGACCAAGTTGCGGGAGCAGCCCAATGAACTGCGGCTGAGTCAGCAGCTTGAAGGTGAGAAACGCACCGGCCGCGATGAGGGCATTCGAGATCGGCCCGGCCGCTGCGACGAGCAACATCCCACCGCGCAGGCTCACACCGGGACGGAACCGCAGCGGGTTGACCGGCACCGGCTTGGCCCAGCCGAACGGCACGCCCATCAGCGGCAACAAGAAAGTCCCGATCGGGTCCATGTGAACGAGCGGGTTCAGCGAGAGTCGGCCCAGCAGCTTGGCCGTGTCATCCCCGAGCTTCCAAGCGGTCCACGCATGCGCCCATTCGTGAACGGTCAGCGACAATAGGAACGGGATGAACATCATCAACCGCTCGATCAGATCGTTCACGTCCACGATGGTCTTTCCAGTGATTTGTACTACTCGATGCCAACATGTTGTCGGCTGGCGAACATTCGAGTTTTTTTCAAAGTGGCCTTCATCGCTCCGCGTGAAGACAGCCGTGCGCGAGTTCGGCGCTGGTCGCTCGAAACCAAGTCTACTCGACTGCGGCGTCTTCACGCGGAACGATGAAGGCCACTTTGGTTGCAGCCTACGGAATGCTCACGCCAAGTCCGTTCGTCGTCCGGCCCACTTGTCCGCCGACACATCGTCGCGCGAGACCGCTTCCGTTCCGGCAATCGCTTCCAGTCGCTGGACCTGAGCTTTGGGAACCAGCACCGCCGTCTCACTGCCACTCGGTCGCAGCTTGATGAACGTGGCATCGACCCACAGCACGTCTCCCTCCATCGGCGGGTGGTCTTTCAAATGGAGCCTCACCACCGCGCGACCCGTCGGTTCGGCAAGTTGCGAGGTGGACTCAATCAACACCGCATCGAGCCGATCGAACAACCGATTCTGTTCCTCGCGCGGACGGAGCGCCTGGCGGAAGTCTGCTCGCGTGACGGCCAACTCCGACGACTGTTGCCGCGCTCGTCGCACGGCCAGCAGCGCCGCTTCGTTGGTGAGGCTTTCGAGGTCCGCCCCGTGCTGTCCTTCCGTCCAACCGGCCACTTCATCGAGCGACACGTCCCGGTCGAGTGGCTTGTCCTTCGTGTGAATCTTCAGAATCTCGATTCGATCCGCGCGCGTCAGTTCCGGCATCTTGATCCGTCGATCGAAGCGCCCCGGCCGCAGTAATGCTTGATCCAAAATGTCGGGCCGGTTCGTCGCCGCGATCACCACGATGCGCGGCTGCTGCTGAAAGCCATCCAAGCAGACGAGCAACTGGTTGAGCGTCTGCTCTCGTTCGTCGTGACTGCCACCCAGCCCCGATCCACGGCGACGGCCGATCGCGTCGATCTCGTCGATGAAGATCACCGCCGGTGAATTCTTGGTCGCGGTTTCAAACATGTCTCGCACGCGCGCCGCTCCGACACCGACGAAGAGTTGCACGAACTCGGATGCCGCGACGACGTAGAACTTCGCACCGGTTTCACCCGCCACGGCCCGCGCGAGGTACGTCTTTCCCGAACCGGGCGGTCCTTCGAGCAAGATGCCCCGCGGCAACCGTACGCCCGCCTTCGACCATCGTTCCGGAGCCTTCAGAAAATCGACGACATCGCCGAACAACTCCTTCGCCTCGTGACAGCTCCCCACATCCGCAAACGTGATCTTGGCTTCCGCCCCGACCAGCTTCGCGCGGCTCTTGCTCAGTTCGAGCAGATTGAAGCCCCCCGCCCCGCCGCTCATCTTCTTCAAGAACCAGATCAAAGCGACGATCAACAGCACCGCTGCGACGACATACACCACGATCGACCCGATGCCATCTTTGAACGCCCCGTACTGCGGTTCGATCCCCTGCTGCAATAACCGATCATTCAACGCTTCGCTCAGGACACCGACCGTCTCCCACTGACTCGCCCCCTCAATTTGAAAGCGAATCCGGTTGCCATCAATCTCGACCGAACGAACATTCCCGGCCATCACGAAGGTTGAAAAGCGTTGAAACGGCACCGTGCGAATGCCGCCGCCGCGATTCATTTGATACAGCGCAATGAACGCACCAAGCAGCACGCCCCAAAACAACAGCGTCTTAAACTTGGAGTTCATGGGAATTCAAACAGCCTCATTGAACGACTTGAGTGTCTCAGCAGCAGCAACACGCCGCATGAGCAAGGACGACGGGAGTGACCACGACTTACAACCGGAGAAGTGTTCGCAATCCGGTTTCAATCTTAGGTGCGAACTGCGCAGGAAGTACGCCGAGGTATCGCACCAAACTGCTGCTGTGAAGTGTGGCAACCTTGTGCAGTCTCAAGACGGAACGGACCTTGAGATTCGCCACAGCCAGTCCTGGGCTGGCCGGGTCCAGCAGAATATCGGTTGGCAGTGATGTCGTTGGCGTTACGGATGAGATGTACGCCACCACAATCTCGGGAATGGAACCGATTGGTCCCGTCAACAGCAGCACCGGTCGCAGTTTCATTCCGGGTGCGTCGCCGAACGGGAAGTTGGCGAGGTAAATCTCACCGGGGTTCATCGGTCGCCTTTCCGTCTGTCAACGAGTAAATGTCCTCGCGCGAATCAGCCAACTCGGTGGCCCATTCGCGTGCAACTCCCGCTGACCAGTTTTGACCTGCATCGTCTTCGTCGGAAGCATCGACCCACACCATCACATCGACCGGCCCCGGCGAGACGTTCTCGGGAACAACGACCCACAACCGATGTTGTTCATCAATGCGGCCCTTCAATTTGAGAACGGTCACGGTACGGCTCCTGAACGAGGCACAATCCCCAATGCTCGAACGCGACGTTAGCAGATCGGCCGAGGCCCGGTCTACTTCCCCTTCAAGCTCTCCAAGTAAGCCAACAGCGCCGCGAGTTGCTCGACGTTCAGCTTGTCGGTCAGGCCGAGCGGCATGATTGAGACATCGCGTTTGCCCCGTTCGTCGATCTCGGACTTCTTGAGGATCGTGGCCAGACCGGCCACGTTGCGGAGTTCGATCTCATCGCCTGATTCTCGCACCACAAAGCCGTCGTGAACCTTGCCCGCGTCGGTCACGAAGAACTGCGACTCGAAGCCCTGCGCGATCTTGGCGCTCGGTTTGAGGATCGACTCGATCAACTCTTCCCGCTTGTACCTCTTGGCGATGTCGAGCAGCAGTGGACCCTTGAGCGGTTCGTTTTGCGAGACCGTGTGGCACGCGCTGCAACCCTGTCGTGCGAACAGCTTCTTGCCGTACTTCTCGTCCCCCTTGACCGACGCCGCTTGAGCAATCGCTTCGGGCAGAGTGAGCTTGGCGAGCAGCGGCTTGTTCGGATCGACAGGCGGTTCCTTGTCGAGTTCCAACTTGGCGGCGGCCCACTTTGCGGCGTCGCGAATGCCAGCGTTCTCCGACTTCGTCAGGTTGACGACTTGCAGCGACTGCGATTCGGCGTTCGAGCGGCCGATCGCGCGGAGCAGACTCACGGCGAGTTCCGGTTGTGACCACGCTCGCTCGACGATTTTGAGGGCCGCGTCCCGCTCAGCTTTATCGCCGCGCGGGTTGTCGGTGACTTGGACGAGGATCGCGTAGAAGTACTCGCGCAATATCGCTTCACCACCGGCCCCTGTCAGACCCTGAGGCGACTGAATCAATTCACCGAGCTTCGTGACGTGCTTGGCGAAGTCCGGTTCGCGGATGAAGTCGTTCCACGCGGCAACGGCTTCCGAGTCCTGTTCGTCGGCATTGATCTCGGCAAACGCGCGCAGGGCGGTTTCCAAAACTTCGGGCTGATTCGCGCGACGCTGCAAGCCGCGCAATGCTCTCGCTCGCAGAGCCACATCGGCCTTATTCAGGGTCGCGGCGACTTCCAGCAGCCGCGCGGCATCGCCCGACAACGGTGAACTGCCCGGCGCGAGCAACTCGACCGCCGTCGCGAAAAATGTTTGGTCGGCATGAGCCAGCGCGACGATCCGTTCCGTCGTTCTAGGCAACTCGATCTTGTGCCGCTTCAACTGGACGAGCAGTCCTTTGACGATGCTCGTGTCGCCCGCAGTCAGCTCCGCTTGCAGAGCCTTCGCGATCCGCTCGCTCTCAGACCACGAGACCGCTTTGTAGTACGGGCCGGTCGTATCGGGCCGAGTACTCCACCAGTCTCCGGTGTATTCCCCTTCGCGCGCGTGCAGCCGGCACAACGTTGCGAGAACCAGTTGCCGGGTCGCGTAGTAAGTGATCGCTTGTCCGGTCGGTCCACTTGGTTGAACAACAGGCGGTCTGCCGAGCCATTCGATCAGCCCCGCGACGGCAGCGGGATCATGCAGCCGTCGCAACACCGCCGCCGCTCCGATCCGCTGTTCGAGCGTCCGTGGGTCGGTCGAGTTCAAATTGAGAGACGCCAGACAAACGTCGCCCGCGTTCAATTGCACGAGGCTGTCGATGGCCACATGTGCCACAATCGGATCGCGATCCACCGTGAGCGGCAACATCTTTTCCACGACGCCACGCGACAACTTTCCAAACCGCGACAACCCCCGCACGGCCTGCAACCGCACGCGAGCGTTGCCGTCCGACAGTGCCTCCACAAACGGCTGCGGCGACGTGTTCGCAAGCTGTGTCGTCCGGTCAGCTATCGCCCGCAAAGCCTGTTCGCGGACAGTCGCATCCTTCGCCAACTTCGCGAGGGCGGCATGAGACTTCTCACCTACCAATTGCTTCAGAGTGAAGATCGCCGCCACGCGCACCGCGACCGACGAATCCGATGCGGCAAGTGTTTCGAGACCGCTCACCAATTCGGGCGATGGCCCGCTTGCCAGGAGGTCGCGCTGTGCGTTCAACCGAATCGTGTGGCTCGGTGACGCCATGCGCGTCAGCAATTGGGACAGTCCCGCTGCTCCCAGATCGGACAGATCAGTCCGATCCGACTGATCGGCTTCATTTGCTTTCCTCAGCGGTGGCCTCACCAGCACCACATACCCCACTTCGGGCTTACTGAAATTGAAGCCGCCGTCTTTCCAACTGCTGATGTAGATGTTGCCTCGCGCGTCGATGTCCATGTCGGTCGGGCGAGGCAGCTCGACGAATGGCTCTTGCTCGGCGGTGAACCCCGCGCCGGTCTTCGTCAGCGGATGCCGGTAGACGATGCTGCGGCCCCAGTCGCAGGTGTAGAGCGACTGGCCAAATCCTTCCGGCAATGTCGGCTCGTCGATGTAGAGCGATCCGCACGGTGAGCCACCGCCGTAGTCGGCCATCGGTGGAATGATCTCATCAGGGAAGTTGATGAACAGCGACGGGTAGCCCATCTGCCCGCCATGCGGCACATGGCTGAGCCGCACGTTCCAGCCGCCTCCGTCGTTGGTGTTGTCGCGTGTGAACAGATCGAGTTCCGGGCTGATTGCCACGTCATAAATGTTCCGCTGCCCGCGCGAGACGACTTCCAACTCGGAGCCATCCGGCCGACAACGAACAACGCCGCCGCCGCGATACGCCAACTCTTTCCCGTCCGAACCGGTCGCCTTGATGAAGCCGTAGTCGCCGACCGCGACATAGATCCAACCGTCGATGCCGACCTGAATCCCGTTCGTCGTGTGATCGGCCCCGCGAAACTTGAGATCGAAGCCGATCCCTTTAACCAGCGTTTCGGAACGGTCGCTCACGCCATCGCCATCGTCGTCATGCAGCGCCACGAGATTCGGCGGGGCGAGAACGATAAGTGTGCTCGATTTGTCCGACGTAGGGTGGGACAAGCTCGCTTCGAGCGCCGGCCCACCATTCAGTTGTTTCGGTTGGGCCGGCGCGGCGAAGCGCCGCTGGTCCCACCCTACGGGGAAGACCACGATCCCGCGTGGGCTGTCGATCATGGCGAACGTCTTGAATTCATCGGCCTTGCCGTCGCCGTCCGTGTCGCGGCAGCGGACGATCTTGCCGCGTCCGTCCTTCCGGTCGATCGACCCGTTCTCATCAATGCCAACGTAGACCGTGCCATCCGGCGACGAGGCGAGACAGACCGGATAACTCACGTCGGGCGGTGCGGCAAACAAAGAAACTTCAAAGCCGGGCGGAGCCTTGATCCCGCTGAGCAGCCCCGTCCCTTTGATGGATCGCGGCTTGAGATCGCCGCCGCCCGTGACCGTCCGTTCCTCGAACTTCGTCCCGTGAACTTCAAGCTCGAAGAAGCTGCCCCAATGGCCGGCAGTGAGCTGCGTCGTGGTGAGCCTCACGTACCGCACGTCCTTCGCCGCGAACTTCAGCGTCTGTGTTTGCTCACGCAACTCGCACTTCGTCTGGTCCGAGAGCATCTGCCACTGCTGACCGTCGGCCGAACCTTCGACTTTGTAGCGGTAGTTCGTGTCGTCTGCCTCCCACATCACCGACACGCCGGTCAGCTCCTGAGGCTGCTCCAAATCGACCTGCCACCAGTAGCCTGCCTCGGCGTTCGGCGAACACCAGCGCGTCTCTTCCTTCCCGTCGAGCGCGTGTTCGGGAGGATGACCGTCTTGCGACGCCGAGGCCGTCGCCTTCTTCCCTTTCGCCAAGTTGACCGGCACCAACTCTTTCTTGGCAACCGCGAACGGCCGCTGGTACTCGGGCGAAGTCTTGTCGCACGACCAGAGCAACGCGCGGCAGAGCATGTCGAGATACCGAGGGTCGCCGACCGTCTCGTCGTTGTGCCCGAGCGTCGTGCAGAAGACGCGCGTCTTCTGCGGCCCGTACTCGTTCACCCACGCGACGATGAAGTCATCAACTTTGTTGCCAACCTCCTGCGTGCCGCGCGCGATTGGCTTCGCGGTGTCGAACAGCTTGAGGTTGTTGTACAGCTCCTCATTGACGGTCGTCCAATTTTCCAACCGCTTCGCGAACGAACCAACTCCACCTGAGAAGCCCTTCACGACCGGATGCTCGGGCGCGACGAACGCAATGTCGATCGGCTTCTGTGGCCCGTGACTCGAAGACTGCAATCCAATGAACTGGAACCAGTCGTCCGTCCCCGTCCGATAGCTGTGCATCGCGCAGTGCAGGTTGATCGCCGGAACACCGTTCTTGTGGGCGTTCAGGATGTTCTGCACATACGGTTGCTCCTTCACATCGGCCGAGCATTCGTCGTGAATGACGACATCGAAGCCCTTTGCCCAGTCAGGGTTGTCGTAGATGTCGAACCGCGACTTGGTGCTCTTGTCGGACGAGTAGACGATCGTCACCTCGGCCATCACGCGCGCTTCGATCCCGCGTTTGAGGATGTCCTTCTGCTTCGCGTAGTCGTGACAGCAGCCTCCCAGAATCAGCAGTGCCTTCAGCGGCTTGGGCCTCGTACTGACAGCGTCTTGTGCGGGAAGTTCAACGGGGCGCGAGACCACAGTGGCCAGCAATAAGAGCGAGCAGCAAATCAATCGGCGCATCGAACGTCGGTCCTTGGGAAGTGAGCTTGCTGAGTGAGAAATTGGCGAAGTCACTCCGCTGATTCGAGTTCTTCATCCGTGCCCCGGCTTTGCCATCCGCGCTATCAGCCTGTTGAAAAAGCCGCAGCACGGGCGGCTTGCCTGCGCTTTTCCACTTAAAAAGAAAGCAGGCGAGCCACCCGCTCGACGTTTTTCAACGGTCTGCTATCCCCGCGACTCCCTACTAGCGCGGATGGCAAGGCCGGGGCACGGATGAAGAGCAATCGACAATGCCGATGAGACCCCTCGCGCGACATCACGCCTCGTCGGCGCGGCCCTTGGGTTTGACGACCTTCTTCGACTGGATCGGCCTCAAATACTTTTGGGCCTGACCAGACTTGGTCGCGCGCGATTGAGTCTCGAAGACTTCCGTCGCGGCCAACAGTTGGCTGAGCTTCGAGTACCCGTAGTTGCGCGGGTCGAAATCGGGAGCTTGGTTGGCGATGTAGCTGCCGATGCGGCCGACATAGCACCAACCGTCTTCGTCGGCGGACGACATCACCGCCGCTCGCAGCAGCTTGCCGAGGGTTGAGTCGCTGCGCAGTTCCTTGCCGCTCTTTTTGGAGACGGTCGGGGCGCTCGTGGCCTCGGTCGAGTCGTCGGCCGTAACGAGGATCTCGGTGTAGACGAACTTGTCGCACGCCCCGACGAACGCGCGCGGTGTCTTCTTCTCACCGAAGCCCATCACCGTCATCCCCGACTCGCGCAACCGCGTCGCCAATCGCGTGAAGTCGCTGTCGCTGGAGACCAGACAGAAACCATTCAGCCTCCCCGCGTAAAGCAGGTCCATCGCGTCGATGATGAGGGCCGCGTCGGTCGAGTTCTTGCCACTGGTGTACCCGAACTGCTGGACCGGTTGGATCGCATGCTCATTCAGCATGTTCTTCCAACTGTTGAGCCGCGACGTGGTCCAGTCGCCGTAGGCTCGCTTGATGCTGGCGATGCCGTATTTGGCGATCTCACCGAGCAGCGTGACGATGGCGGAAGCCTGTGCGTTGTCGGCATCAATCAGCACGGCAAAACGGGGTTGGTCGGAATGAGGAGTCACGGGCGAAGACCTCGGCAAGAGAAGTGAGGAACGAGCGATGCGAGACGCCGGGCATCGTCCTGTCCCCGTGCCGACTATTCAAGAGACTTCAAACGACTCAAGCCACGACCGTTAATTCTGAGTGGCTCGTTTTTCAGCCCGGAGGGCGACAGAAGGTAGCCCACGGCGCGAGCCGTGGGATGAACGATTGCGTGCTGCATTAGCCCGGAGGGCGGCACTCTCCGGTCAATGACGCCCGTCTTACGGAAGTGTCGCCCTCCGGGCTGTCGAAGCCTGCTGAGCCTGGACCCACGGCTCACGCCGTGGGCTACCTTCTGTCGCCCTTCGGGCTGAAAGACCGTTCGTAACGACGGTGAGTTCGACGAGCGTGTGGAATGCAGTCGGTTGATTCGCGTGATTCGCACGGCTTCAACTCAACGGCGTTTCGCTGGAGCAGAGACTTCAGCCACCTCAACCGCCCGCCGCGCCCAGCGCACGAGTTCTTCATCGTTCTCGAACACCTCGCGCGGGACTTCGTAGTACGACTTCATCACGGTGCCGGGCCACGGCGAGAACGGCTCCATCCCGCGCGCAACAAACTCGCCGCGCGAGTCCTCGTTGACCTTGAAGAAGAGCCGCTCGTACGCGATCAGCCCGAAGAACGTTGCCCCACAATAGAGGCCATGCCCACCAAACATCGCCCGTGATCGGACCTCGCCAAGTTCCGCGAGCAGCGCGACGACCTCCATCACAAACTTGTTGGGAGCGGCTTTCTTCTTACCGGTAGCGGGCTTCTTCTTTGCCATCGTTATGTGTCCGACAAAAGACGAACTCAGGCGAGCCGCGTGCCGTAAGGCCAATGGCACTCACTTTGGAAAGTAGTAGGCACATTCCATGTGCCGTAACCGGCGAAATGCGGACGGCACACGGAGT
>JAYTQJ010000043.1:0-12927 GCA_043746775.1 Schlesneria sp.
CTTCACGCGGAGCGAGGAAGGCTACTTTTGGCGGGCGCATCCTGTTTGCCTTTTCCAAGGAAAAGGCAGGCGAGCCGCCGAGTCTACGAAAAAACTCGCAAGCTCCGCGCGACTTCAGGTTTTGCGATACTTACCCCGGCCTCTTATCGCCCAAGGCTTGAAGTTGAGTCGGGTGGTCGATACTTTCCAGCCGCGTATTCTGATGGCCGATTGGCGGGGAAAGTCCGCGCCGAAGATGGCCGATCTCGACCGTGGAGCGTTTGCGTTCTGCGATCGGTGACCAGTGTGTGAGGCCGCGATTTCGCGGCCGGGTTCGTGAGGAAGTTGCATGTCGACGCAGTACGTTTATTACTTTGGTGATGGTGAAGCGGATGGTAATACCACAATGAAATCCTTGCTGGGCGGCAAGGGAGCCAATCTGGCCGAAATGGTTCGGATTGGGTTGCCGGTGCCCGCAGGTTTCACTCTGACGACCGAAGTCTGCACATATTACTACGCCAACGGTCGCACGTTCCCGCCCGAGCTGAAGCAGCAGGTCATCGACTCCCTGAAGAAGGTCGAGAAGTCGATGGGGGCCGAGTTCGGCTGTTCGACCAATCCGTTGCTCTTCTCGTGCCGCTCAGGTGCCCGCGAATCAATGCCCGGCATGATGGACACTGTTCTGAACATCGGCCTCAACGACACGACCGTCGTCGCGCTGGCCAAGCAGACCGGCAATGAGCGTTCGGCGTGGGACAGCTATCGCCGCTTCGTTCAGATGTACGGCGATGTCGTGCTCGAGCTGAAGCCGAAGGACAAGACGGAAGGCGACCCGTTTGAAGTGGCTCTTGAACACAAGCGTGAGAAAGAGGGAGTCGCCGAGGATTCGGGACTCTCCGTCGCTGCACTCAAGGAGTTGGTCACCGAGTTCAAGCTGCTCATCAAGACGCGCGCCGGGAAGGACTTCCCGACCGATCCGATGGAACAAGTTTGGGGTGCGATCGGCGCTGTGTTTGGGAGCTGGATGAACGACCGCGCGATGGTCTATCGCCGGACGTACGGCATCCCTCACGAATGGGGCACGGCCGCCAACGTGCAGGCGATGGTCTTCGGCAACTTGGGCGATGATTGTGCGACGGGCGTTGGCCTGACGCGCGACTGTGCCCTCGGTACGCCCGGCTTCTGCGGCGACTACCTCATCAATGCTCAGGGCGAAGACGTGGTCGCGGGAATCCGCACTCCGAAGCGGATCGAAGAGACGCTGTCGGCTGACATGCCCGAATCGTTCGCTCAATTGAACGAGATCGGGAAGAAACTCGAAAAGCACTACAAGGAAGTGCAAGACATCGAGTTCACGATTCAGCGCGGCAAGGTCTACATGCTGCAAACCCGTAACGCCAAACGAACCGGTTTTGCGGCCGTTCGCATCGCGGTCGATCTCGTGAACGAGGGCCTCATTACCGAAGTGGAAGCGTTGCAGAAGCGACGTATTCCAGCAGACGATCTCAACCAGTTGCTCCAGCCGATCTTCGATCCTGCTGCCAAAGCAGCCGCGACGAAGGAAGGTCGCTTCTTGGCGAAGGGGATCAACGCGGGACCGGGCGCGGCATCGGGCGTCATCTGTCTGTTTGCCGACGAAGCCGAGAAGTTCCACGAGAAGAACCCGACCATCGACATCGTGCTCGTCCGCAAAGAGACCAGCCCGGAAGACCTGCGCGGGATGAAAGCCGCCAAGGGGATTCTGACCGCGACCGGCGGTGCCAGCTCACACGCGGCCCTCGTGTCGCGACAGATGGGCAAGGCGTGCATCGTCGGTTGCTCCGAGATCCAGGTGGACTACACCGCTTGCACCGTGACGGTGGCGGGAAAGACGCTCAAGTCGGGCGACTTCATCAGCATGGACGGCTTCACGGGCGAAGTCTTCGAGGGCAAAGTTGCCACGAAGGATAGTGAAGTCATTCAAGTGCTGGTTCAGAAGACGCTCAAGCCGGAAGATTCCGAGACCTACCAGCGGTATTCCCAACTGATGAGTTGGGTCGATAAGCACCGCACGTTGCGAGTTCGCACGAACGCCGACACGCCAGGCCAAGCAACCGAAGCCGTCGCATTCGGGGCGGAAGGGATTGGACTGTGCCGCACGGAGCATATGTTCTTCGATCATCTCGACGAAATTCGGCACATGATCGTCTGCGAAACAAAGGACTCCCGCGAAGAGGCGTTGGCCAAGCTTCTGCCCTTCCAACGGGAAGACTTTGCCGGTCTGTTCCGCAGCATGAACGGTCGTCCCGTGACGATCCGCCTGCTCGATCCGCCGTTGCACGAGTTCCTCTCGGACCGGCACCTTGAGGAGCAGCCGGACCTCGGTCCCAAACTGGCTTCGTGGACGGGTGGCACGCTCGACGCCGTGAAGCGTCGCGTGGCGGAACTTCATGAGGCGAACCCGATGCTCGGACATCGCGGTTGCCGACTGGGAATCGTCTACCCCGAGATCACCGCCATGCAGGCCCGCGCGATTTTTGAAGCGGCCGTCATGGTCAAGAAGGAAGGGATCAATGTCGTTCCCGAAGTGATGGTCCCGCTGGCCGGGTTCTTGGCCGAGTTCAAGCACCAGGAAAAGATCATCCGCGCTGCGGCCGAACTGGTCTTCAGTGAAACCGGCGTCACGCTGGAGTACCTCGTCGGCACGATGATCGAAGTCCCGCGAGCTGCCGTTCGCGCCGACCAGATCGCCACGGCCGCCGAGTTCTTCAGCTTCGGTACCAACGATCTGACTCAAACGACGCTGGCGATCAGCCGCGATGACTACGGCCCGTTCATCGGCTTCTACCGTGAACACGACATCATCGCGAACGATCCCTTCCAAACGATCGATCAAGAGGGTGTCGGCGACATCATGCGCATTGGTGTCGAGCGTGGTCGCTCGACACGCAAGGATCTCAAGATCGGCATCTGTGGCGAACACGGCGGCGATCCCGCTTCGGTCATGTTCTGCCACGAGATCGGCCTCACCTACGTGAGCTGTTCTCCACGCCGAGTCCCCGTCGCCAAGTTGGCCGCCGCTCAAGCCGCGTTGGCCGCCAAGTAGCTCGCTGACGACTGATTCGTCATAGCGTAGAAAACTTCCAGCAGCCCGGCATCATCCTGATGCCGGGCTGCTGGCTTTTGGGTGCAGTCGTTCATTGGTGGTAGCCCTGTCGCTCCGCGACAGGAAGCGCGAAAGCAGAAGCGGCAGGGCCATCGCTTGTTTAAGGCGATTCGACAGATCAATGTCCCCCCGTTGATCACGCCACCTGTCGCGGGGCGACAGGGCTACCCTCACACCGATTCCGCTACGACGGGGTTGCCGAGAACGCCGACATCTTCGATCTCGACCTCCATCCGGTCGCCTGCCTTGATGTAGACGGGGGGCTTGCGGGCGGCACCGACTCCCGGCGGAGTCCCGGTGAAGATGAGATCGCCCGGTTGGAGCGTGACCAAGAGTGAGACGTGGGCGATCAATTCTTCGACACTGAAGATCAGCTCGCGCGTGGACGACGCCTGCATGACTTCGCCGTTCAGCTTCAGGCCAATTTTCAGATTGCTCGGATCGACCTCATCCGCCGTGACGAGGTATGGGCCGGTGGGGGCGAACGTGTCGGGCGTCTTGCCCAGCAACCACTGACCGCCCGGCCGTCCCTTCTGCCAGTCTCGCGCCGAGACATCGTTACCGACGGTGTATCCCGCGACGTACTGCATCGCGGCCTCTTTCGGGATCCGTTTGCCGCTCTTACCGATGATGACCACCAGTTCGGCTTCGTAATCGACTTCATGTGCGACAGCCGGCAGAACCACGGCGTCTTCGGGACCGACGACCGACTGCGGGAACTTGTTGAAGACAACCGGCTCCGCCGGAATGGGCGAGTTCGTTTCAATCGCGTGATCGCGGTAGTTGAGGCCGATGCAAATGACCTTGCTTGGGTCCGCGATCGGCGCGAGTAGCCGTCCCGTCACGAACGGACCTTTCACCATTCCCGCAGCCAGCGCGTTCGCCGCCGCCATCAAGCCTTGATCGGCCGCCAAGATCGCCTTCAACGTGTGAGGCAGCTTCACGTCCACTTCGCACAGGTCGATAAAGCGTCCATCCAAAGCCACGCCGACGACTCGCGGACCATGTTCCGTTTGCAGGGTTCCCAGACGCATGAACTGTCTCCCGTTGTGAAAGAAACTGAGTTGAAGATTCCGTGGTGATGTTGCCGCAGCACGAGGCCCAAAACAGAGTCGTCTTTCGCTCCGCGAAAGAACGCCCTTTCGCGGAGCGAAAGGCGACAAATGGCGGACCTGCTCTTGGACAGGCACTCAGCACTGTCTGAACGGGCCACAAACTGCTCCCGTGCGAGGCGGCGAATTCTAATGATGGTCCACAACAATCAACAGCGCGGCCAAGCGAACAAAGCCGAGCCATGCAGAGCGATCCACTCCGTCGCGGCGATTCAGTTCCACTTCACGTTTGCCTCGCTACGATCCCGCCCACTTCGGCCAAGTCCGCTTCCCGGCAACCGTTTTGGTTCCGTCTGATCCCCTCGCGAAAGGTGTCTCAAATGATTCGAGTTCTTCGTGGATGTGCTTCTCTGGCGATTGTCGTCGGCACGCTCAGCTTGAACGGATTGACTCCGGCTTCGGCGGGAGATTGGCTGCGTTTTCGAGGCCCCAATGGGGCGGGAGTCTCACTCGACGACAAGGCTCCTCCGGTCGAGTGGAGCGAAACGAAGAACATGAAGTGGAAGTTCGAGCTGCCAGGGCCGGGCTTGTCCTGCCCGATCGTGGTCGGAAACAAGGTCATCGTCACCTGCTGGTCGGGGTATGGCACGACGACCGCACGCGACGCAAAGCAGGATCAGCTCAAGCGGCACCTCGTTTGTGTGGACCGTCAAACGGGGAAGCAACTCTGGAACACCGTGATCGATCCCGAGCTGCCCGAAGACAACTATCGCGGCATGTTCACCGAGAACGGCTATGCCTCGCACACGCCCGTTTCGGACGGCAAGAACATCTTCGCATTCTTCGGCAAGACGGGCGTCGTCGCGTTCGACATGGACGGCAAAAAACGTTGGCAAACCAAGGTCGGCAAGGAATCGGACCCGCGCGGCTGGGGGACGGCGTCGAGTCCCATTCTGTACAAGAACCTCGTCATCGTGACCGCGTCGATCGAAAGCCATGCGCTCGTGGCTCTGGACCGAGAGACTGGCAAGGAAGTTTGGAAACAGCCCGCCGACGGATTCGGCAGCATGTGGGGGACGCCGATTCTGGTGGAGGTTGATGCGGAGCGAACCGATCTCGTGGTGGGTGTCCCTTACGAAGTCTGGGGCTTCAATCCTGACACCGGCAAGCTGCGCTGGTTCTGCGAAGCGGCCGATTCCGAGTCGATGTGTTCGAGCGTGATCGCTCACGACGGAATCGTCTACGCGATCGAAGGCCGCAGCGGCGGTTCCATCGCGGTGAAAACTGGCGGGAAAGACGACGTAACGAAGTCGCACGTCGTCTGGTCGGGTCGCGACCGAGGCCGCATCAGCACGCCGATCTATCATGACGGTCGTCTGCACTGGATTTCGGATCGCGTCGCCAACGCCCTCGATGCAAAGACCGGCCAGCGCGTTTATCAGGCACGCTTGAAGAGCGATGGCAGCCCGGCCGAAGCGGCCCCTCCCGCCGACGAACGCCCCACTCAAGGTGGCCGGCGCGGAGGTGGAGGAAATGGCGGCGGACGGGGTGGCCAAGACTACGCCTCGCCGGTGGCGTCGCACGGTCGGATGTATTTCGTCGGTCGCTCCGGTGAGACCTACGTCGTGGAGTTGGGGGCCGAGTACAAACTGCTCGCCGTGAACCGAGTCTCCTCAGAATCGGATGAGAGCATCTTCAACTCGACGCCCGCCATCAGCGACGGAGACCTGTTCATTCGCTCCAGTTCCACGCTCTATTGCATTGGTGCCGAACCGCCTGTCGCGACGAAGTGACCCAGAATTCGGGCGACCCTCGTAGGAAACCGGGAAAAGCTCCGGCACAGAGCCGCTGCCGTTGCAAAGTCACGGCAAAAATGCCATTCTCCCGCCCCCTTCCAGCCTTGCCTGGCGACCGCCCCACTTTGTGAGCTTGGCGGTTCGGATGACCGGTTCGTTGGATCGAACCCATTTGGGGTCGCAGGGAAGCTTCTGGCGTGCCGCGCCGGGACGATCAAGTTAAGAAGTTATTGGGAATTCGGGAGAGATCATGCGTTTGAAAGTTGGCGATGTTGTCCAAGTTGTGGCGGGTGACGACAAGGGAACGCGCGGCAAGGTCGTGCGGACGGATCGCGAGAAGAACAAGATCGTCGTGGAAGGCGTAAACCGTGCGTACAAGCATGTGAAGCGAGGCCATCCCAAGGCTCCTCAAGGTGGTCGGCTGTCGATTGAGATGCCGATCAACGCCTCGAACGCCATGCTGATCGATCCCACGACGGATAAGCCGACTCGTACTCGGATTCAGCTTCCCAAGACCAAAGATGAACCCAAGTTGCTGGTCGCCAAGTCGGGTGCGGTGTTGCGCCGGATCGGCAAAGATCCCTCCGCGACGCCAGCCGACAACTGATCGATGACGACAGTCGCGATCATCCACTCCGTAGAGCGTGGTTGCGAACCGGTGAATTTGAAAAACAACAGAAGCCCGGCCATCCGATGGATGCCGGGCTTCTGTTGTTTGCGGAGAAGAATTGCCAGACACCAAGCTCTTTTTTTAATCCCCACCCCGCTTGTCGGGGTGGTTCACGGGTCTCTGCACTACTCCCTCATCTTGGTGATGCCGAGTAGTGCAAAGACCTGATTCCACCGGGGCAAGCCCGGTGTGGGGTGGGTTTCAAAACAGAGCCTAGCAGCCCGCTGAAAAACGTACGATGGACGCCCTTGTCCGTCCGTTTTCAACTCGAAATCACTCGGACGAGGGCGTCCAAGTTACGTTCTTCAACAGGCTGCTAGCACTGGAGGACGTGCCTCACTTCGGTGACGGCTTCGCGGGCTTCTTCTTGTTGAACAGCCCGTCGAGCGCTCCTTCCAACTTCTTTTCGAGCTGCCCATCAAGCGGCTTGTCGATCGCCCCGCCTAACTTGTCCTGAAGCAGCCCCTCCAGCGCGGAGCCTCCCATTTGCTTGGTGAGTTCTCCGAGGACACGGCTGTCGGGACGAGGTTGTTTGAGCGTGCCACCGATCGGAATGCGGATCGACTTCCCTTTGAAACCGGCCAGCAGCTTCTTGCCAGCCACCCATTCATCGGGGACGGGAATTTCTGCAATCAGGTTCAGCGTCTCGTCCATTCCCACGGAACCACTCGTGCGGAGCGTGACATCTTGGAACTGAAACGTCAGCCCCTGATGGTGCATCCGGCCATCGGCCAATTTGAAACCGACCGACTGTTCGGGCATTTCCATTAACACGCGTTCGCGCTGCGGCCCCGTCGCGGCACGCTGACGGAGGACCGAACGAATTTGGTCGATCATTCCAATGAGCTGCATCGTCAACGGTCCCGGTCGAACCTGAGCAGAGTGAACGCCGATCGCGCCGCTGAACTCACCCGTTGAAGGAGACAGCAGCGGCAGCGTCCCACCAGCAAGGTCCACCGAAAACTTGCCTTCCACCTGAGCGGCGTCTGCAAGCAGTGGCATCACGAACTTCAGCCACGATCCGCACAACTCGGGTGAGAGTCGCACTTGGTCGATCACCTTTTCTTGAGTCAGCACAATCATGGCGGGCGATTGATCCAGCCGGACCTGGGGCGAAAACCGCAGCTTGCCTTCGTTGACCGTCATCTCGGGAACGGTCAACAGGCAGATTCCTTTGTCGAGCTTCGCCGACACATCACCCGGCCCAGCGGTCAAACCATAGACCACTGCCGACTGCCAGCCGAGCCCCGCCTGACCGCTCAAATCAGACATCTCGCTCGCACCGGATGCCGTCGCAGCGGGAGTTGCCGCGAGGCTGGCAGGGTCATTCGCGAACGAGACTTTCGTCGTGGGGACCTTTGCCGATCCAGAAGCCCCCGCGTTGGCAATCGCCCCGGTCGCTGAGGCCGTGGCTGACAGTGACGACAAGCTGGCCAGCGATCCCTTCGCAGCGAACGTTCGCTTGTCCTTTCCGGTGAGTTGAATGTCTTTGCCGAGCTGTGCGCCAAACCGTTGGACCAGCACTTCCCAGTCGTAAGCGACCTCGCCCGTCAGATCGAGTTGCTGCGAGGTCGAAAGCTTCTGCATCGTTCCCTGCGTCGCAACGCTCAAGCCGTCGGCCGTGACAGACGCCGAGTCGAGTTTCAGATCGTCGCGCGTGCTGCTGTAAGTTCCCTTGCTGGTCAGATGGAGTTTGGGTTCGCGCCACAACGCCACCCAGCGCGGCTGTTCTCCGGCGACCTCGGTCAGTCCCGCAATGACCAACTTCTCAACGTTCGCGTCGAGATCGGCCGTCATCAGCGTCCCCCCTTCTGTCGCCGTCACGTTCGCACTTCCATTCAAAGCACCGACGAGATGGTATGCAGGCCGTTCGATCGCTTGGTTCTTCCAGCGAGAAAGCTTGTCGAGATCGGCGCGGTACGCCGCATCGCCTTCGAGTTTGGCGAGACCACCCGCCTTCGTCAGTGCCACCGCGAGGTTGTCGATCCGGCACGAAACGGCACTCGCGACAAGCGTCGATTGCGGTGATGACCATTCCATCTCGGCCACCTTCCAAACACCAGCGGTCTCCAGTTTGAGTTGCGGCTCCTGCACGAACCAGTCGAGTCCGCGCGCCTGCAAC
The DNA here is from genome assembly GCA_043746775.1 of Schlesneria sp. GTDB lineage: Bacteria > Planctomycetota > Planctomycetia > Planctomycetales > Planctomycetaceae > Schlesneria. Next base: position 8,765 of record JAYTQJ010000043.1, read on the forward strand.
TGCTCGATGTTGATCGCCAGATGTTCGAGATTGATTTGCTTTGCCCCCGCTGCCCCCGTCGCGTCGATTTGGGCTTCGCCTCCCAATTGCCAGCCCTTCAACACGAAAAACGGCTTCAACCGGTTCTGCCACGTCCCCATGCCGCCGGTCAGCGTCGCCGTCACCGGCCACGTCGCGACCGCGTCAGTCGCGGTCGATGCAGCGGAAAAATCGACGCCAGCGAGCAGCTTCGCGGTGAGTGAGTCTCCGCCGCTCGTCAACTTCAGCGACGCCGCTTCGACCCGCTTGATCGTCGTCCCGCCGTCGGTCACAGCTCCCGCCGTCGCGATGAGTTCCAGATGGTCTTCGTTCCAGACGTTGTCGGCGGAGACATTCCACTGAAAGTTATCGAGGTTCACGGCGGCAACGAGCGATGCCCGGTCGGCTCCCTCACGCTTGATCGAACCATCCACCTTCAGCCGTCCCGCGATCTTCTCCAGCCCGAGATCCACGAACCGTTCCAAGTTTTGTTCGAGCTTGTTGAGATCACCGCTTGCGGTGAAATGGGCATCCGTCAGCGTGCCGCTTCCCGAGACTTGCAGGAAGTCGGACTGACACGTCAGTTGATCGACGATGATCGCGCCGTCTTGCCGATGCGCCTGAAACGCCGTCTTGAAGGGCGTCTTCCACGCAATCGACTCGCCCTGATTGACGGCACTCAAACCGGCCAGCGTGGCGTTCCCCTTCCACTGTCGAAGCCCCGCGGACTCTTCACCTGTGAGCGACACATCGACTCGCCCCGCCGTGATCTGAGTCCCTTCGCGGACTCGCAATGTTTGCGGCAACAGCGCGGCGAGTCGCTTCAAATCAACTTGGCCATTGAGCTGGAAGTCCTCTTCGCCGACGATCGACTGCACGGCGTTCAGCCCTGCTGACGATGTGAGCCCCGCCAGCGGGATGTCACCCGTCGCAGTCAGTTCGCCCACGTCGGTTGTCAGTTTCGCATCGACCATCGACAGGCGACCGCCCTGGCTGGTGAAGCGGCCTCCCGCCGTGATGGCTTCGAGTGCCACCTTGTCCTGCTTGAGTGCTGCCAAGCCTGACACCGCCAACTCCCGCAACGAAACATCTCCATTCCAAGTCCAATCGAATGCGGCAGCCGTCGATCGTAGAGAAGCCTTCACGTCGGCATCAAACTGACCCGCCAGTTCGGCTGTTGGCTCGAACCGCGCGAGGGCCGGGAGCAGCTTGTCCAAGTTCCACCCTCGCGCCTTGAGTCGCACATGCTGCGCGTCGGTCGTCGTCGCAGCGGCATCATCACTCGGCTTGTTACCGAACCGAATAGCCAACCAATCCGAGGCCACCGCGTTCGGCTCGGCACTCTTGGAAGCATCCGAATCGGGAACGTCACCGACCGTAATTTGAATGTCGTCCACGCCCCCTTTGGTCGATGCCAAGACGAGCGACACCGGCGTGATCGTCGATTGGCGGCTGGCCGATTTGTGGGCGAGTTCAATCCGCGCGTTGACCATTTCAAACTCAAACGCGGGAATGGGTACGGTGCTCGCCGGGCCGGTCATGAACTTCGCGTACACGTCTTCCAGGTTCGACCCGTCAGGCCGGATCGTCACCGAGATCACCGGGTCGACGAGCCTCATCCGCCCGAGGTTGGTTTGGCGAGTCGCCAGCGTCCACAACGTTTCCACCGTCGAGAACTCTTTCGCATCGAGCAGCGTGTGCCCGGTCTCATCTTCCGCCCGCAACCCCTTCACGATGATCGGCGAGAACCAACTGATCGAGGTCTCGCCGACTACCACCTTGCCAGGATACGTCGGGAAGATCAGCCCCGGAATCCGTTGCCGCAACTCGGTCTTGGCCACGATGGCGGGAGCAAACCAAACCGTCGTCGCCAACATCGCCAGCAACAGGAAACCAAACATCAACCATCGCCCGCCTCCGCGCCGTGGTACCGATGCAGCACTCGATGAATGGGGCTTGTTGGGAGTTGAGGAAGTCGTGTTTGTCATGATCGCGCCACCTTGCACAATGCTGTCACCGAAAGAACGGCCTACCAGAAGGAGACCGGGCTGAACGGAGAACATCCTGCTCTCACGAACTGCCCTGCGAGTTAAGAACCTGTCCACAAATGACTCCGCCGTTTGTCGCCTTTCGCTCCGCGAAAGAGCGTTCTTTCGCGGAGCGAAAGACGACATTGTTTTTGGACGAGTTCTAACTCACCGTGCGCGATGATAGTGAAAGGTTCGTCAACAGGTCGACAGCAGTCCGAAGAGGTGGCCGTGTTCGCGATACAGACGTTCATTGGCCGTCCGCCCTGAAACTTCTTGAATCCCAGAACGGTGGAAGCCACCAGCAGCAGACGCCACCCCGCTACACCTCACGCTGCCATGATTGAGACGCATTCAAGCCACTGAAAATGGACGGCCATCAGGGTTGGCGAGACCGGCGGCGTGTTGGGGCGGGATCGCGCGCTGCGCAGAGAGACGCACAGAGCCTATTCGACGACTGCTCGAAAGTCGGAGAATAGAAGCCGTGGAACGCCTAGCGTAGGTGAACTTCCAGAGTCGCTCGATCAGGTTTAGATTGGACAGTAGTTGTTCCGTTCCTGTGGGGGACACTCGTTGGTGAGGGACTGGGGGGGGGCAGGGCAGGGTAGCCGTCCATTCTGCGAAAACACGTGATGCGTCTGATTGCGAAGTTTTTTAGAAGACTGGGATGGGGACACCACGGGACAAGGATGTCGAGCGTGAGCGGCTGCGGGCTGAGAATGCGGACCTTCGTCGGCACAATGAAGAGCTGGTGCGACGAAATGAAGAGCTGGCGCGGCGGGTGGCGGAGCTGGAACGGTTGGTGCGGGAATTGGGCGGCGCGGACCGAGCGGCTGGACCAAGCCTATTCGATGCAGGCTGAGGAGCAGCGTCAGGGCCAGACCGCCGGCTCGAAGCGGCGATGGAAGCAGAAGTCGTCGCGACGTGGGCGAGTGACTACTCAGGAAAAGTTGGACCGGGCGGATCGAACGGAGATCGTGCTGCCGGAGGGGTTTACGGTCGAGGAGTGCCGTCTGATCTCTCGCCGTCACGTGTGGCGGATTGAGAGCGGTCGCGCGGTACTCGTGGCCTACGGTTTTATCGCGGTCCGCAGGGACAACGGGGCACGGTGGCCGGTCTGCTGCCGCGGTGCGAGTTCGGCCTCGAGATACTGATCACGCTGGCTCACCAGTCGCTGGTCATCGGTCTGTCGCTCGATAAAGCGGTGGAGCAACTGCGGTTCTTCTGGGAGTTGAATCTCTCGAAGTCTCAGACGGATGCCCTGCTGAGCCGGTTGGCGCGCGAGTGGTACGTCGAGTTCGACCGGCTCTGCCAACTGCTCGCGGTGTCGGAGGTGGTCCACACGGACGAGACCTCATGGAGCCTCGGTTCGGTCTGGGCATTTCTGTCCGAGCCGTCGCGACTGATGATCTTCGGGTGTCGCAAGGATGCGGCCACGCTGGAAATCCTGCTCCCGAAAGCGACTTTCGAGGGCGTGCTGGTCAGCGATGACGCAGGGCGAACGCACAAAAATCATCATATTTTCTCGGTAAATCAGGGCTGAAAGCACTTTGGCAACGCACTTTGTGGAGCAGTCCACATCCAGCCAGCTCATCCAAAGTTGCGCAAACAAGCTTTGTTTCCGGTTCATCGTGAGTTTTTTGGGGCGGTCATCTTGTTGGGATATGAGCGGCGTTAGCCGGTGATGGTGTATTTTGTGTGGTGTAGGGTGAGTCGTCGTTGCTTGAGGTGTTCGTCGTTTCGGTAGGCGTAGGCCCGTCGTTGGAGGGCCCCGGTTTTGTTGTTGTTGATCCCTTCGAGGGGTCCGCAGCCGCTCGCGGGTACCCGAATCGGTTCGTCGTCCCCGTTGAGCAGTCCGTTGCGGTGGGCTTGCAGCGTCTTGGCCATCGTCTGGAGTTGACGGACGCTGGTGGCTTTAGCGCGTCGGCACCACGCTTCGAGAAACGCCTCGGCGGCGTTCTTCGAGGGCTGCTTCCAGAACTGTCGCAGTTCCTCCTTGAGGTAGTAGGCGAGCGAGAGGGACTCGTTCAGCTTCAGGGCTTCTTGCCACCGGGCCAGCTCGTCCCCTTTGCTCGTCTGCGTGAGGTTCTCGGGATTCTTCAGCAGCAGGTAGCGAAT
>JAYTQJ010000044.1:0-5508 GCA_043746775.1 Schlesneria sp.
CGTTAAGGATTTCGGAGCTACAAAACAGGCCCAATCGAACGTAGCAGAAGTCGTAAGACTTCTGGAGAGTCATCGGGGCGTCAGAATTCTCACGAATTCCGCTACAGAAATCCTTAACGGCGTTGCTCTTCAGGGCTGAGGATTTCGAGGTCTGGCTTGACCCGCGGCTCACGCCGTGGGCTATGACCTGCCGCCCCCCGGGCTATATCTCGCGCGGTCCTGAGTGACGCTTCTTGGACTAGTGCTACGACCGAGAATTAACCTGCCATACGAAGTGAGCCGCAAAGCGCTAGCTGCGGGTTTCGCGGCTGTCAGGAACCCGCGGCTAGCGCCTTGCGGCTCACTTCGCGGATGTCGTTTTGAATGGCAGGTCAATTCTCGGTCGTGGTACGAGTGCCCCGTCAGGTCTTAATTTTGGGGTAGCCGAACTCGTAAGAGTTCTGCGTTTTCTGAAGTCTCACGACTTCAGCTACCCCAAAACTGAGGGCTGACCGGGCACTAGTGACTCGAAGATTCCGGTCCACTCTCGTTTGCGGCTCGCCTTGCCAGTAGCTTCGCAAACTTGCGGCCGGTGACGGAGAGCGGGTAGTCGTCGAAGTCTTGTGGCGACACCCAGAGCCATTCGGCCGTCGTGAGGAGTTCGCCTGAGACGGCTGTCGCGGTGAAGCACTTCAGTGTGATGCGATAGCGCGTGACGCTGTGCCTCAACTCCGTGATCAGATCGCCCAGCGTGATGCTCAATCCAGAACGATCTCGCGTGATGAGAGCGATCTGTTCGTGTTGATGAGGCTCAGGCGAAGCGGCTTTCGCGACGGACGGCTGTTTCGTCACTGCGATCTCATCCAGCGGGAACCTCACAAAGTCCCACAGGCCCGCCCAGCGCTCTCCAGCGGGACAGCGCCGTAACAAGTACTTCCCGCGTTGATGCACTGCGATGGAAGCCTCGACAACTTCTGTGATCGCCGGGCGAGTCGCCGGTTGCGGAATGCGGGCTTGAGTCCCGTCGGCGAACGCGCGGCAATGAGCCTGCACCGGACATTGTTCGCAGTTCGGGTTCTTCGGTGAGCAGACGGTCGCCCCGAGTTCCATCAAGGCTTGGTTGAATCGGCCGGGTTGAGTCTTCGGCAGCACGGCCTCGGCGAACGACCACAACACTTGCTGACCGGCCTTCGATCGTGGGTCGCCGTCATAACCGAGCAGCCGACAATCGAGTCTCAACGTGTTCGCTTCGACGATCGGCGCACGGAGGTCGAACGCGAATGAGGCGATCGCTCCGGCCGTGTACCGTCCGATGCCCGGCAACTTTTGGAGCGTCTCCACGTCGGCGGGAAACTCGCCACCGTACTCGCGCACGACGACTTCGGCTGCCTTGCGCAGATTGCGGGCGCGGCTGTAATAACCGAGGCCCTCCCACAACCGCAGCACGTCGTTCTCGTTGGATTCCGCGAGATCGCGCACCGTCGGGAACCGGGCGAGGAACCGCTCGAAGTACGGCACGACGGCCACGACCGTCGTCTGTTGCAGCATGATCTCACTGATCCAGACTCGATACGGATCGGTCGTCCGCCGCCAAGGGAGATCACGCGCATGCCGCTCGTACCAGCGAATGAGTTGGCGACGAAACGAGGAGAATTGAGAAGCGTCCAGAGCGGTGTCCTGAGTTCGAGTGTGGTGTCCTGTTTCAACGCCCTATTCCTCGGTTCGATTTTGAACCTCGCGTCGGTAGTCACAACACGACATGTAAAGGTCGGCAAAAGTAGCCGTCATCGCTCCGCGTGACGAGCCTGACCAGTTCGGTAGCCCTAAACTCAGACGCCTGTTCTCAAAAGGCTCATCACGCGGAGCGATGATGGCTACTTTGCGGTGCGACCACCGGGCTTGTCCCGGTGGAATCCCATATTTGCACTACTCGTGTTACTTGGATTCGGAAGTAGTGCAAAGCCCCGCCAGCCACCCGACAAGCGGGGTGGGATTTAGAATAGCCCGTCGCGTTGGCGATTGACCGAGATATCGGCCGGGCGTTCTACCACAAGCCGTTCATCGGCTCCCGCCGTTCGCTACCGAGGTCGGTGGGTGTCGGGTACGTTGTCGTCCACCGATCAACGTGAGTGGTCGGACATTTTCCAACCTCACTTCGCGTCAGGAGTCTTCCGTGCGAAACCTGTTTGTCATCGCGTCGGTGTTCGGTGTCTCGCTGTTCAGTCTGATCGCGTCGGCCATCGCTGCCGAACCGAAGCTGGACAAGCTCGACCTGTTCACAGCCAATCAGGGTGGCTATCCGCTGTATCGCATCCCCGGCATCGTCATCACGGCGAAGGGGTCGCTCGTCGCGTACTGTGAGGCGAGGAAGAGTCGCGGAGATTGGGGGCACATCGACATCCTCGTTCGGCGCAGTACAGACGGCGGCACGACGTGGTCGGTTCCGCTGAAGATGCCGTTGCCGGACGGGCCGCTCGAACGAAACCCGGCCGCAGTCGCGCAGGGACTTGGCAAGCCCGGTGAGATCACTCTGAACAACCCTGTCGCCATCGTTGATCATCGCCGAGGAACCGTCGTCCTGCTGTATTGCGTCGAGTACGGACGCTGCTTCGTCACGACCAGCACGGATGATGGCCAGTCGTTCTCGAAGCCTGTCGAGATCACCGCCACGTTCGACAAGTTTCGTCCCGAGTACCCGTGGAAGGTGCTGGCTGTAGGGCCGGGGCACGGCATTCAACTTCAAAATGGGAGGCTCGTGGCGGCGGTCTGGCTCTCAACGGGCACGGGCGGTCACGCACATCGGCCGTCCGTCACGACGACGATCTTCAGTGATGACGGTGGCCAGACGTGGCAGCGCGGTGAGATCGCGGCTCAGGAAAAGGAGCCGCTCATCAACCCGAATGAATCGTCGCTGGTCGAGCTGCTCGACGGACGAGTGCTGCTGAACCTCCGCCACGAATCGAAGCAGCAACGCCGCGCGATCAGCTTCAGCCGCGACGGTGCCACAAACTGGACGACACCCGCGCTACACGACGAACTGCTCGAACCGATCTGCATGGCGAGCATCGTGAAGCTCAACGGTTCCGCGCCGGATGGAAAGTCGCGACTCCTCTTCTCGAACCCGCATAACCTCGATCGTGCCGACGGAAAGCTCACGCCGGGAACAGGCCGCGACCGCAAGAACGTGACGATCAAGCTGAGCCTCGACGACGGAGTGACTTGGCCGGTGAGCCGTTCGCTCGAACCGGGCAAGAGCGGCTACAGCGATCTCGCCGCCGCCGCCGACAACACGGTCTACTGCTTCTACGAGCGAGGCAGTTCCGACGGAAATTACGCGACGCAGCATCTGACTGTCGCGAAGTTCAACGTCGAATGGGTGACGGTCAAAGCCGCCGACCGGGAGTGAAAGTCGTAGGGCGGGCGGCTCGCCTGCTCATGCTTCCGGTGAAACAACACCGACGGGCCGACCAATGGCACTGACTTTGTCGCCTTTCGCTCCGCGAAAGGGCGTTCTTTCGCAGAGCGAAAGACGACACTGGCCGACCGCGAACCTCAAAGTGAGTGCTATCGGGCGAACCGAATGTGCCACGGCACCTCACGCCGATTGAATGTCTCAATCGACGGAGCAGAAAGAAGGACGGGCAGGTTACAAACCTGCCCGACATCCAAACTCAGCCAGCTCAATCACTGAGCGGCAGCCAGCTTGCTCTTGTTTTTGAAATCGAGAGCGCTCTGCATCGCGTTGGCTTGATTGCGGAAGTGCCTCGCATGCCAGCGATACGTGCTTTGCTTGACCTTGCTGCTGGCGAGGTACGACAGTCGTTCGTACTTCTCGGACAGCGTGCGCTTAATTGCGATCTTCTTTTCGACTTCGTTTGCCATGATGTTCGCTTCAACCCCAGAGCCAAAAAAAGCCACTCGACGTGGCAAACCCAAGATACTGCCTTCCCGCCCTGGCTGAGCGGGGCGAGGAGTGTAGCGAAAGTCCTTCCGAGCAACATCCCAGCCGAACGAAATCTCCCCGGCAGGCAAGGCCACCGGACATTCATGTTCCGATCGTGCTCTTGGATCGGATCGTCCGGATGGGTCGTCCGAAGACGGTTGGAAGCGAATTCGCCAGCCTAGCTCACGCTGGCGCGATGCAAGTCCTTTGAGTTCAATCGAGGTTTGTACCTCGGGCAGCTTGAATTGCCTCGTTTTAGGCTACAGTGCCCCGCTGCCGGTCAGGACGACGCGGATCGTGCGGAACATGATCTTGAGGTCGTTCAGGTAGCAGCAGTTCTGAAGATACAACAGGTCGAGGTTCACCTTCCGCTTGAAGCTCTCGATGTTGTTGTCGTAGCCGTTGATGACTTGCGCGAGTCCCGTCAGTCCCGGCTTGAGGCCCAGTCGGTTGATGTAGTTCGGGACTTCGGCTGACAGCTTTTCGATGAACTCGGGACGTTCGGGACGTGGCCCCACGAGCGACATCTCGCCACGCAGGACGTTCCAAAGTTGAGGCAACTCGTCGAGCCGCGTCTTCCGCATGAAGCGGCCGATGCAGGTGACGCGCGGATCGCCCTTCACCGCGAACTGGGCACCGTTCTTTTCGGCATCGATCTTCATCGTGCGGAACTTGTAGAGCGTGAACGGCTTTCCATAGCCACCGTCGCGACGCCGGTTGATCCCCGTTCCACGACGTTCGATCCCGTCGGGCAGTTCGACTTCTTCGTCCCGCTGGCGGCGGTCACGCTTCTTCTGACGCAGGTTCAAACCGACTCGCTGCTGGCTGAAGATGACCGGCCCGCGCGAGGTCAATCGCACGGCAATCGCCACGAGCAACAAGACCGGAGACAGCAGGATCAGCATCGTCGCGGAGACCACAACATCGTTGATCCGCTTCAGCAACCGAGTCGTCTCACCGAGACACCGTGTGTTGCGGCGCGGCCGTTCCAAGCGGAGTCGCGTCAACCATTCCGTCGAAGGGAGGTTGTCGTCCGCAACATAGTGGTCGAACAAATCGCCGAACTCGTCCTTGGTGGGCAGGACAGCAGGTTCCAACAGGGTCGAACTCATGGGGATGGTTCCTCTCACCAGATGTCATCACGGCCAAACGGATTCCCACCGCTGGCCTTACCGTCCAACATAGGTCACGCCCCAAGGAACGCGGCGAGAAGTCGCGCCACGCGGACGCAATTCCTTTACGTCAACGTCCCGATTGCAACGACGTTGCAGATCGTGACGCCCCCGCCAAGGTCGCCCTGTCGCTTCGAGCTTGTGAACTTTTCGTAGGGTAGGCGGCTCGCCTGCCTATCCCTCCGAGAAAGCAAACAGGCGAGCCGCCCGTTCTACGAAACAATCACAGCCTCTCCGCGACAGGAGGCGCGATGAAGAGGCTGCCCACAGACCCCGATCAACCGCTTGTCCACGAGGCGAGTTGCTCTGGGGCCATCGTCTTGTTGAATCTGGGGGATGGGGTGCCACGGTCACGGAGCTTCGACGTGGCCGTGTGATTGAGAAATAGCCTTCACGTCGCCAACACGGCCACGT
>JAYTQJ010000045.1:0-2513 GCA_043746775.1 Schlesneria sp.
TAGCTGAATTCGTGAGAATTCAGCCGGCTTTGATGATCGTCTGAAGTCTTACGACTTCAGCTACACCCCAAAGTGAGTGCCATTGGGCTTACGCCACCCCGCTCAGAGACCGCGCGAGGTTTATCAATCTCTGCTTCCGGGCAGCCCTCACTTCTTCGATCCGCCAAACCACGGCAGGCTGCGCTTCGACTTGGATTCGTCCTTCTTCGTCGTGGGCTTCACGGGAGCGGTCTTCCGCGCGCCGGGTTCGTCGGTCTGAGCAGGCGGCGCGTCGTCGCTTGTGGACGCGGACTTCGGCGGCACGTTGGCCATGCTGGCCGAGCCGTCTCCCTCCTTCTTCTCCTTCACTTTGCGAGCGGCTACTTCGTCTGGTTCGTTCTGCTCGGGGAACAGGTTCGGCATGTAGTTGTCCTTACCGACCTTCGTCCCCTTCTTGCTTCCCGGTTTGGTCGGGTCGCTGTTCGGGCGGTAGTAGATGCGGCCCCCTTCGGGGAGTTCATTCGCGGCCAGTCGCGTGGGGAGGTTCTTCTGTTTCGAGGCGTCGGCCAGCATCTGCACGATGTCGGGATAGGTCGCACCCAATTCGTCGGCCGCGCGAATCACATCGGCCACGCGGGCCGAGACCTCGCGCCGTTCGTCGGGCTTGCCGACTTCAAACCGAGCCAGTGAGACGGTCGATGATCCCGGTTGTGCCGTCACCATGACGTGACGACCGGCGGTGAGATACAGCGGGGCGAGGAACTGCTGATCGGCACCGAAGATCACGATCTCGGGCCGCGTACGCAGTGTCGCGTGGACCATCGGTTCGCCCGTGGTTTGCAGGATGTGCAGTTTGTAATCGCCCAAATTCCGGTTCTTCTTCGCTTCGACGTTCTCGGGCAATCCGAGCGTGACACCGCGGATGAAGGGGTCTTTGGAGTCGAGTGTCCACAGGGCGCGAAACGCTCCGTAGCGCGTCTCGGGCGTCGGGTCGTTCATCAGTTCGCGCAGCCCGATGTGTGCTTCGGCATCTTCCAAAGTGGAGAGCGCGGCAAGGGAAAACACGCGGAAGGCCCGTTCCGTGCGAGCCGCCTCGATCAACACCGGCAAGCCTTCGGGGTTGCCCAGATACGCGAGCGCGATCGCCGAATGGAACCGAACTTCGATCAATGGCGAGGTCAGACCCTGTTTCAAAATGGGCACGGCTTCACCGCCGATCGCCTCCAGCTGCAGAGCGACTTCGTCAGCCATGTCGGGTTCAAACAGCTCCTGCTTCAGCTTCTGCATCCGCACACGCATCGCGACACTGTCCTCCTTGAAGGCCATATGCCGGATCACTTGGAGGTAGCGCGGGTAGTTGTTTTTGTACTTCGGATGTACGGACAGTTCGATCTTTTGATCGGTCTTCGCTTCGGCCATCGGCTTCTTGATCCCCTGCTTATCGAAGTCGTGGAATCGTTGCCCGATGGACTCGGCGACGCGGGTCGCGTTACGGATGCTGCGATAGTCGTTGCGCAGATAAAGCGAGAGATCGCGTTCCTTGAGGACCGTCGCCCCGCCGAGGACTCGACCCTGCTTGAGCAGCGCGGGATTGTTCGCGGCGTCACTGCCGATCCCCGAGGTCAGGATCGCCCCTTCGGCTTTCGCGTAGGCATGCCCCTTCAAAACGCCGCGTCCCGGAATGAAGGCTTGTTCGGTCAGATAGACCTCCATCAGCCAGCCGCCCGAAATGCTCGATGCCTGCGCGCTATCGGGGACGCGCACTTCGACATCGATCTTTTCACCCTTGCTGAGCAGCGGCGGAAGCTTCGCGCGGACGAGGACCAGTGCCGTGTCGGGCCGTTGCAAGATCGCGTTCGGATTGGCGAGTCCGTTCTTCTTGAGGTCTTCCATCAGCGCGGTGCGAAACGCGGACGGAGCGGGATCGCCACCGGTCCCGTTCAGACCGACGACCAGGCCGACACCTTCCAACGTGACCGCTTCGAGACCCGCGAAGCTGGTGAGATCGCCGATCAGAGGGGTCGCAATCTTGGTCGCGAAGCGCTTGGCTTCTTCGTCAGCCTCGTCGTCATCGCTGGCAAACACGGGCGGACTGACCGCCGGTTTGGCCTTCGTTTTCGGATCTCGCGCCAACAGTGCGAGCGGAAACGAAACGCAGACGACGACGAGCAACCATCGCAGGAACGAGTACCGATTGAGAGTGTGTAGCGCAGGCATGACCAACGACTCCTTTCGCGGCACGGTCGCGCACGATCCGCGCAGGTCAGCATCCAACGAGACGGCAATACGAGACGGCACCCGCTCACGCGATCCTTCGCGCAGCACGGAATGACGAGTGGGATGAACCCAAAGACAGGAATCTGGGACAGGGGAGGGCGGGAACTTATGCCGGTCCCCCAACCCGGTCAAGACGACTTCAGGCACGCCCACACCAACCCGAAGTGTGAGCGAGGAAGCGGCACAACAAGTGGGGTGCGTGTGGTCTCAGGACCATCGCTTTTGTCAATTTAGGGTGCCACGGTCACGGAGCTTCG
>JAYTQJ010000046.1:0-5501 GCA_043746775.1 Schlesneria sp.
GGTTTGCGAAAATGGCGTTCTTTCGCGGAACGAAAGACGACATTGTTTTTGGACGGGTTCAGAGATTCGCTGACGGACCATCGACAGATTCGAGTGCAGGACTTCACCCCCGCGCGCGTCCCCCAGCGCCGCCGCGAACCGCACGGTCAAACGAATCGCCTCATCAAACTGCCGGATCGGCAACAGCCCCGCCTCGCCCGTCCACTGCGTCTGCGACACCTCGACTTCGATCAGCCGCTCCGCCGAGAAATCGAGGACAAAACGGCAACACACCCCGTAAACCCATCCCCGGCCTCCCTGCGGCGTTGAAGTGCTGATCTCACAACACTTTCTACGCCCTTGGGGGCCGTGCTATTGGTGTCGCATGAATAATGCGGGCTAGAAATTTCGACACCATTCTCCGATCTCGGTTTCCTACCCGAGCGGGCCACCTGCAACAGCACACACCGAATTGCATCTTGCCTGCTCAGTCGATAACTTCCCGCTCCGCTTAATCCACGCCTCAGCCGCGTGCGAGTGCGTAGCTCAGTTGGTAGAGCAACGGACTTTTAATCCGTAGGTCCTGGGTTCGAGTCCCAGCGCACTCACTGGTTTGTCAGCCATCATTACCGGCTGACAATCGTCTGCAAAAGCCCTGTTCTTCAGGGCTTTTCGCGTTTCTTTGGGCGACTCATTCGAGAGCGGTTGAGGCAGCGGCGTTCTATCAACCGTCACGCCATGTTTCGCACGAAACATCACCAAAGAGTGCAACCCGGCGTGCAACCCAAACAGGCGGGTTGTCTTGGAAGTTGAACGACGACAGCGTGAGGCTGGCCAGTTCGTTGGCTCGCAACCCGGTCATTGCCGCCAGAAGATAAAGTGCGGAACGATCCGGCCCCGTCAGTCCTCGAAACGTCGTCGTGCTGTGTGCGGTGGCGTCGATCAGGCGAGAGGGTTCCTCAGACTCCAGCCGAATCGTCGCCACCCGCCCCCTGCTTCATCCTCAACTCTTGCGGCTCGCCGTCGGATGGGGCGCAGCGAACGACCGCGCGGGCGTTCGGTTTCGCTACCAGCCCGCGCGGTCGTTCTGTGTCATTGGGCCGGACTGTCGAATGGCGATCCGACGCGGGATGCGAGGTGGACTGCACCACGGCGCGCCCGGCCGATCCGTGAATCGGCCGGTTCTGGCTTCGGTCGCGGGTGAACCCGCGACCGGCGGAGTGCTGACGGCAGCGGCGGCAGACACCACCCGGAAACCGTTGTTGTTGTTCCGGTTGTCGGGCGTGTTGTTGTTCCGATTGGCCGAGCGAGCGTTCTGGATATTGTTGTTCCAAGACCCGCCACGCAACACACGATTCCCTCGTCATCCCATGCGGCGACACGCGCCCCAAGGATCGTAGGATGGGCACTCTTGCCCGTCCGCTCTGCGTTTTCTCTTGAGGCGTTGGACGAAGGCACAAACCAAGAGCGGACGGGCAAGAGTGCCCATCCTACGGGTTAGTTGTCGAATTCCCAGCCGGCGGATTGCCAGTCGGGGTCGATCCAGCGATGCCATTGGTGACGAGGGAGGTTGGCTTTCTCCGGGTTGCGGCCGATGTATTGGATCACTTTGTCGAGATGCTCGGCGTCGCGAATGATGCGGTCGAAGCTTTCCTGTTGCCAGAGTTCGCCTGGTAGATGAAGGGCCGCGTTGAGGTTTCTCGCGACGACACCCTTCATCGCGCCCAGCAATTCTTCCAAGTCATAGCCGTCAAACGGACGGATGATTGCGTGGCAGTGGTTGGGCATGATCGTCCAACAGGCTAGGTGATAGCGTTGGCCCTGAAAGTGATGGAGGCGGTCGCGCAGGTCATTGGCCCAGCGGGCTTCGCGGAAGTGGCTTGCGCCGTGACCGTCGTCCAGCCACGCTTCGGTGCGTCGGGTGATCTCACGAGCGATCTCTTCCCAGTCCGCTTCGGAGCGGGGTTCGGGGTTCGGGGTGCGTGTACTCCCAGTGTGACCGGAGCGTTTTGAGTTCGTTGAGCTTGTCCTGCGGCAGCGCGTCGGCCAGTCGAAAGGTGACGAAGTAGGTCGCGCCTGGTTGACGCCAATGGGGGAGATGCCGCGTGTAGACGGTGATCCGCTTGTCGGGGTCCAAACCGCGAAACCCCGGCGGCGGTGTGGCGGCACGCATGACACTCTCCCGTAGGATGGGCACTCCTGCCCGTCCGCTCTTCGTTTTTTCGAGAAGGATGGAATGGCGAAACCAAAGGCGAAGGCCAAGAGCGGACGGGCAGGAGTGCCCATCCTACAAAATTAACTCGCGCGCCGGGCTACGCCCGACGATCAAAGACAGAAGAGTAAAAAGAGTAAGGAAGAGTAAAAAAGGCTACGGAGTCCTGACGGCAGCAACGGCAGACACCACCCGGAAACCGTTGAAGTCGTTCCGGAGGTCGGGCGTGTAGAAGTTCCGATTGGCCGAGCGGGCGACCTGGGGATAGTTGTCCCAAGACCCGCCACGCAACACACGATATTCAGAACCCGTCGTGACCTTGGGGTCGGCCGTCGTCCCGCTGCGAAGTGTGTACGCTTTCTCGTTGTAAACATCCTCACACCACTCGAACGCGTTCCCAATCATGTCGTGGACGCCGAACGTGTTAGCGGTGAATTGACCGACGGGGGCTGTGAAAACATAGCCGTCCTTGGCCGCGATCGAATCCTTCGAATTGAGTTTGGCCTTCGCCGTTCCGTCGGCGATGTTGCCGATCTTCGCCACCGATTCGGGATCGTCTCCGCTGGGATACAGCGTCTTCGTACCGCCCCGCGCGGCGTACTCCCATTCCGCCTCGGTCGGCAATCGGTAGGTCTTCCCTTCCTTCCGGCTCAACCAACCGCAGAACCGCTGCGCGTCGTTCCAACTCACATTCACCACCGGATGCTCGTCCGTTTGCGGGAAGCCCGGGTTCCGCCAGTTGTACTTCGGGTCTTGCTTGAAGCTGCCTGCCGACTCATCGAATCCGAAGCCTCCTTTGCCATCGGTCTCCGCATCCGTCTTGTAGCCTTCCTCATTGACGAACTTGCGGAACTGACCGACCGTCACTTCGTGCTGACCCATGTAGAACGCTGTGCTGATCTTTACCCGGTGTTGCGGCTGTTCATCGGCAGCGAACTCCGCCTTCATCCCCGGAACCATCCGCACTGCCTTGGCGACATCCGCCGCCGTCGATCCCATTTCAAACTCACCTGCGGGGATCAGCACCATCGCGATCCCTTGGTCGTTCGTGAACGACTTCGGCGCAACAGGCGGTGACGGTGTGGGAGTGGTCGGCGACGGCGGAACAGTGCTGCCGGGGCGCACCGAAACGACCGCGAGGTACGTTCCGATCTTCAGTTCCTTCACCACCGCGCCGAAGATTTGCACGAACGTGTCGCGCGGGACGGGCTGACCTTGCGGCAGGCTGCCGAGTTCTCGGCCAAGCGCCGCATTCGTGCGTAACGCGGCGACAAACTTCTCTACCGTGACGCCCGCTTCCGCCGCCGCGAGGTCCAAGTCGAGCGGTTCATCGAACTGGAACGCGAGCGTGGCGACCGGTTCGCTTTTCGCCAGCCCCGTCAGCCCGCACCGCTTGACCGCCGCCTCGAACCGTTCGCGGTCTTCCGTCAGCTTCGCATTGAGTTCAGCTTTCGCGGCATAGACCGCCGTCACGAACTCCACCACGTTCTTCTGATACGCCGCAGGTTGAGCGAGGACGTGATCGCGAATCTGGTCGGTCTTATTGAGCATCCCACTCCAATGGCAGTTCATGCACGACACGCCGTTGACGACCTCGGGGTCGCGGCCGCGTTTGACCGCTTCCTTGTCCACGACGACATCGGTCGGACCTTTGGGAATCTGTTGCCCCTTGGCGTCGGTCAGCATGTAGCCCTGTAAGCCATTGGGCAGGCTGAAGATCATCTCGCCCCCGTCGTGGTCGAAAGCGTTCACGCCCTCGGGACCGGTCGGGTTCGCCTTCAGATTGCGGTGACGCGGCGTCTTCTCGGTCGGATCGACCGGCTTGAAGTCGTAGCTCTTCCAGTACGCGCCATACGACGACACATGCCGCTCAATCATCCGATTGGCCTTCGACACACCCGAGGGATAGAACCCCGCCCGCATCACGTCGTTGTAGTCCTGCAAGTTGCGGGCAACATCGACGCCGAGCCGTTCCTTCTCGAACTTCAGCATCTCCTCCGGCTTGTCGGGCAGGCCGAGGATCACGTTGTAGAGCGGCGGGCGCGAGGCCGAGAAGACGAACCAATCGGCCCGGACATGCGGCAGCTCGCACCGCGTCATCTCGTAGCACGATTTGGCCGTCGGGTTGGAATAGGTGACGCGGTACGGATCGGCGGCGATCACGCGCGACCACGCATCGTTCTCGTTCCACTTGTAGTGCCGCAGGTCGATCCGCAGGATCGTCTTCGTCGGATCGATGGCGACCGGCACACGCACGTCACGCCCCCACGACAGACTGTTGATCAACTTCGACAACCCTTGCCGGTGCGATTCGAGTTCGTTGTCCTCGAAGCCTGCGTTGTACAGGTGTGTCAGCGTGAAGTAGCGATAGAACGGTCGATCACGATCGTTGGCTTTCTCCAAGTCCTTCAGCATCGCCGCCAGCATGTCGGTCGGGCTGACGAAGGCTCGCTTCGCCTCAGTCGAGAACGCGGGAGCATCCGCCTCGATCCACTTCTTCAGCGTCTCGATCTCGCTCTTGGGCAGCTTGTCCCCATCAGGCGGCATCTCGCCCTTGATGACGCGCTGGAGCAGCTTCGAGTCGTCCGCGCTGCCGGGCACAACCAACTCCCGCACCAGCCGCTTGCGATTGAGGGCAAAGTTAAAGCCCCCCTCATTCGCGCCGCTCTCGCCGTGACACGAGAAGCAGCGGTCCTTGAGAACGGCCTGCGCGCTCTTCGCCAACGCGGCAGCGTCCTGCGCGGAAGTGACGTTGGTCGAAACAATCAGACAGCAAAATCCAACGACCAGTGATCGCATGAGGCACATCGGAGAAAGTCACAGCGGACAAGCATCGCCACTGTAAACGGAGACCACTCAAAAATCTTCCCGCGAGAATTGGGAAACACGCCCTTTTGTAGGATGGGCACTCTTGCCCGTCCGGTTTTCGTCTTGTTCTTCGCCATTCCTCACGTCCAAGGAAGGCGTTTCCGACAGAAGTGGTGAGCCGGGCGGCGTAAGCCCCCGGACTCTTGTGATTGCAGCTAAGAATCCGAGGGCTTACGCCGCCCGGCTCACCAGATTTCGACTTTTGTCGGAAACGTCAAGGAAGGCGAAGAGCGGACGGGCAGGAGTGCCCATCCTACGGGGGCGATAACTTGACCGTCACGAGACGCGCACGCGGCGAATCACCGGGACCGAGACGGTTCGGTATCGCGTCACTTCGGCTCGGTACGCCCGTCCGCAGTGGTCGTATTTCGTGACCCAGACTGGGTACGCCTCGACCTGCGATTCCCAAGCCATCACTGTCCGATAGACCGGTGGCGCGTCA
>JAYTQJ010000047.1:0-5483 GCA_043746775.1 Schlesneria sp.
TCATTTTTGGGGGGGGCGCCCCCCCCCCGCGGCGGTGCGATGGGGGGGGGTGAGCCGCGAAGCGGCGGCAGAGGGTTGGTCGCAGGTGATGCTCTCGTCCTGCCGCCGCTTCGCGGTTCTGGCGTTGGTGTGGGGTGGCCTCCGTGGGCTGACGCCCACGGCTATCTGCTGTCGTCGCTTCGCGACTGAAAGACAGGCGCGTGGCACGGGGGGCATCGACTACGGTTGTCTCGTCGCTCCGCCGACGAGACGGCTTGAATCTCCAATCGTCACCGGATCGAACCCATCCGCCTTGGTCATCATGCACGTCACAAAAATCTCTTCGAGCGACAGTCGCTTCTCTTCGACATGCAGGTGATTCGGATCAGAGTTCAGCGCGAGTCGTCCCGCGTCGTTGAGGTCTCGGACCATGAGTCGCCAGACGCGGTCATGCCGTTGTGCCCGGAGCAGCAACGCGGGCGAGGCGAGTTCCGGCGGAGCGGTCTCGATGTCGGCCAGTGTCACGATCACTTCGCTCACGCGGTCTTTGAGGACATCGAGCGGTTCGCACAGAATCAGCTTGCCGCCGCGCAGGATGGCGACGATGTCGGCAACCCGCTCGACCTCGGCGATCTGATGGCTGGAGAGGAGGACCGTGCGGCCTTCCGACGCGATCTCGATCATGCTTTCGAGGAACTCGCGCCGCACCAGCGGGTCGAGGCCCGACGTTGGCTCATCCAGCACGAGCAGGTCCGGTTCGTGAGCCATCGCCAGCGACAACGACACCTTCCCCTGCATCCCTTTTGACAGTGACTTAAGCGGTTTGTCGTCCAGCCCGAACCGTTGCACGAGGTCTTCGTAACGCTGCTGGAACCCGAGCGGGTAGAACCCCGCCGCGAACCAGCCGATCTCGCGCACGGTCATCCATTCGTAGAGGGCGGGCCGGTCGGGCATGTACCCGACGCGACGCCGAATCTCGGCCCCATGCGTCTGGCTGTCGAGGCCCATCACCCGTGAAGCCCCGCCGTCGGGAGCCAGCAGCCCCAACAGAATCTTGATCGCGGTCGTCTTCCCCGCCCCGTTCTCACCCAGCAGCGCGATCACCTGACCGCGCTCGCCCCGCATCGACACGCCGTCGAGGGCCATGTGGTCTTTGAACCGCTTGGAGACGATCTGATATTCAAACACGGGTGTCATGATTGGTCCTCTGCTTCATGTCCCCTCGCCCCAGCTTTGTGGGGAGAGGGCTAGGGTGAGGGGTCTTGTCTTGTCGCTTCGACTGATCTCTGTGTGACACTCTCAAAACCGAACTTGGTGAGCCGGGTGGCGTCAGTCCAATGGCACTCACTTGGGGGTGTAGCTGAAGTCGTAAGACTTCAGACGACCGTCAGAGACGGCTGAATTCTCACGAATTCAGCTACGTCGCATCGATCGTGAATTCGAAATTCGCTCAAAGTCAGTGCCATTGGGCTGACGCCACCCGGCTCACCTGTGCTGTTCCAATATCAAGGTCACCGTTCTCCATCACCCTTCCGGAATGCTCCGCTTCTGAACAGCCTTCGTCTTCAACGATCCTTCCCAGACTTCGTCCACCAGTTTGAAGAACTCTTCTTCGGTGAGGCCGCTTTGCTGGGCCTCCATCACGACCCCTTGCATCCGCTCGGCGAGCAGCTTTTGGCGGGCCTTGCGACAGCGTTCGGCGGCGGCTTTGGCGACGCGGAGGCCCTCGCCGCGCAGGGTCTCCAGCACGCCATCGTTTTGCAGATCACGATACGCCTTGGCGACCGTGTTCGGGTTCACGGCCAGCGTCACGGCCAGCTCGCGCACGGACGGGACAAGGTCTCCGGGACGCAGCGCCTCTTTGGCGACAGCGTACTTCACCTGCCGCCCGATCTGGTCGTAAATCGCCACGCCGTTGTCGGGGTCGATGCGGAAGAACATGACTCGAACTCCTGTACTAGACAGGTAGTACAGTAGGCGAGCGAGCGAGAGGCGTCAAGGAGGGAAACTTCCAGAAAATGCCCGCACCGAAAACGGCGGACGCTCATGGACCAACGTCGAATCCTCAAGCGCGTGCGGCAACATTGCTGGCGACAGGAACGGTCCTTCCCACGCCCACTCAAAGCGTGCGCAAAGACATCGCAGCGATTGCAGCGCGAGCCGGCGAGCCAAACCCACTTTCTCGCTCACGCTGCGGGTGGGTGTGGATGGGGCAGACATTTCTGCCGCTCACACCAAAAAAGATTCGTCCACATGCAGAACTATTTCACGGTGGCCGTGTTCAAGCCCTACGCCCGATCAGCCGCCGTTCAGGTAGGCAAATTCTGATAGCTGATCTGCGTGTTACGAATGAACAACATTGCAACCGGACAACTCTGCGAATGCTCATTCCGAAACCGAGATCTTGCGCAGTTCGAGCTGCTCCGAAACAGGCAGCGATACTTCGCAGGAACAGTAGAAATTAAGTTTGTAGGGCCGCATTCCAGCGTCGGGTTGCAACGAATGGGTGCTGGCTTGCGGCGTGGTGCCGCAAGCCGAGAGTCACGCAACAGGGTGAGTCAATTCTGAAGGAGAGTGTGATGTTGAATCGTCGGTCGATGTGTGGTGCGTTACTGTTGGCGGCAGCGGCTGTGATGGCCATTCCTCACGCGGGAGTTTCTGCGGCGACAACCACGCCACCCAAACCACTCTTGGGAGCCAAGCTGGCTGGCAAGGTCGGGAAGGGAATGGCGGTGATCGCATTGAACTTGGAAGGAAAGAAGGGGCTGCGAGTCGAAGTCGGGGGACTGAAGGCGTTGGCAGGAAAAACCGTGGGAGTCGGCTTCTCACGAGGCACGAGCAATGTTGCCGTCGGCACGATCAAGCTGAACGCCGATGGCAACGGAGTCCTGACGACTCCGACCTTCCCTGAAGCGCGCGTCGGTGATGTCTGCAAGGTTCTCGGCGAACAACGGCTCGTCGTTCTGGAAGGCGTGTTCCAACTCCCTCCGAAGTAATTCGGGCGGACGAATGAGCCTCCGCCAAAACTCGCGTGAGACAGTCCATCCGCGAATCACGGTGACTCGAAAACGATGGCCATCAGGAACCGGGGATCAACGTCCCCGGTTCTTTTTTTGCGCGGCTCACGATTCAGCTTCCGACTTGCAGCCACCACTTGAGGAACAGGCCACACGACCAGAAGTAGACCGAGAACGAAACGACTGCGCAGAGGAAGTCAGTCACCGGCGCGAACCGATGTCGCGCGAGCAGCCCTCGCGCACAGAGGGCCGCGACGGGGAATGCGGGCAGGAAGCCCGCGAGGAAGCCCCACTCGATCGACAGCCCGAGTCGGCGGCACAGGTGAAAATAGAGACCGCTGGTCGCAAGCAGACTCAGTCCCGCGAGCCTCGATCCCCAGCGCGCCTTGCGCCGCGCGGGTTGTGGCTGCGACTCGGCCCACGTCACGGCGAGCAGCGTCAGTTGCAGAGCGGCCCACAGCACGAGCGGCCAGAGAAAGACATACTCGTCGCGCTGCTGTGCGCCCGGACGTTGATTGAGCAGCGGGCTGCCAATCGCTCCGACGAGAATCGCCACCGTCCAGAAGACGACGCGCGGTCCAAGCCACGAGTGACGTGCGACCTCTTCCGTAGGATGGGCACTCCTGCCCGTCCGCTCTTCGTGTTTCACATCGGGTGGTGCGAGAGTCGCCTCCGCGATGAGGGTGCGTGCGAGCGTCGTTGACTCGGGAACACAAAGAGGACGGGCAAGAGTGCCCATCCTACGAAGCGCGAGGCACCGCTGTGCCAAGTCGGTTGTCACAGCGAATATCGTGGCGAGCAGCAATCCCGTCAGACTCCACAGCCACCACGCGCGCAACTCGAACCATTCGGGAACCGTTGCCGGGAACTCACGTTCGCCCCCGAGCAACGGCGTCGGATCGAACGTCCGCACATGCGGGATGTCCGTCACCAACGTGGTCTCGATCTTCGGCGCGAGCGGTCGCTCGCCGAGATACAGGCACGCGGCGCGAGTCGGTGTCCGAAGAAACAATCTGCCGTGACAAAACGCCGCCGCCGACCAACTGAGTTCGTCCTGAAAGACCGTCACGCGAGCCAGCTCTTCGTACTGCTGCGAGTTGACGCGAGCGAGGATCACTTCCCCCTTGTCGTTGAACAGGATCAGCTTCCCATCGGCGACGATGATGCTCGCATGACCGACCTTGTCGGTGGACCACGCGATCTTGCCTGTCTCAAAGTTCAGGCATCGAAACTCACCGCGCGACGGCCGGTTGAGTCGCGACTGCGCGTCCTTCAGATCGAACCCGTAAACATGACCATCGACCAACACACTCGACGCGACATCGTTCGAGAACTTGGGAGTCTCCCACACGACGACGGGCTTCAGTGCGGCACCCTCTTCTTCCACAAGCCGATAACACTTGGCTCCACTCCGAAACGGCCCGGCCGTCATCAGGAATGGTTCGCGAAAGAGCGGCGCGGCCGAGTGTTCGTCGTAGCTGTGCGAGAACTCGTCCTCCCACAAGAGGCGTCCGCTGGAAAGCTCGATCAGGGCGAGCGAGTTCTCCAAGAAGGCCACGACGCGCGGTCGCCCGTTCAATATGATCGGCAGTGGCGACGCATAGCTGGCAGGCATGGTGCCCGACTTCCAGACCAGCGCACCGTCTTTCGCGTCGAGCGCGACAACGCTCGCATCGAGTCCCCCGACTGGCACGATCACCTTGCCATCAATGACCAAGGGCGATGCCGCGCAACCGAAGTCGGTCCCGCGCCCGTGAAACATCTTCTTCGGATTCGACTCCCAAACGGCGCGGCCGGTCGTCGCATCAAGGCAGCCGATCGTTCCCTCGGGCGCGGCGTAGTAGATGCGACCGTCATGCCATGTCGGCGTCGCACGCGGTCCCGGATAGAGACCGCCGCCGTCGTAAGGCCAGCCATATTTCTGCGACCAGATCGTCTCACCGGACTGCGCGTCGAGGCAGACCACCGCCTGCTCGTACAGCGTTTGAGTCTGCGTCCAAACGCGATCGCCTACCGCGATGAAGCTCGAATAGCCTTGGCCAATCTCCTTCGTCCATAACACCGGCGGACCAGCCTCCGGCCACGACTCGGCCACCTCGGTCTCGACCGAGATCGCGTCGTGAGTCATCCCGCGCCACTGCGGCCAGCTCGGTGCGATGGTGTTGACTGGCTCAGCCACTGCTGCCGATTGCAGGCAGCACAACGCCGCGATGATCACGAAGAGACCGCAGCAGACCACTCGCGAGACCTTGCCTCCACCTTCTGTCTTCATTCGCGCTCTCCTCGCCTCACGCTGTCGAATGAACATCGCCTGTCTCCTCGAAGCTCACTGTACTACTCACGTTTTGTTTCTGCGCGCCGCGCAGAATTGTGGCGACCATTTTGGAGCATGAGTTCTGTCCAATGAATTCCGGAGCGGGGTGGCGTCAGCCCCCTGGTTCTTCGGGCGTGAGCCCTTCTTCAGTGGCATCGAACTCCAAGAACCAG
>JAYTQJ010000048.1:0-12861 GCA_043746775.1 Schlesneria sp.
AAATACCGACTATGCAGACGCCGTGTTGGTCGCGCTGTTGAGCGACGACGATACGGCCAGCGGTTTCGACCGCACTCCGTTCAACGAAACGTTCCGGAAACCCTTCGACGCAGCTCTGCTCGCCGAACGGATCCGCACGCTGGTTGGCCGGAAAAAGCAGCTTGCTTGAAAACTGAGCGGACTCGTCGAGCGAACCGGCTCCATGATGGAGGCGACGCTCGGCAACGAACGTTCAGTTCAGACGGCCGATCCGCCGCGCAACCATGAGGGAACCGCGTCGGTGCAAGTCGTCTCAACATTCCGAACGAGGCGTCGATTTTCGACGCCTCGTTTCTTTCTTTGGTCCGCCCCGCTCAGGTTGGTGTGGACTTAGAGGCTATCCGAGAACTGGGAGGGCGAGGCTCCTGCCGAGTTGCGAATGGCTCGAAAACACGGCTCGGCTCCCAAGGCCAGGTTCTTAGAATCGACGCGCGGGGCTGACTCCAAACAGCCCACCTGTTAGATGTCCATGAGTAATGCTGGCGACTCGCCTCTTCATTCCTCATGAGAAGTCTCTGCGTCATGGACGACCATTCTGCGATCACGACTGTCGCGACACCTGCGGTCGAAGCGAAAGCGATCCCCGCGACGCGATGCCGGCGCATCTGGCCCTACTTGAAATGGGGGCTGTTCATCGTCGTCATGCTGTTCGTCGGACGACGTGCCATCGACCTGTGGCGGAACAGTCCCAAGACTGACCTGCGCGTGGATGCACGTTGGCTTGTTCCAGCCGCTGCGATGTATCTCATCGGCTGGATCCCCTCGGTCTGGTTTTGGCGAGCGATGCTCAAGCGGATGCACCAGAAGGTCGGTTGGTACGACGCCCTGCGTGCGTACTACGTCGGTCACATGGGGAAGTATCTGCCAGGGAAGGCACTCGTCTTGGTGATGCGCGGCACGATGCTGAAGGAGGCCGGAGCGAACCCGGTCTTCGCGGGAGTGACCGCCGCCTATGAGACATTGATGTTCATGTGGTCCGGCGCGGCACTCGCTGTCGCGCTGGCTCCCCTCGCGATGCCAGCCGCTTACTGGCAACAGATGCCGCTCGCGGTGCAGGGGCTGCGCCAACAAGTCTGGTTGCTGCCGGTGATCGTGTTGGTGGCCACTGTCGGCGTCACGCCGTTCAGTGCGTGGCTCTTCACGTTCGTCGGACGCAAGGCTTTGCCGCGCGACCTGAACACCGCAGCACCGCCTCCCTTCACCGCCAGCCTCATGGTGCAAGGAGCCTTCATCACGACACTCGGCTGGCTGTGTCATGCAGTCAGCTTGGGCTGCACGCTGCAAGCGGTTTCAAACCGTCCGCTCGATCTCGCCCTCTTCCCGGTCTGGCTGGCCAGCGTCTGCGTCTCGAACGTGGGCGGGTTCGTGATCCTGATCGCGCCGGGAGGACTCGGCGTGCGCGAGTGGTTGCTCGTCGAGATGCTGAAGGACCAGCCCGCTGTCGGCGCGGCTCAAGCGGTCGTCGCCGCTGGACTCCTGCGCATCGTCTGGTTCGCCTCGGAGCTACTCGCCGCCGGAGCCTTCGTCCTGCGGAAGCGACCGCGTTTGTAATGAGGCAGATCATTCATACCTCGCGAGGTCTGTGCTGAGACATCTGAGCGGGGCGGCGTCAGCCCCCTGGTTCTTGGGCGTAAGCCCTCTTATCCGTTTCTGAGCGGGGTGGCATCAGCCAAATGGCACTTACTTTAGGTCGTAGCCACGCTCGCCAGAGCGTGAGGGAAGCTGAATTGCCGTAACAAACCCACGGTCTGGCGACCGTGGCTACCTAAAGCAAGTGCCATTGGGCGTCAGCCCCCAGGTTCTTGGAATTCCCCGCCGCTGAAGAAGGGCTCACGCCCGAAGAACCAGGGGGCTGACGCCGCCCCGCTCAGAAATGTCTCATTTGTTCCGCGCGAGTCTCATCCCCACAGCCGCCGGATCGTGGCGAGGGCACTCGTGGCGGCGGCGTCGAG
This sequence comes from Schlesneria sp., assembly GCA_043746775.1. Lineage (GTDB taxonomy): Bacteria > Planctomycetota > Planctomycetia > Planctomycetales > Planctomycetaceae > Schlesneria. The sequence goes on from JAYTQJ010000048.1 coordinate 1,992, forward strand.
GTTCGCTTCACTGCCTCCGCCGCGAATGGGGGAGCAAATCTCATAGGCGATGTGGCCGTCGAAGCCGCCGTCTTTGAGTCCCTCGAAAAAGGCGACCAGATCGAGGAACCCGTCGCCGAGCGGGACGGCACGCGCGACCGGTGGTTCGATCCGTTGATAGTTGATGAGCGACGGTTGGTACTGGAACCGATCGATGCGGATGTAGTCAGCCAGCGTCGTCTGCACCATGCGCGGAGCCATTCGTTTGGCGGCGGCATACAGGTCGTCATGGCCGTGCATCGCGATCGACCACGGGTCGAACATCGCTTTGACGTTCGAGTGGTCGATGTCATCGAGCAACTCGGCGAACCCCTCATACGAGACGCCGACATCGTGATGGTTTTGCAGACCAAGCGTCACGCTGAACTCAGCCGCCACCGATGCCGCCTCGCGCAGGGCCATCACACATTTCTGCCAGTCGTTCTGATGATCGGCCGGTCGCGTGAAGTAGCCGCTGAAGACGCGAATCGTCTTCGCCCCGAGGGCCTTCGCCAATCGAGCCAACTGCCGGACGTACAGCACCTGCATCTCAACGAATGGAACTTCAGTCGCTTGCCAACCAGCCGTGAAGTCGGTGTAAGCGGCCAGCGTTGCGATCTCGATTCCCAACCGATCCGCCGCCGATTTGATCTCACTCACCGACGCGGCATCGGGATAGTCAAGCACCGAGAGATGCGGCCGCTTGCAGCCGATCTCAACGGAGGGATATCCGAGTGCCGCCGCCTTCTCCAAAAACGGGATCAGCCCAAGACAATGTTGTCCCCAGTAACCGGCGTAACTGACCGAGAAAAGCGTGGGCGTCATAGGTGATTCTCGTCGTGAAGAAGTGGCGTTCCGAGTGCGGCTCTTGGGCGTCAGCCCTCCTCTTGCCTTTCGGAGCGGGGGACGTGAGTCCCCTGATTCCGCGCTGATCGCAATGAGGCTAACGCCGAAAACCAGGGGACTCACGTCCCCCGCTCCGAAAGAAGAGAAACGAACAGACGCTCGCCAAAATGTGTTTGCTACCTCGGCATGCTTCGCCGCCCGTTCCACGCCACTCCGGCCAAGATCACAAACGCAATGGCGCAGACGGCACCGGCGATGGGCGATGTCATCCAAGCCCACGCGGTTGCAGAAACGGCGAGTAGTCCGCTCAGCAACACGGCTCCTGTCGCGAAGTGCCAGGCCATGAGCAGTTCAACGGTGAGCAGACAGAACGCGGCGAGCAGCAATGCGCGGGAAAAGCCGCTACCGGTCGAGACGACTCGCACCGTTTGTGGATCATCGGTCGCATCATTCGGAGCCGTCGCGGTCCATTCGGTCTGATACGAGAACTCGACGCCTGGCAGGATGTCGGTCTTCAAGTCGTCGGCCCGGAGCGTGGTGAGATCGCTTTCCTGCGGATCGACATTCACCGCAAACCACTCGGTTCGGCCGATCGGTGCGCCGAGAGTCAGCTTGTGAAAGCCCGCCTTCGTCGTCGGTTCCGAGATCACGCTGCGACCATCGCCAGTCGCGTGAGGTGCTTGCGATTCGCCACTCGGTAGTTGCAGCACAGCCGTCACGTCGGTCGCTCGAATCGGGAGATGACTCACCAACGGTTGCCCCACCAACACCTCGCGGTCGGTCCAACGTCTCGACACCGCGTAGTAAACCGTCTCGTGCATGAGCGGGATCAGGCTGTGTCCCCACACGGCCCACGTACTCCAGTCGCGATCGACTGACGTGGTGATGAGGATCACGCGACCTCGCCCATACGCGGCATCGATGATTACCGGGTCGCCGTTGTTGAACCGCAATGCCACTCGCGCCCCTCGATCTTCCGAGACCTCGGTCTTGAAGTACGAGAACGTCTTCGTCAGCTCGAGTCCCGCGCCGGGATTGCCCTGAAACGGTCGGACGATCGGGTGCGAGAAGTCTCCCGCATCGAACTCGAACGAGACCTCTTTCTTCTTTGCATCGCCGACTCGTTCGATCAACTTGGCGGGAAGGAGCGGCTGCTTCGACGCTCCCGGTTTGTCGTTCGAGCCAGTTGCGGTGAAAGCGACCTCGTTGTAGTTGTCGGCTCGGACCTGATCGCCCAGACAAAAGACGACGCCTCCCCCCGCTTCGAGATAGCCACGCAAGACCTCGGCCTCACGCGCGGTCAGCAGCGCGACGTTGCAGACGAAGACGCAGTCGAACCGCGTGAGGTCCGTCCCGATCAGTTCGCTCTCGCGGATGACGGTCGGTCGCATCGGACTGGCCAGCGTCCGGTTGGCCAGTTCCGGCGCGAGGGCCAGCTTCAAGAAGTCGGTCGCGTTTCCCATCACGTCACCCGACGGCTTGCCGTTGACGAGCAACACCTGCAACTCGTCTCGCACGGGAATGACCAGTCGCCGTGAATCATCCGCACGAAGGCCGTCCGGTTTGAGTCGCACTTCCACGCGATGCTCACCGCTCGCAAAGGCGGGTGCGAAATCAACGCGCACGTCGGTCGCTGCGGGAAGATCAACACGCTTGGTGTCGGTGAGTCGGTCGTCCACAAACAGCTTGACCAACTGACCGACCGCACCGCTCGTCGAGAAGTTTCGCAACGTTGCCGCCAACGACACGCTGCGGCCTGACAGTGCGAAGCCACCGTCCGTCCGCAAGCTGGTCACGGCCACGTTCGCCGCTCCTGCCTCGCCCACATCCAAGAACGTCAGCTTGGATCGTTCGGAAAGCTTCTTCAGCGCCGAGCGAACTCGCGTCGCTTCGGTCGAGTCACCCGGCGACCACGCCGCCGCCTGCAAGTCCGTGATGAAGACGATCTCTTTGCGAGCGATCTCCGGCGCGAGCGACAGCAGTTCGTCGATCTCTTTCAGCACGACCGAAACATCAACCCGCTCATCGAACTGACGGAGTTGTTCGATCTCTTCGAGAACCGCTGCCGGTTGAAAGGCGGGTCGCCGGACGATGACGCGCGGCGACGAGTCGCTCAGCCGGACGAGGTTGATCGCGTCCCCTTGCTTCGTCGTGTTGACGACCTGTCGCGCCAAGTCTCTCGCCCGGTCGAACCAACTCCGTTCTCCCGAGGCATAGCTCATGCTAAAGGTCGCATCGACGACGACGATCCGATGCCTCGGCCCTTCCGCCCGGAAGTACTCGCCCAATGTCTCGGCGGACGGGCGAGCCAACGCCATCGCGATCAACAGCAGGATCAGCGTCCGGACGATCAGCAGCAGAATCTGTTCGAGCCTCATCCTCCGCGACTGCTTCTTCGTCGCCGCGATCAAGAACCGCATCGCCGCCCAAGGCAACTCGACATACCGCCGCTTGTGCAGCAGATGGATCAAAACCGGAATGCCCCCGAGCGCCATCCCCCACAACAACAGCGGGCTGCCGAAACCGAAGGCGAGTAGGAAAGCAACTGCGGACATGGAGTCTCGTTAGAGGAACCTCGGGAATAATTGATCTTCAATAGACGTCGTCGTGAGTACCGACCGAGTGGAGCAAAATCGCTTTTGCACCTTCGTGTTGAATGAACTCAAACACGATTCTCAAGTCGTATGCGACGCTGCAAGCCCATGTCTCTGCCAAATTGCCTTTCAGCTTGTGAGTCCTGAGTGTCGGATGAGACGGATCATCCGACAATTGCGAAAGAGTCTCGCTAAGCGCCTTGGCGATGTGAGGCGATCGTTTGAGCAGTTGCTTCGAGTCATTCCGAAATGCGTTCGTTGGCAGTACGACGATGCTCATGACTGCAAATCCGCCATCAGTTCAGCGACTGTCATCGGCTTGCACTCACCTCGCCGATATTCCTCACGTCCCGCACGAACATCATCGACGATTTTTTGCCGGCGCTGTTCAGCCGTGCGACGTCGCAACACTTCGATGAGTGTTTCCTGCTCATCAAGCGTCAGTTGATCTGCATCTTCAAGGACACTTCCGAACGTGACTGTCTGTGACATTGGCAATCCTCTTCTCAGAGACAAGCAAGCGCGAATCAACTCGAATCACAGCTCCGACCATAACACGGCCTTGCCGAACCGGGCAAGCCGCTGAACAGCCCGCGCGGCCATCGGGTGCAACCCAAGTAGCCTTCATCGCTCCGCGTGAAGAAAGCCGTGCGCGAAGCTGGTGTCGATTGTTAATACAGGCAGCCACTCGCGTCCGGCTCACTTCACGCGGAGCGATGAAGGCAACTTTCATGCAGAAGAATTTGCACAGGCCGACAAGATTTGAAACGTGAACAGCACAACGAGCCGGGGCTGACAGTCGTTTGCGAAGTTGATACACACTCCGCCGTGTCAGGTGTCGGCAGGGATGCCAGACAGAGGCGAGAAGACTTGTGAGTCAGGGAGCGATTCGATGGGTGTGCCGGTTTCGCAGATGTGGACGGTGGCGAGTTATGTCCTCGGCAAGAAGCTGCGGGGCGTGAAACGCTACCCGCTGGTGCTGATGCTGGAGCCGCTGTTCCGCTGCAACTTGGCGTGTGCCGGTTGTGGAAAGATTCAGCACCCGGCCGACGTGCTCCGCCGCAATCTCACCCCCGAGCAGTGCTTCCACGCCGTCGAAGAGTGCGGCGTGCCGATGGTCTCGATCCCCGGAGGCGAACCGCTGCTGCATCCTCAGATTGCCGAAATCGTGGCGGGTCTGGTCGCGCGCAAGAAGTACGTCTATCTCTGCACGAACGCGATCTTGTTGGAGAAGTACCTCGATCAGTTCACGCCGTCGAAGTACCTCTCGTTCTCGATCCACATCGACGGACCAAAGAAAGAACACGACTTCGCTGTCTGCCGCGACGGCGTCTATGACGTGGCCGTCAGTGCGATCAAATCCGCCGTCGCGCGCGGCTTCCGCGTTACGACGAACACGACCGTCTACAACAACGCCGATCCGCAAGCGATGCGACAGATGTTCGACGACATGATGGGCTTCGGCGTCGAAGGGATGATGATCTCGCCCGGCTATCCGTACGAGAAAGCTCCCAGCCAAGAGTTGTTCCTGCACCGCAATCAAACGGTGAACCTCTTCCGTCGCATCCTCGGCAACGCGAAGCAGGCTTGGAAATTCAATCTCTCGCCGCTGTTCTTGGAGTTCCTCAAAGGGAAGTGGAAGCTCGAATGCACGCCGTGGGGGATGCCCGCCTACAACTTGTTTGGCTGGCAGCGACCGTGCTACCTGCTGAACGAAGGCTACGCGGCGACCTTCCAAGAGTTGCTCGACACGACCGATTGGTCGAAGTACGGCCAAGCGAGTGGCAACCCGAAGTGCTCGGACTGCATGGTCCACTGCGGCTACGAAGCGACCGCCGTCGCGGCGACGTTCGGTTCAGTGAAGGCTTTCACACGAACAGCTTGGCTGACGATGTTCGGCCCCGGCCGCGAGTCACTTCCACCCGATGAACCTTCATCGTTCGAGCCGGACGCCAGTGAACCGACCAGCGAAGAAGAACGCCTCCGCAGCGTGAGACTGCCGGTTCTCTCGTCGTGACTATTGGGCGGTCAGCCCTCGTCTGTTTTCTGAGCGGGGCGGCGTCAGCCCCCTGGTTCTTCTTGCGCCGTCAAACGGGCTGACGCCCAATGGCACTCACTTTGTCATTCACCCAGTGAGCGGCACGGCGCTAGCCGCCGGTTCTTTGCTTGGAAGCACAACTCCATCCACCGGCGGCTAGCGCCGTGCCGCTCAAAGTAAGAGCCAGGGGGCTGACGGCCACCCCGCTCAGAAAGCCAAGGGACAACGCTGTCGCCCCGCTGATTGGCGCGAGGTCGCTCTCTCGCTTGCGTCGCGCGGACAGCGCAGTGACACTCTCGCCGCCGATGTCACTTTCTGTTTCCACTTCCACCACTGATAGAGAGACTCATGCGACGCAATCCTGTCAAAGCGGCTTTGAAGGCCGGGCAACCTCAAGTGGGGACGTGGTTGTCCCTGGGCAATGTCTTCGCCGCGCGACTGATGGCGCGCGTTGGGTTCAACTGGCTGACGGTCGATCTGGAGCACTCGCCGATTGGTTGGGACAGCGCGGGTCAGTTGTTTGGAGCGGTGGCTGATGCCGGGTGTACGTGCCTGGCGCGAGTTCCTCGCGGCGACCATGACTACATCAAACGAGTCCTCGATGCCGGGGCGCATGGCATCGTGGTGCCGATGGTCAACACGGTCGAAGAGGCCAAGATCGCGATTGCGGCGGCCAAGTATCCGCCGACCGGCAATCGTTCCGTCGGGGGTGGGATGCACGCGCTGAACTTCGACGCGACGGCGGGGGACTACTTCAAGTACGCGAACGATGAGATTCTCGTCGTCCTGCAAACCGAGTCACCTCAAGGGGTCGAGAACGCCGAGGCGATCTACAGCCTGCCCGGTGTCGATGCGATCTTTGTCGGCCCGAATGATCTCAATGCGCAGATGCGCGGTCCCGATGGGAAAGACCCGACGCCTGCCGAACACGAAGCGATGTGCCAACGCATCCTCGCCATTGGCAAGAAGTGCGGCACGCCGGTCGGCATCCATGTGCAGACGGTCGAGCAGTGCCAGCAGCGCATCGCCGAAGGCTGGCAATTCATGGCCCTCGGCAGCGAACTGCGGTTCATGGTCGTCGAAGCGCAGAAGATGGTGCAGGGGATGAATCTCACGCAAGCTGGCGACTTGGCGCGGTACTGATGACGGGCCACACGGTGAAATGGCGCGTCGCTGATCGTCATTAGTAAACAGGTGTCGGCGACCACGGATTTCACAGAGAACACGGATAAAGCGAAGGCAAATCAGGCGAAGACAAAATCGGGTTGAGGCAAATGACTCTTTAACATCGTCCTGCTCTTCATCCGTGCCCTTCGTGAAATCCGTGGTTAGGTTTGCTTTCATCGGTTCGCTCTGTAGCGGACACACCCTCACCGCGCGGGGCGTTGCCCACGCGGTGAAACGAAGCGATCCGTATTCCCAACCCGTGACCTCAACTTGGGGGATGCCATGCTGGCGGTGGATGTGCGCGACCTGCGAGTGAAGTATGGCAAGCTCGAAGCGGTGAAAGGGATCACGCTTCAGATACCTCCGGGCGAGGTCTTCGGGTTCATCGGACCGAACGGGGCGGGGAAGTCGTCCACGATTCGCGTCCTTGCCACTTTGCAGCCGGCCTACGAAGGCCGCGCGAAGATCATGGACCTCGACATCAAGACGAAGCCGCACTTGGTACGAGAAAAGATTGGGTACGTCCCCGACTTCTTCGGCGTCTACGAAGACCTCACCGCGCGCGAGTACGTTCATTTCTTCGCCGCTGCGTATCGGTTGCCGGTGTCGAGGCGGAAGGCGGTCGTCGATGATGTCCTTCAGTTGACGGACCTCACTCATAAAATCGACTCGCAGGTCGATTCGCTTTCGCGCGGCATGAAGCAGCGGCTGTCCCTGGCTCGCGTCCTGCTGCACGACCCCGCCGTGTTGCTGCTCGATGAACCGGCGTCGGGACTTGATCCCCGCGCGCGGATCGAGATGCGCGAGTTGCTCAAAGCGCTGAAGGAGATGGGGAAGACGATCCTCATTTCGAGCCACATCCTGCACGAGTTGGCGCAGCTCTGTACTCGCATCGGCATCATCGAGACCGGCCGGATGGTGGCCGAGGGATCGGTTGCGGAAATCTATCAGCGACTCGGCGTCCTCAAAATCGTCCATGTTCAGGTCGCACAACAGACGCCCGCGTTGGTGGCGAGTCTGCGCGCGTTGCCGGGTGTGACTCAAGTTGATGACCAAGTGGACCGGCTCTCGATCCGCATCGAAGAAAGGCAGCTCGATGTCGAAGACCTGCACGACTTCATCCACGCCCAAGGTGCCCGCATTCGGATGTTCCAGCCCGAAGTAATGGACATGGAAACGGCGTTCATGAAGCTGACGGAAGGGCAGACGGCGTGAGGAAGAAGAGGGGGAGAAGGGGAGACACGGAGACGGAGAGAGGTGTCTGACTTCTGCCGCCTGCCGCATTCACAAGGGTGCTTACTTGAACACATCCCGTATCAACATCGGCTTGCCGCTGCTCGCGAAAGAGCTGACGGAGCAATCGGCGCGACGGCGGACGTACGTGATTCGTGTCGTCTATGCGGTGGCGTTGTATGGGTTCACGCTGTGGACGTTTTGGAATCAGTTGGGGAGCTGGAACAGCAACTCGTTTGCGATCCTCGGTCGCGGTCGTGAGTTGTTTGAAGCGATCGCCGGGTTGCAGTTCGCCGGGCTGTACTTGTTTCTGCCCGCGATGACGTGCGGCGTTTTGACGAGTGAGAAGGAACGAGACACGCTGGCACTGCTGCTGCTTACGAAGCTCGGGCCGTGGACGATCGTGTTCGAGAAGTTACTCGGTCGGCTCGTGCCGATGTGGTCGTTCCTGTTGCTCTCGATGCCGCTGCTGGCGGTCGCGTACAGCCTCGGTGGCGTGGAAGTCGTTGAGGTCATCAACCTCGCGTGGGCGTTATTGGTCACGACGGTGCAAGTCGGCGCGTTTTCGATCCTGTGTTCGGCGTGGTGTCGCACGACATCGGCGGCGTTTCTGGCGACGTACTTGATAGGTGCGGCTGTGATCCTCGGCCCACCGATTCTCACGCAGGGCGGGCACCGAGATGTCTTCGGATTGGTGAGTGCGTTCACTCTGTACTTCCAGTCACTGGGCATTCTGGGAGACCAGACTCAGTACGGCGGCGGTGATCGAGAAGCGGTCTTTCTGTTGTTCGGGCCGTGGCTGGCGATGCACCCCGCGTCACAGCACCTGCCGTTTCCGCTGACGGTCGCGCGAAGCCTGCCGATGGTTTTTTTCTCGATGACATGCCTGTTCGCGGCGCGAGTCGTGTTGTGGCGACGGGCCTTCGTGCAGCCGTCGAACTACATCATGAGGCTCTTCAAGTCGCTCGATGCCTTCTTCATGAAGGCGAACCAGAACCGGTTCACAAAGGGGATTGTGCTGATTCACGAATCGGTCACGCTGCCGATGTACGACCCGATTCGGTGGCGTGAGACAACGAAGCGGTCGCTCGGGACGACGCGGTATCTGATCCGGATGCTGCTGGCGATCGAGGTGCCGGTGGCGTTTGGGATGCTGCTGCCCGATTACTCGCGCGACGATAACGGGGGCGGCATCACTGCGGTCGCGTGCCTGTTGTGGGTCGTCGCCGCGCTCGTGTTGACGGTGCAATCGACGGCTTTGATCGGGCTGGAGCGGTCTCGGCAAACGCTCGATGTGCTGCTCACGACGCAGATGTCGAGCGAAGCGATCGTGCGTGAGAAGTTCGCCGGTGTCTGGCGGATGATCCGGATGCTATGGATCCCTTTCGCGACGGTCTACGTGTTCCGAGCGTGGTGGCAACTCAACGGTCGTTCTCCAAGCGAGCTGAGTTTCGGTGTCGTCTCGGCCTTACTCGCCGTGGCGATCTATCCGCCACTGATCGCGTGGATCGGCTTCCATCAAGGGATGCGGCGTCGCTCACAGACACAGGCGACACTCGTCACGTTGGGATTAATCGTCGCGTGGTGCGTGCTGCCGATCTTGGTCTCGGAGTTGTTGACTCCCGCAAGCTGGAGTCCGCAATGGCCACCTGTCGCTCGACGGTGGGGAGGGACCGCGGATTTCATCGTTTCATTGCGCTGGCTCAGCCCCGCCTTTGTAGTGTCGTTCCCGTCGCTGGTGCATCATTCGTATTCGGGGCAGGATGCCGCACTGCACTTTGTGATGCTCGCAGGGCATTTCGTATACGCGGGAGGGTTGCTCTTGTTCCTGCGAGGACGCGGCTTGGCGACCTTTGCCAAGCATGTGAATCGGAACGACGGGCAGATCGTGGACGACGACGACATCGACCGGCTGGCTTCGATTCGGAAGCTGATCGTCGGGAGTGGCGTCTACCGGGATCAGGCGGGGGACGAGTGAGTGGTGGGAATGGGAGTAGCGAATGATGCGGCGAAGATGGGTTGGTCATTCCAAATTAAGGCATTCCATGTTTGACGTTGAATAGACCTGCCTTTACTCCGAAGGAGTTGTGTCACCTAGCCCAGGGTTGCGAGCGGAGCGAGCTACCCTGGGGAAATGATCGAATGATTGGTCCTACCCCGAAGGGGTTGCGGCCCTCGTGAATCGTGGGATGACACAACCCTTTCAGGGTTGAAGTCGGGATTAATCGACACCCCCAGGGTAGCCCGCATGCGCGGGCAACCCTGGGCTATGTGACGCAATCCCTTCGGGATAAACACTGATGTACCGGGATAACACGGATGCGATGTGGACCAAGTTTGGAACTGTTGAAACGGGTGATTGTCACTTGCCGGTTGGGGAGACAGACGCACGCGCTCTCCCTCATTTTGCAATTTGCAATTACCAATTGTCATTGTGCAATCTCTTCCTCCCTTGCCGCCGAGCCGGAGTTCTCGCGCGAGCAGCTCGACTTCTTCGAGAAGCAGGTCCGTCCGGTTCTCGCCGCGCAGTGTTGGAACTGTCACTCCGAGAAGAAGTCTGAGTCGGGGCTGCGGCTCGATTCGCGCGAGGCGGTCCTCAAGGGAGGTGATCGGGGTGAAGTGGTCACGCCGCGCGAGGCATCGGCGAGTTTGCTCATTCATGCCGTGCGACGTGATGGTGAATTGCAGATGCCTCCCAACGGACGGCTGTCGGCGGAACAGGTCGCGGCGCTGACAAAGTGGATCGAGCTGGGGTTGCCTTGGCCGCGCGAGGTGGCTGGTTCGGCACAGGCTCAAGCGTGGCGAAGCCATTGGGCGTTTCAGCCGGTGGCGAAGATGGGCGTCCCCGTGATCGCCGAGGACTCGTGGTCGCAGTCGCCGGTCGATCGGTTCGTGTTGGAGCGACTGATTGATCGCAACCGCGAGTTCTCTCCCGTGACTCGGAGCGGGGGACGTGAGTCCCCTGAATCGGCAC
>JAYTQJ010000049.1:0-5479 GCA_043746775.1 Schlesneria sp.
CGCCCCGGTTGAGAGAACCCCGTGTTGAAGAAGATCTGCGCGGGAGCGTGATTGAACTGATCCGTGCTCACCGACTTCACGAGACAGATGTCATCGACGATCTTCGCCAGATGAGGCAGCGCCTCGGACAGCTCCATCCCGCACTCGCCATGCTTCGCGAACTTGAACTGTGGACCGAGACAGTTCGCGTCGGGCCGGATGAACGCATACCTCTGCCCGCCGACCACCTCGGGCGGGATCGGCTTCCCCGTGAACTCGGTCAGCTTCGGCTTGTTGTCAAACAAATCGAGCTGACTCGGTGCCCCCGCCATGAACAGGTGAATGACCGACTTCACCTTCGGAGCAAAGTGCGGCGCACGCGGAGCCAGCGGATTCACACCTGCCGCACTCGACAAGCCGCTCACGTCAGCCCTCGCACGCTGAGCCGCCCCGCCCGCCAACAGCGAAGCCAGCGCCATCTTGCCCACGCCAACGCGACACTCCTGCAAGAAATGACGGCGGGTAATGTCGAGACCAAATGAAGTCTGCATGTTTCAAACTCTTCAAGTGACAGAAACGCACGCGAACAACTTATGTGGAACGCTGGGAGGATTTATTAGCGAGCCTGGGGAAACAATACGGGCGGGAAAAAGAGATCATGCCAACGATCAAAAGCGTCGCGATCGGCGAATCAACGGGAAACCGCATGATGTCGAACACAACCCCCATTGCCACCGACACAGCGATTGTCATCCAAAGCAAGCCACGCGTATCAGTGCCTAAGCGGTCTGGATCACGATAGGACACGTAAAGAAATGCCGGAAGAAAGAAGAACGGATAGGCAAACAACAGCCAAGGCAACGCACTCTGAATGGCCGCACCAATTATGAATAGCACCATGAAGACGAGGACATCCATCGCAAGAATCCCGGCTACTCGCATCTTGGTTTCTCCTCATGAACTGAATGCAGATTTCAATGCCATTCGTTCCAAGTTTGCGGTTGAACGGAGCAGTCTTTACTCCGAAGGAGTTGTGTCTCATAGCCCAGCGGTTGTCGCGCTTCGCGGCTACCCTGGGAAGAGTGCAGACACCAGACCAATCTACCCTGAAAGGGTTGTGTTCTTCTTGAAACGCCGCTGACGGAACCCTTTCAGGGTAGGTGGTCACTGTTATGTCTTCCCAGGGTAGCCCGCTGGTGCGGGCAACCCTGGGCTATGAGACGCAACTCCTTCGGAGTAAAGACAGGTCCGTTCCATGTGATAGAAGCCAAACTTGGAACTTCAGAATGTCAGTTCTTCGTCACCGCCTCATCTAGATTCATGATCGCTCGGGCGACGAGGGTCCAGGCGGCGCGAGGAGTTTCGTTGGGGCCGCCCGCTCCGGCCAGCTTGGTTGCGTCGAGTTCTTTGCGGTCGAGGCGCGACGATTGTTCGTCGAAGAAGCGTTTTAGCAGGGACAGTTCGTCGTCGGTCGGAGGCCGGGTCAGCGCGCGGCGGAAGAGGGCGTGGAGGCGTTCGTCCACCGAGCCGCTTCGTTCGGCGAACTCGCGGCCGAGGGCTTGGGCCGTTTCGATGAAGACGGTGTCGTTGAGCAGCGTCAGCGCCTGAAGTGGCGTGTTCGAGACCTCGCGCCGGGCGACGCAGGCTTCGCCGCTCGGGCCATCGAACGTCATCGACAGGGCAAACGGTGCGGTCCGCTTCGTGAACGTGTAGAGCGTCCGCCGGTACCGATCCTCACCGGGACTGAGCGCCCAGTTGAGGCCGCCATAAGTTCCCTCGGTCGTGATGTTGGCGGGTTGAGCGGGGAAGACGCTCGGCCCGAGTTGCTTGTCGGACAGCAGGCCACTGACGGCAAGCATCGCATCCCGCACGACCTCGGCCTCGACCCGCAGCCTCGGCCCGCGCGCGAGCAACTCGTTCGCGGCATCCTTCGCGAGCAGTTCGCCCGTCACGCGCGACGACTGGCGGTAGGTGGCACTGCTGGCGATCAGGCGATGCAGGCGTTTCATGTCCCAACTCGGCGCGCGAAACTCGACCGCCAACCAATCCAGCAACTCCGGATGCGTCGGACTCGCACCTTGGCTGCCGAAGTCTTCGAGAGACTTCACGAGGCCGCGTCCGAAGAACGCGGACCATTGGCGGTTGGCGGTGACTCGCGCGGTGAGTGGATTGGTCGGAGCCACGAGCCACTCGGCCAGAGCCAGTCGGTTTGATTGAGCCTTCACATCGAGTTGCGGCAGTGCCGCGAGGACCGCTGGTTTGACGAGATCCTTCGGTTGGAGGAACTCGCCTCGATGATGCCGATGCGTGGGACGTGGGTTGTTCGCAGGACGTTCTTGAAAGACGAGCGTCGAGGGGAACGCGGGCAATTGCGCCCGCAAGGCGGCGATCTTCGCCCGCTCACCAGCCAGTTCGGGGGCTTCGCTGGCAAAGTGTTTGAGGAGGCGGTCAATCTGCGCTGGGGATCGAGCTTCACGGGGGATGATCAGGTCGTCGGCCAACGCCACAGGCAATGAACTCGCTTCTGCAGGACGTGCGTCGTCGGTGACAGAGACTTTGAAGCGGCCGAGTCCCGCCGCGTAGTAGCGTTCAAACAGCATCGACACATCGAACTTCGCGGTCTTGGCGACGGGAGTCTCGAACCGGAAGACGGCGACGTGCGGCTTGCCTTGTCCGCCGTTGATCGACCAACCGGTTTGCTGGTTCGTATCGAGAGCCGATGCGGCCGTGTTGACTCCGCTCGCGAAGCTCTGCGTGGCACCGGTCAACTTCACAGGCTGGCCATCGGCAGTGACGGTGAGCGTGCTGAGGAAGAAGTCTCCAAACGGTCCCTCGTAGTAAACGCGACCGGGGCCGTTCTTAGGGAGCCGCTCATCGGGGATCGCTTCGATGCGCAACGCCGTCCACTTCCGTGGTTCGGCTGGGGCATTGGCTGGTCTTGTTCCCTCCCCTTGAGGGGGAGGGTTAGGGAGGGGTGATGTTTGCGAGGGGGACGCTGCTGGTCCATCAGCCCCCCTCCCCGGCCCTCCCCGCCGAGGGGAGGGAGGAAGAGGAGAACTGACCGCATCGTCTCGCCCCGGCGCGAACGTCACGTCGTAGATGTCGCGTTTCGACATGTCGCCGCTGGCGAAGATGCTGTCGTCGTCTTGGATGGTGAGCAGCGCGAGGTTGCTCGTGGCGGCGACCGGTTTGAGCGTGGTCCACTTCATGACGCGAGCCTGTTCGCGTGCGAGCCACTCGCCAAACTTCTGGTCGCGGTGAGCGAGTCGTCGCGCCGCTTCGGGTTGGTCGCTGTTGGCGCGTCGCTTGCCGAGGCTGATGCGGAACTTGCCAATCGTGTGGCTCATCCCGTGATTCTGGTCGAGGCGGATCGTCCAACGTCCCGTCTTCCCCGCGAGGCCGGTTGGTTCGGCGAGGAAGAATGTGGCGGTGCGGTTGACGTTGAATTCGCCCGGCCCGTGGATCGCCCAGCCGCCTGTCTTCACATTACCGTCGATGGTCTGCTCGGCAGAAAAACTTTCCTGCGAGAAGTCGGCCGACGCACGAATGAACTTCAGTTGTTGAGCATCGTCGTCCTTCTCCCCTCGCCCCGGTTTTGCGGGGAGAAGGACTGGGGGTAAGGGGGCTTCTTTTTCATTCTTCGCCGCTCCGCGTTCATGCAACGTCGCTTTGACTTCGGTGAGAACGAAATTGCCGTGAGGCGTTCGGCCTGGCCCCTTGCTCGGCAGCATGGGGTCGGTCAGCGCTTCGAGTCGTACGGCCACGACATCGGTCAGGTCAGAGTCGAGTCCGACGATGTACGCGTCACGTTCGGGAGACGTGCCCGTTACGAAGACCGACGCATCGTCCCTGATCTCCAGCGTGGCCATGCCCGTCGAACGAGCGACCGCCGGTTTGATCGGGGTCCACTCAAAGTCGTCCGGCAGAGGGAAGCGTTTCGGCAAGTCGGCCTCTTCGGCGGCGATTTTCTCCAACAGCGTGGCTCGACGCGCGGCGATGTCCGACCGAACAACATCGATCTCCGGTTCGTCGGCGTTGTTGAGCAGCGCGAAGAAGCGGAAGTAGTCGGTGTGCGTGATCGGGTCGTACTTGTGCGTGTGGCACTGGGCGCAGCCGACCGTCAGCCCGAGCCACGTCGTCGCGGTCGTGGCGACTCGGTCAGTCATCGCGTGATAGCGGAACTCCAGCGGGTCGATGCCGCCCTCTTCGTTCAGCATCGTGTTGCGGTGGAAGCCGGTCGCGATCCGCTGGTCGAGCGTCGCGCCGGGGAGCATGTCTCCCGCAAGCTGCTCGACAGTGAACCGGTCGAACGGCAGGTTGGCGTTCAGCGCGTGGATGACCCAGTCTCGGTACGGCCAGACCGAACGTTGCCGATCTTTTTCGTAGCCGTTCGTGTCGGCATAGCGGGCCAGATCGAGCCACCGCCGCGCCCAGCGTTCGCCGTAACGGGGCGAGGCGAGCAGCCGATCGACCACCTTTTCATACGCATCGGGCGACGAATCGCCGACGAACTCGTCCGCCTCCTCGACCGTCGGCGGCAGGCCGATCAGATCGAGAGAGGCTCGCCGGACGAGCGTGTACTTGTCCGCATCAGGCGACGGCGCGATCCCTAATGCTGGACTGAGCGGCAGGGCGCTAGCCGCCGGTTTCGCAGACTGAGAAGAACCGGCGGCTAGCGCCTTGCCGCTCACGGAGGGATGGCCTGCTAAGACCGCAGTGAGAGCGAGCTGCTCGCGTTCCAGTCGCGCCAGCACGAACGAGTCGATCCCGCCGCGAGGCCACTCGCGCCGCTGGACGCCGGGAACGGCCGGTCGCACGGGTGCGACGAACGACCAGTGCTGAGCGTACTCGGCTCCCGACACGACCCACTTTCGGAGCGTCTCCTTCTGCGCCGCTGTCAGCACGCGCTTGGTCGAAGCGGGCGGCATGACCTCGTCGGGATCGGCCGATTCAATCCGTCGGACCAACTCACTGAGATGCGGCTGCTTCGGCGAGACGGGAGTCTTCCCCGACTCACTCTTCGCCGTCGCCCCCTCGCGCGTATCGAGCCTCAACCCCGCCTGCCGCTGCCCGTCGTCGGGGCCATGACATTTGAAGCAGAACTGCGACAAGATCGGCCGCACATCGCGACCGTAGTCGGGGGCGTCGGCGGCTGACAATGCGTTTCGAGGCAATGCGAACAGCACGGCACTCAACAAAAACGGGAGGAGGCTCATCAAGGTTGCGGGGGAGGTACGCACGATGGGTGATCCTGTTCGTACTGGACTGGATTGAGCGGAATTCGGGCAACACGCGCGAAGAGAAGTCCGGCTAACAACGCTATTCCTCACGCGACACAAAATGAGAGATATCCGAGCGGGGCGGCGTCAGCCCCCCTGTTCTTTCAAAGCGGGCTTACGCCCAAGAACCAGGGGGCTTACGCCCAATGGCACTTACTTTGGGGTGTAGCTGAAGTCGTAAGACTTCAGACGACCATCAAAGCCGGCTGAATTCTCACGAA
>JAYTQJ010000050.1:0-5476 GCA_043746775.1 Schlesneria sp.
TCCGCCAAACGCTCCGTGAGGATGTCGGTGTTGGAGTCCGATCGTGGGTTGAATCGTTCGACGCCCTCACCCTGTCGCTCAGTCACATTGGGGATTGAGTCATGCCCACCATGCGGTGCCGAGAGAATGATCGGCAAGTTACCCGACTCGACCGTGACGAGGCTCGCGTTCTTCTCTTGCGCCGACTTCTCTTGTGCCGATGCGAAGCGCGAATCGAGACCTGCCAGAAGCAGGCACAGCGTCACAACGACTTGATGGATTCGTGCTGGCATTATTGATTCCTTTGCGATGGAGACATCGTGAATCGTCGGACGAATTCTGGATCAAGGCTTGGAAGGTTTCGTATCCTTACCGGTGATCGCGAGGCTGTGCTTGGGGATCGTGAAAATGAACGCGACCACGGATGAGGCGGTCATGCGCGAGTCGGAGCCGTAGCCCGCGTTGTCGCGATTGGGCTGGTAATAAAAACTGCCGTCGGTGCAGTGGGCCATCGTGAACCACCAACGGTTGGCATCCATCAGCTTGCGGAAGCTGTCGGGGTCGATGTTCGCGGCGAGGGCCGTGTAAGCCATGCCCATCGGGGGCGAACCGTGAGTATCGGGGAAGCTCTGTGGATGTTTTCCAATGACCTTGGCGTGTGACATCGCTCGTTCGCGGTAGACGGGTTCGGCGTAAGGACTGAGGAAGTTGGCGATCCCCGTGGCACCGGTTCGCCCCATGTCGGCCCAGCCGTCGGGAGGTCCTCCGACTTGATCGCCATACCAAACGTAGCCGTTGGCTCCTGTCCCTTTCATTAGGAATGCGAAGGCCGCGTCGTGCTTCTCGCGATCAATCTTGATCCCGCAACGGTGCATCAATGAGTAAGCCAACGCACCCTGACCGGTGAGCATCGCGATGGGACCGTAGCCTTCGAAGCCGGGGTTGTGTCCCCAGCCGCCGTGAGAATCCTTCGGGCCTTTCGGAAACGAATCGGGGTGCGACTTCTTCGACTTCGGATTGATCTGCGACATGTGAAGGTACTGGCCCTTCGCCATGCGATCATGGATCTCCTGAAGCTCCGGCTGCACCCATTTCTCGCCGGTCGCCAAGTGGTACTCGCACAGGACAATCGCGGCGCTCATGTAGCTCCAGTTGACCAATCCATAACGATTCTCTTTCGCACGACACTCACGACTGTGCCAGCGCACGTTCCGTTCGACGGCTGGCAGATATTTTTCGTTACCGCTCGCCAGCAGCGCCAGCGGCGCGAACGTGTTGTGAACCGGATCGCCGAACGAGCCATCTTCCTGCTGATGCTTGGCGACGTATTCGAGCAGCTCGACGAGAATCTTGTCCGACTTGGCACACGCCGCCGGATAGGTCGCTGCGAAGCTGCCGTACTTCTGACCGACTTCGAGGATGACCTCTTTGGTCTCGCCACCGCGTTGCAGTGTGAGCGAGAGCTTGCCCTTCCCGGCATCGCTCTGACTCACTTCAAGCTCGTTCGCCAGTTCTGAGATGGGACCATCGGCACCGAAAACCTTCTCGCCATATCCATCGCGGTGCTTCTCTTGGAACGACTGCCCGCCCGCGCCGACGATGAGATCGCCGATCTGGACGTGACCATCCGCCTGTGACTTCGGGAAGACATACTTGATGAGCAACGCCTTCGGTTGATCGGCCACCAACTGTGCTCGCAACCCCGTGATGCCCAAGTTGTAGAACCAACCGGGTACCTCGGCGTCCGGCCCCGATTGAGCGCGCTGTCCCCACGGGCTGTCGTTGCCGTGATAATCCACCTGCGCTTGCAACGGTGCTGCGAGGCCAAGAACTACAAGGCATGCCAGTCGAAGTATCACGGAGCGAGTCGTCATCGATTGATCCTTTGAATTGGCCTTCTCTGTGAAAACCAACTTCTTGCTCAACACACTTTTTCCTTGCCTGACCACTGGCTCCACCACTGCTGGAAGAGTTTGAGTTGCGCTTCGGCAAAGTGCTTTTGGCTGGATGAAAGCCGATCGGATTCATTGAAGTGCAGCTCGTAGTCGGTGTGGCCAAGCAGCACGAGCAGATGCTTGTAGTACAGCACGAGGTCAGGCCCTTCGTCGAAACGGGATAGCTCTGCGAGGGCATCTTCCAATTCTCGCGCCAAGCGCCGGGCTTCGATGTCACCGGTCGCAGCCGACTTGCACAGCGCGACCAGATGCAGCACTTCACGCGGCAGGCAATTGCCGATGCCGGTGATCGCACCGACCGCGCCGCAGCGAATGAAGCCATGACAGACTTGGGTATCGACACCGACCATCAGCAGCACGTTGTTGTCGGCGTGAGTGATGTGCTCGGCGGCGTAGGTCAAAGAATCCGAGCCGCCGAATTCCTTGAAGCCGACGAGATTCGGGAACTCGCGCCGCAGATCGAAGAACAGGTCCGCCTTGGTCTCGAACCCGTAGTAGGGACTGTTGTAAATCACGGCGGGCAGATCGGGTGCCGCTGCCAGTACGCCCGCAAAGTGGGCTCGTTGAGCCGCCGGAGAAGTGCCGCGCGACATGAGGCGGGGAATGACCATCAAGCCCTTGGCTCCGACTTGCTGCGCGTGAGCGGCGTGTGCGGCAGCTCGCGCGGGATTCTGAGCACCCGTGCCGACGATGACGGGGACTCCGGCTTCGGTCAGCCGGCGGACACCTTCCTGCCGTTGCTCATCCGTCAGCAGCGGCCAGTCTCCCATCGAGCCGCAGTACACGACTCCATTCATGCCCGCCGCCATCAGGGCCTGAGCCTTCTTCACGAGGGCCGGATAATTCGGTGTGCGATCAGCCAGGCACGGCGTCATCAGTGCGGGGACACAGCCCTGAAAAATGCTTGAGTTCATCCTGTTTCCTTTCCAAGGGGTTTTCGGTTTGTCACGTCAGTTGCGCGTTGAGTGTCGCCTTTCGCTCCGCGAAAGAACGTCCTTTCGCGGAGCGAAAGGCGACGATGCGACAGGATTATCGAGGTCCCGCTGGCAGGTGCTCAATCAAGTAACGAGTCATGAGCATTCGCAGGTGGACCGCGGTCCCTTTGCCTTCTCGCAAGCCGTGGTCGCGATGGGGGTAGGCCATGTAATCGAAACGCTTGCCGAGTTCGATGAGCCGATCGACGAGACCTTCGGTGATTTGCAGATGTGTGTTGGTTTCTCCGGTGCCATGCACGATCAGCAGGTCTCCCCGCAAGCCTTCGGCGTAATTGATCGCTGCGGCCGTGCGATAGCCTTCCGGGTTCTCTTCGCGAGTGCGCATGAAGATCTCTTGGAACCAAGCGTTGTAGAGATCGGGCTGCGGTTTCGGGGCGACCGCGATGCCGACGTGATACACGTCCGGCTTGCGGAACAGAGCATTCAAAGTGTTCGAGCCGCCGCCGCTCCAACCCCAGATTCCCACGCGCGACAAATCAACGAATGATCGCGTGCGGCCCAGTTCCTTCACACCAGCGGCCTGCTCTTCGGTCGAGAGCGGGCCGAGACTTCCATAGATCGCTCGCCTCCACGCGGCTCCTTTCGGGGCCGGTGTCCCACGACCGTCGATCGAGACCACGAGATACCCGAAGTCCGCAATCATCCGATGAAACATCGAGTGATTCTGGCCTCCGGTCCAATCGTCGAGGACCGTCTGGCCGTGTGGCTCGCCGTAGATGAAGACGAAGACCGGGTACTTCTTCGTCGAGTCGAAGTCGCGCGACTTGATCATCCACGCATCCATCACGACGCCGTCGCCAATGTCGAGCTTCAAGAACTCGGTGGGTTGAGTAATCAGCGGAGTGACTCGACGGCGACACTCGGCATTGTCTTCCAGGACGCGCACCGAGCGATGTCCCGCAAGCTCCACCAAGTCGATCACCGGCGGTGAATCGAACGTCGAAACCGTATGGAACGCCCACTTCCGATCGGGCGAGAAGTCATATCTGTGAGTCCCCGGTTGGTCTTTCGGTGTGACTCGTTCGGCATCACCCGTTCCATCCAATCGCACGCGATAGAGGTAGCGTTGAGTGGCGTTCTCCGGCGACGCGAGGAAGTACAACGAGTCTCCCCGCTCATCGACTGGCCCACGAGCGATGATGTCGCTGGGATGCTTCGTGAGCAGCGTCTGCTTCTTGCCATCGCGCGAGATGACATAGGCATGCCGCCAACCATCACGCTCATTGAGCAGTACGAATGACTTGCCGTCCTGAATCCATTCGAGGCCAGCGTTTGTGGAGTTGCTCGCATCGACCCAAGCGGGATCGGATTCCTCATACGCCTTCGTCGTTGTGCCGGTCTTGGTGTTCGCGAGCAGAAACGTCCGCGAGTCGCGCGAGCGGCTCAGCATCTCGATCAGCAACTCTTCCGAGTTCCCCGCCCAACTGATGTCGCTGATGTAGAACGTCCCTGGTTCGGATGGCAAATTCACCCAGCGCGTCTCGCCACCGTCCGCATTGACGACTCCCACTCGCAGCGTCGGGATCGGCGTTCCGACGCGGGCAAAACGCTGGTGCGACACTTCCGGATAAGTCGGGTCAGTCGGATGAACGACGGGCCGTTGGCGAACCTTCGAGGAATCGGATTGCAGGTAAGCGATCTGTCTCCCATCAGGACTCCAGCTTGCTTGCACCAGCGATTGATCGGGACGCCAATTACTCTGAACTCCGTTTTCACGCACGCTTTGGTCGTCAGTCTGCGACAAGGACGTTGTTCGCTGGCTGGCCAGATCGAACACAAAAAGATCCGGCCCGCGCCCGAAGAGAAGTCGATCCCCGGTCGGAGAAAACGTACTCTCCAACGACAACCGAGGAATCTCGGCAGTGATCGCTCTGAGGTCTCCCGACTTCGCATCGAACAACCAGTAACCGGTCTTGCCACTGCTGCTGACTCGCGCGTGCAGCAGGAACTGACTGGCGACGGGCGACTGCACGAACTCCTGAATCGCCAGTCGGTCGGACGTGCCCGGCACAACGAGCTTGTCGCCGCCGATCAAAGTGGAACGCTTCCCACTCGCCGCGTCGTACTGCACGAGTTCCGGTTCCGAACGATCCTTGGGTTTTTCGAGGACCAGATAGCCGGAGCTGTCTCGCAGCCACTTTCCGGAAAACGTCGCGGGGGCGAACTCACGCTGGTCATAGATCGCCTTCAACCGAGTCTCAGCCTCGGCCAAGATTTTTGCATGACCAGCCCGGTCATCGGCGGCGACAAACGCGTTGGCGATCAGAAGCCAGCAGACAATGAACGCGGAGACTCGACGCATAGTTGTTTCCATCGCTGTTTGTTGGCGTTGCTACGTTCGCCAGAACGTGGGATTTCTGTTCGTGAGCAGCAAGACGCTAGCCGCCGGTGATTCCACCAGACCGGCGGCTAGCGCCCAATGGCACTCACTTTGGGGTGTAGCTGAAGTCGTAAGACTTCAGACGATCATCAAAGCCGGCTGAATTCTCACGAATTCAGCTACGTCGCACTGAACGTCAGTTTGAAATTTACTCAAAGTGAGTGCCA
>JAYTQJ010000051.1:0-2499 GCA_043746775.1 Schlesneria sp.
CGTATCGGGCATGTCCCCCTGAATGACGTGATCCCATTTTTTGAACCAGTCCAAATTCCCGGCCATCTCACCCCAGAAGGTGGCGGGATCGTCCTTGGCCTGGTTCCACATCTGCTGGTACTGAGCCTCAGTGCTGATGTGAGCGTTGCGAGCAAAGTCAGCCGAGGGTGGGAAGCTGCGAGTTTCCTGCAAGACACTGTGAATGTTGCACCAGACATGGGTCAAGATTCTCCTGAAGCAAAGCGCGAAGCACGGGGGAGACGAACGGGATTCAATTACGGGGCAGACCTCGTTTAACCGCACGCGGCATAAAGTGAGATTCTTCTGAGCGGGGCGGCGTAAGCCCCTGGCTCTTCCAGCAGGGCTTACGCCACCCCGCTCAGATGTCTCATTAAGAACCGCGCAAGGTTTCACCGCTAGCGTTTCTCAAGCGGGGCGGAATTAGAATCAGATTCGCAGGCGAATGCCACGGCTGGACAAGCCCTGATCCATGACGAGCCTCCCTTCCGACAACTCTGGTTCCCATGCCGAAGTTTGAGTTGAGTTGGCTGGCCAGCCGGACCTCGCCGCGCAGTCGCACATCGGGGCTTGTTGGACGATACCGAACACGAGACGCCAATTGACCCCCACTTGGCGTTTGGCCTACAAGTCGCCGCTCAGAGGTTCTCCCTCGCGCGGCTTGGATTGACTCGTTTATTGGATTGACTCGTTTAACCGGGTGGGCAACGCCCCGCGCGTCGTGCGGCGAAACCTCTTTCCACGTCGCGCGACGCGCGGGGGCGTTGCCCACCCGGTTAAACGACGGTGCGTCATTTTCGGCCGCGTGAGGTATACATCGTCGTGACGCCTCGGCAATGAACCGCGAAGGGATGCAATGGGACAGAGCCTGCTCGACAACTCGAACCGAATGTCTGGCGAACAAGTCGCCGGTTCGTTTGAGTTGGCGGCGCGGCTCAGCCTCGCAGGCGATTCGGTCCATCCACTTCAGCACCGTGAATACTTCTGTCCCGGCGAAGCCCATCCGATTTCGCACAGCATCCATTTGGCTCGCCTCGCGTCGAGTTACTCGAAGTGCGGCGAGTGCGTGCATCGGCATGAGGTTGGTTCGCGGCAACTGCCGGAAAACGATCCGTCGCGTGAGAAAGCGTCGCGCGTCGCGCGGCGTTCGTTGCTCGCGATCGATAGCGTGCGCGGGATCTATTTGAACGAACTCGATCGCACACGGGCCGCTCTTTGGGGAGCGGCTCTCGCGGCGATGCTGTGGGATGAGGAGCCTCGGTACGGAACCGCTCGTCGAAGCGAAAGCGATGCTGCGGTGACGGAGCTTGTGGCGGAGGGCGGGGGGCGAGACATCGAGCCTTTCGAGGAATTGCCAATCGCGTTGCCATTCGCCTGGAACGGCGAAGGCGTTGACCTCGGCCACACGGTTCAAGACGGAAGTCCGGCATTAAGAAATGCTGGACTTCCAGAGTTTCGTGTCGAGCAACGCGGCCCCGTGGTCGTGATCGGGTTCGACGAACGGCCCTCATCGCCCGACATCGTCACGGGCGTGGCTCTCGGCCTGCGGCGCATGGGTTGCCAAGTGATCGACCTCGGGCAGACGACGGCGACCTGTTTTCAATTCGCCGCGCGACATCTCGATGCGGCCGCCGGGATGTTTGTGACGGGAGCCGGTTGCGATCCGGCCTGGACTGGATTCGATGTGGTCGGCCGTCACACACGACCGTGGTCGCGCGGTGACATGCTGGACGAATTGGAAATCCGCACTCGATCCGACGTGCTGCGACCGACGCGCGCAGCAGGGTCGCAACAAACGTTTCAAGCACTCGCCCCTTATGAAGACGAACTGGCTCATCACTTTCACGCCTTGAGACCACTGCACGTCGTCTGCGGTTCGGCGACGAGGCTATTCCCGCGCACGCTTGATCGCCTGTTCGCCAAGCTGCCGTGTCGAGTGACTCACGTTTCACTGCCGACTCGCCAGCGAGACCTCTCCGATCCCAATGACGCCGACGTGCGTCGCGTGGCAGCGGCCGTCACGGCGGGCGGGCAACATCTCGGACTGATCGTGGACGACGACGGACAGCGGTGTGCCTTCGTGACCGAACGGGGGCGACTGGTCACGTCGGGCGAACTGGCTCGCGTGCTGATCGACTTCGAGCGGCGTGAGCAACGCGATCTGAAAGTCGTCGTCGATCGCACTCTTTCCGACGAACTGACCGGCTGGCTGACTCCGCGCCGCATTGAATACGCAGAGTCCAACGCAACGGCTGCTGCCGTGGTCGAGTCGTTCGTGCAAAGTGACTCGCGTCTGGGGTTGCTCGGCGACGGTCGCGTCTGGTTCCGAGAAATCCATGTGACTTGCGACGCGATTCTGACGCTCGCTCGCACTTTGCAGGCTCTCAGCCTCAGCGACGCCTCATTCAGCGAGGTCGTTCGCGCCGCTAGCGTCGAGTCTTTCGTCGCATAGCAAAAGCGTAGGACGGGCACTCTTGCCCG
>JAYTQJ010000052.1:0-5458 GCA_043746775.1 Schlesneria sp.
CTTGCGGCTCGGCGGGAGCCTCGCCCTCCCAACAATCCTTTTTCAACAGGCTGCTAAGTGGTGCGATTGGCCTCCAACGCGAACCTGTTTCTCTCATCAACGAAACTTTCGCGTCAGAGCCGTGTTTGCTCTCCACGCGGCGCATCTCTGACGCCGAGTGGCCTCGCGGGTGAGGCTCAACACTTGTTCGTGTGAGAGGAAGTTCATCATGGTTCGATCCACCGGTTTCGTGTTGGTTGCTCTGACTTTGACGATGCTGCTGAGCGCGGTGGCCGATGCGGCTCCCGGCCAAGGCAAGGCCAAGGGAGCACGTCCACAAGGCAAAGGAAACGGCCCGCAAATTCCCGCCGAAGTGCTGAAGAAATTCGACAAGGATGGAGACGGCAAGCTCAACGACACAGAACGCGCCGCCGCCAAAAAGGCGATGGGAGAACGCGGTGGTCGCCCCGGCCAGCCTGGTGGCGATGGCAAAGCCGGCGGCGACGGCAAGATGAAGGACGAAATCCTCAAACGCTTCGACAAAGACGGCGATGGCAATCTCAACGAAGCCGAACGCGAAGCGGCGAAGAAGGCCCGTGAAGAACGCGGCGGTAAGAAGAAGTAACACGGTCGAGAGCGGACTTCCCACACCAACCCGCCGCGTGAGCAAGGTCGCACGTCGCACGTCGCACGTCGCACGTCGCACGTCGCACGCTCACGCTTTTTGAAGTTGCGCTGTTTTGTATTTTCGCCCCAACGGGGCAGCCCTAAGTTAGCCCAGGGCAAGCGACCAACGGGAGCGCCGCCTTGGGTAGAGTCCGTCACAGGTTTTGAAGCCCTGAAGGGGCGGCCCTAAGTCGATCAGCCGAATAGTGCCGCCCCTTCAGGGCTTGAGATTCACGGAAAATTGTCCACCCAGGGCGTTGCCCTGGGCTGACATAGAGTCGCCCCTTTGGGGCTGAAAACCCAAATAGCGCAACTTCAAAACTCACGCTTCGGGTTGGTGTTGCCTGTCACCTCAACCCGATCGGTTGGAGCGGGCACTTGGCTGCGACGAAGCTCTCACGGCGCGCATCGGTCGCGAACTCCACGACGACCATCCGGTTCTTGGCGAGACCGCTCGTTTCAATGACCGTTCCCAAACCGTAGCGCGGATGCCGGACCTGCATTCCGACGGCGAAGCCCAACGACAGCTCGACTTGCTGCCGCGTTCCCGATTCCAACGCGGCACCCGTCGTGAGATGCAGGTTGCTCGGCAGCACGCGCGGGCGGTTGAGGCTCTTCCCCACTTGTCTCAACGCGGCGTACTTCGACTCGACGCGGGCCGCCTTCTCGTGATCCCTCTCGTCCAGATCACTCGCGTCGTAATCGACTTCAGCGTGATCGTCGTGCCCCTCTGCCGCGTCATCCCCTGAGTGATCGTCGGCGAAGTCGTGCGCGGCGAAATCTCCAAACTGAAAGTCCTCCGCGCCGGTGCAGTCGCGGTGCTTGATGTTCAACTCTTGCAGGAAATCGCTCGGGATGGTGCTGAGACTCCGGCCGTGAATCTCGCGCCGTTGCGTGTGCGTTAGGACGAGCTTCTCTTCGGCGCGCGTGATCCCCACGAACAACAGCCGCCGCTCTTCTTCAAGCTGTCGAATGTCGTTTTCACGCAGTGACCGTTCGTGCGGGATCAAGTTCTGCTCGACGCCGATCACGTAGACGACGGGGAACTCCAAGCCCTTCGCCGCGTGCAGCGTCATCAGCATCACCGCGCCGGTCGATTCGTCCAGCGAGTCAATGTCCTGCGCGAGACTCGCCGTTTCGAGGAAGCCGCCCAGCGAACCGCCCTGTTCAGTCTTGGCCTCTTGCTCGTCGTACTGCCGTGTCGCGCTGACCAGTTCGTCAATGTTGCCGAGCCGCTGCATGTCATCTTCATCGGGCGACGACTCGAACTGCCGCAAGTATCCCGTGCGTTGCAGAACCAGTTTTAGCAGAGCCTCAACCGACGCTCCTGTTCCCGTTTGCTCGGACTGGCTTTGTCCTGTCCCCTCGCCCCGGCTCTGTGGGGAGAGGGTTAGGGTGAGAGGTTCTTCTCCCATACGTTGAGGGTTGAGGGTTGAAGGTTGAGGGTCAGAGAAAGAATCTCCTTCCAGATCGGAAGCGTGTTCACCGTTCGGCCCCCTCACCCTAGCCCTCTCCCCCGAGGACGGGGGCGAGGGGACAAGAACTGGCCCGCCGCTCGCCTGTGCCAGTTCATCAATCAACCCCGCGAAGGCGCGCAATTGGACGGCCGCTTTCTTCGGGAGATCGGGGACCGCACCCGGTTGCCGCGCCGCGTCGAGCAATACCGTTCCCGTGCCGTCGGCCCAGCGCACGAGCTTGTCGAGCGAACTCTTGCCGATCCCGCGCGTCGGCGTGTTGACGACTCTCATGAAGGCGACGCGATCCTGCGGGTTCTCGATCAGCCGCAGATAGCCGAGCAAATCCTTGATCTCGGCCCGCTCATAAAACGCCACGCCCCCCGCGATCTGATACGAAATCTTCTGCCGCGCGAGAGCCGTCTCCAACGACCGCGACAGCGCGTTGACGCGATAGAAAATCGCGAAGTCCTTCCACTGTCGCTCGCCCGCTTCGACCAGTGCCGCGATTTCGTTGGCGATCCCGTTCGCTTCGTCCTGCCCGTCGCGATGCAGCCGTAACTCGACCGACTCACCGCTGGCGTTGTCCGTCTTGAGTCGCTTCGGCTTGCGTTGAATGTTGTGTGAGATGAGGGCATCAGCCGTCTGCAAGATCTCGGGCGTGCTGCGAAAGTTCTCTTCGAGACGAATCATCGTCACGTCGGGGAACTCTTGCTCGAACCGCAGGATGTTCTCAATCCGCGCCCCGCGCCAGCCATAGATCGACTGATCGGGATCGCCCGTCGCACACAGGTTCGGTTCGATCTGCGACAGCGCCGCGACGATCTGGTACTGCGCCTTGTTCGTGTCCTGATACTCGTCCACGAGGATGAAGCGGAACCGCTGGTCGAGTTCCGTGCGCAGCTCTTCGTTCTCCGCGAGCAACAGCGCGACGTGAACGAGCAAGTCGTCGAAATCGACTGCGTTCGCTTCGAGCAACCGCTTCTGATAGGCCGGATAAACCTTGGCCACGACCGCTTCGAGGTGCGTGCCGATCCCTTCGCCATAGCGCGCGACGTACAGCTCCGGCGTGAGCAACTCATTCTTCGCGTGACTGATCCGCGCCCCAATCTTGTTGGCGGGAAAGTGGGCCGCGTCGAGGTTCTGATCGCTCAACACCTGCTTGATGATCTGTTGTTGATCGCTGGTGTCGTAGATCGAAAAGTTCGGTTGCAACCCGACCGAGCGTCCATGATCGCGCAGCATGCGCGCGCAGAAACTGTGGAACGTGCTGATCCAGATTCGCTTGCCCGGCAGCAGCGTCTGCACGCGGTCGCTCATCGCCCGCGCGGCTTTGTTGGTGAAGGTGATCGCGAGAATTTCCCAGGGCCGCACACCCCGTTCGATCAGCCGCGCGATCCGCCGCGTGATGACCCGCGTCTTCCCCGAACCTGGTCCTGCCAGCACCAGCAACGGTCCACGAAAGTGTTCGACCGCCGCCCGCTGAGACGGCGTGAGATCATCCTTCATGGAAGCCGCGTCCACCGACGGCTCGTCCCAATCGTCTTCAAAATTCACGGCTCTCGGCACTCCGTTCGCGTTCCCGTCTCGCTCCCGTCCATCTCGCGAGCCGATTCTAGGCGCGAGGCCTCTCAAACAGAAACGACCTCAGCAGCACCCCGTTTCACCGCCCGACTCGGACATCCGAGCGCGGGGATTGCCCGCAACCGAAACCGTTCTGCGTTGAGGCTCGTTGGTGTGGAACTCATTCGGTCTCTACTCCGAAGGAGTTTCGTCACATAGCCCAGGGTTGCGAGCGGAGTGAGCTACCCTGGGTTAAGGAATCCAGACCATCCTGTACCCCAACGGGGTTCCGTCACACGGCGGGCGAGACGCAACCCCGTTGGGGTACAGGCATCTCAACTTCCCCTTTCCCAGGGTAGCCGCGATGCGCGGCAACCCTGGGCTATGAGACGCAACTCCTTCGGAGTAAAGACCAGTGAAGAGCAAAGTCACGGGCGCATTGCTCGGTTAGCCGGAGCGTGACGTTGGAGTTCACGCAGCCAATACTGACGGAAGGTAGGACTGGCACTTTTGCCCGTCATTCCCTGTGACTCGACGGGTAGGAGTGCCCGTCCTACGGTTTTTGATTCCCGAAAATCTCGATCGCGTGCGGTATAGAGTTCATCCGTTGGCACCACACTTTCCGCCGGCACGAGATCCCCTTGCATGGCTTCCACTCGAACACCTGCCGTCGCCACCGCTCCTGTCTGGACCGAGTTCCCCTTTCGCGGGCGGGACTTCATCCGTGCCACCGTTCCACGCGGGGACAACGTGGGGTTGCCGTTCACGATCGCCAAGCGATTGGCCGAGCGGTACGAGGTCCGGCAGTTCTTCGCTTCGGGCGGTTGCGGGCTGTTGCTCGAAGGACGCGATCTGCGGACCGAGACCGACATCCTCATCAAGACGACGCTGCGGTACGACGGTCTGGTCGAGTACGCCCGGTGTCGCGATGAAGACGGGTTTCGCCGCAAGCTGACCGATCACCGCAAGCAACTTCAGACCGAGCGGCGGATCATGGTGTTGCTCAAGAACCGAGGCTGCAACAGCATCCCCAACCCGAACGATTACGTCTTCGATTGGAACCCGCGTTTGGGCGAGCCAATCGAAGGCGAAGCGGGCGCGTGGCAGTTTCAAGACGAAGCCCTCCTCTCGTCCGAGCCGTATCTCATCATGGAGCGGATGGAGGGACGACCGGTGACGGAGGCGATCGGACGCGGGATGAAAGAGTCGCTCGCGCTGAACATCCTCGCGCAGGTCTGCCATGTGTTGGCCGAGCTGCATGTTCCCGTGATGCGAGATGGCCGCGAATGGCAGCTCGTCTATCAAGACTTGAAGCCCGACAACGTGTTGCTCGGCGATCGCGACGCCGTGTCGTTGCTCGATCTGGGCGGCTGTCGCCTGATGTTCGGCAACATGGTTGGTAGCAAGGGAGCCTTCACGCCTGGCTACTGCCCGCCCGAGTGCCAATCGAGCGACCGGATGACACCCGCGACGGACGCTTACACGGTCGGCAGCACGCTGTTCCACATGCTGACCGGCGTCGAACCGCGCACATTACTCGGTCCAAACGCGATGACCGGCGGGCCGCAGTCCGTCCCGTTCCGCAATTGGGATTGGCCGACTCTCGAAGCGAAAGCCAACCCGATGACGTACAACTTTGTGCGACGCTGCCTGGCCGAACGAGCCGCCGATCGCCCCGCTCACGGCCGAGCCTTGTACGACGAGATCGCGGTCTTGCGAAGTCAGTAGGCCGGTTCGTACTGGAAGCCGGGGTCAGGTGGTTCAACGTTCATTTTTCGCCGCGAAAAATGAACGTT
>JAYTQJ010000053.1:0-2491 GCA_043746775.1 Schlesneria sp.
GGCAACGCCCCGCGCGGATGTGGCAAGACGGCTTTCAATGTCGCCCGACGCGCGGGGCGTTGCCCACGCGGTTAATCGAAGCGACTGGGCCATCGACAAATGTCCAAGGCAGGATTCTGCGGCTCACGGCCTACGAAACGCCTTGGTCACGTCGATGCGGTAGCCGTCGGAGAAGGCTTCGTCGAACGTGAAGAGTGCGTGGAAGTCGCTGAGCTGGTCGTGCTCGGACTTTCTCATTTCGCCGCGTTCGATCATTTCAAAAACCATGCGACCGAAGTCGTCGGTGGTTTGCAGGCCCCAGTGGCGGAAGACGACCGGAGCCATCGAACCGTACTGTCGCAGCCCGAGGACTCGCACCCCTTCCAGCAGTTGTTGGCCGGAGATGTGATGAGTCTCGTCGAGGCGTTCGCTGGCGTGTTGACTCCCCGCGATTTCTTGAGCGGTCTTCAGTGCTTCTGACAGGAAGACATAGGCGTGGGGATGAAAGCAGAGACGCATCCGGCGAGGTCGTTCAGCGAGAGGAGTCTTCATGGTTCAGGCGACTCACACGTAAGTTGGCTTTGGCAAACAGCACCAATTAGCCACGCTCTGCACACTGCAAAGCGAACGCGAATGGCCGGGCCGGTTTAAGCGGGGGCGGACTATACAAAAACCGGCCCGTGAGTTGGAAGTCCGACTGACGCACCCGGCCACTCCCTGCGAAAAAGAATGCCGCTCGCATCAGTTGGTCGTGTTGCCATCGGCTGCCGCGTCTGCCGCAGGCTTGGCCTCGTCCGCAGGTTTGGCCTCTTCCGTGGTTCCTTCTTCCGGCTCAACCAATGGCAGGATTGGCAGTCGGTCTGGAAACTTGTGGAAGGTTGGCAGCGACTCGCCCTTCTGGCGCAGCGCGATGATCAGGCCGCTTTCGGTGGCCATGTAGATGCGATCCGTGCGGTCGTTGGAGACTTTGACGGAGAAGGCTCGCAGGGGATACGACCCCGCGATGACGCCGGTCGACTTGGTGGTCTTGATCAGGTTGCCGTCTTCATCCGAGGCGTACATCGCGTCACCCGCGATGGCCAAGAAGCGGATCAGGTTCGGTTGCCACCACCGCTGCGCCCCCGTGGACGCATCGAGACAATACATGCCGCCGCGATCGGGCATCACGAACAAGTCGTTCGCCACGACGTAGGGAGCGCGGCGGATCGGCAACCCGGACGTGAATTCCCAAATCACGCGACCGTTGTCCACATTGATCGCATAGAACGTGAAGTCTTCGGACGCCAAGAACTGCAGCTTGCCCGAGCGGGCCAAGGGAGCCACGATCGGCTTGTCCGTTTCCATTTGGTAGACGAGCTTCCGGTCTCCCGCGCTGACCGAGTACAGCGAACCATCGCGACTCGCGAAGTTGACCACGCGCCCCGTCACGATCGGTGGCGAGGTCACTTCTTTTCCGGCTTGGTAACGCCAGGCCAACGCTTCATGCGACCATTGGGGGAGCCGCTGTTCTTGGTAGAGCCGCCTGATTTTCCGGAGGCTGAAGGCATAGACGCTGCCGTCCAGCGTCCCAACATAGACTTGATTGTCATCGACCGAAGGGCCGGTCGAAGGTTGGCCCGGCAGAATGAGCGTCCACGCCGTCTTGCCCGTCGCCTTCTCGATGCCGTACATCGTCGAGCCGACGACGAACAGCGCGAGGTCTTCATTCGAGACCGCCGCAAAACTCGGTTGATCAAACCGCCCCAATTGAATCGCCCAGAGCCGTTCGCCCGTTTCCGAGTTGAACGCCGTGGTCGAACCGGATGACGCCTGAACGTAGACGATGTCTTCGTCCACGGTGACGTGCCGCACTTTGTCGCGGCTGGGATTAAGCGTGGCCTGCCCCCACCAAGCCCGCTCCAAACCGAACCGACTCAACTGCTGTTGAGTCGGCAAAACTTTGTCGGCCGTTTGGCGTTGAGCCAATGCGACGCCCGACAACAGCGCCCAACAGACGCTCCCCACCACGACGCGATTCCAAGTTGTCATGTTTGCACTTTCGAGGTTCGCGAGACTGGCGTAGTTCGCAGGAACCAGCAGTCTCCGTGAGAACCCATCTTCGGAGCCAAGGGCTTAACAGCCTGTTGAAAAACGTAGCTTGGACGCCTCGTCCGAGCGAAACTCAGTTGGAAACGGACGGACGGGGCGTCCATCCTACGGTTCGTATACAGGCTATTGAGAGCAAGACGTTGAGGCACAGCAGAATGTCATCGTGTTGCGTCGGCCTTTTGTGCGGGAAAGGTGAACGAACGTCTGCCTCTCGGAGTGGCAGTTAGCATCCGCGAGTGCGGCGAATGCTACCCATCCGGCAAAACCGTTCGCCAGACGGACTGGCAACAAACTTTTATTCCGGAGACGCCAGTTCGACTGCATTGCCGTATCAATCAGGCCGACTCGACGATGACCGCGTGAGACATAATCCTCGCGCGGTCTTGGAGGAGACGTTTCTAAGGTTAGCCTTTTGGTGAGCCGG
>JAYTQJ010000054.1:0-2489 GCA_043746775.1 Schlesneria sp.
ATGTGTGGTAGAAAGATGGCTCAGCACAGAGCCTCAGTGTCGCGGCACCCCTTGGGGACGACACGATCTCCTGCGGAATTCTCGGACGTAATTGATGCACAGCCCCTTAGTTTCTTGTCGGCCTACGAAAATTCTTCTGCTTCAAAGTGGCTTTCATCGCTCCGCGTGAAGTGGGCCGATTGAAGCAGACAACAACTTCAACAATCGGCTCCGAATTCGCGTACGGCTCACTTCACGCGGAGCGATGAAGGCTACTCTGATTGCGGCCGTTGGCCACAACCCGTGAACTGCGGTGCCTGACTCAAGCCTCCGAACGACAAGCCGGTGTGTAGCCGAAAGGCCACTTCGCGCGAATCCCGTGTGATGCCGCTCGATACGAGTGATGCCACGCCGCCTCGACCTGAATTCTTTGGCCCTTCCCTCAAGAACTCCGACAAGACTTTGCCGATTTGATCTCGATGTGGGTATCATCTGCCGCCACTCAGCTAGCCACCCGAAGCGCTGGCTCAAGCAATCTCCTTTCGACGAGGTCCATCATGACGACACGAACGCGACGCGATTTTCTGGCGGATGTGGGGCGAGGGATGTTGGTGGCCGGTGTCGGCTACGGCACGGCGTGCGACATGGGGTTGAGTCCCGCGTGGGCGGCGAACGACGCGGCGAACGACCTGACGTTTGGTGATCGCGAGCCACTCGTGAGGCTCATGCAAGACACCGCCGCCGAGAAGCTGCTCCCACAGATCGTCGAGAAATGGAAGTCGGGCACGTCGCTGAAAGAGATCGTGGCGGCGGCGGCTCTCGCCAATGCCCGCACGTTCGGCGGGGAAGACTACATCGGCTTCCACACGATGATGGCTCTGTCTCCCGCGTATCAGATGTCGCGCGAACTCCCTTCCGAACAAAGCCCGCTACCGGTACTCAAAGTTCTCTACCGCAACAGCCAGCGCATCCAAGAGCACGGCGGGCACAAGTCCGAAATCCTGCATCCCGTTGTCGCCGCGACCGGTGCCACGGGCGGCCTGCACGAAGCGGTCCTCGGCAAGGATCGCGACAAGGCGGAACAGGTCTTCGCTCAGATTGCTCAACGGTCGGCCGACGATGCGTTCAACGAAGTGTTGGAAGTCGTGCAGGACAACGCCGAGGTCCATCGCGTGGTGATGCCGTACCGCGCGTGGGAATTGCTCGACATCGTCGGTCGCGAACATGCTCACACGATGCTCAGACAATCGGTCCGTTACTGCGTGAAGTCGGAGTGCAACGATCACAACGACTACGCTCGCGGAGGAAGCCGCTTGCTGCCGAAGCTGTTCGATCAGTTCAAGCTGCCATCGAAGCCGCTCGGCACGAAGCCTGCCAGCGATGAGTGGATCGAACATCTCAGCCGTACGATTTTTGAAGCGACTCCCGACCAAGCGGCCGAAGCAGCGGCAGCGGCTCTGTCCGAAGGCTTCGCTCCTGAAGCTGTTGGTGAAGCAATCACGCTCGCCGCCAATCAACTCTTGCTGCGCGACTTGGGTCGTCCCGAGAAGCAGGCTTCGGCGGGCAAGCCGATCGGCAGCGTGCATGGCGACTCGATTGGAGTCCACGCGTGTGACTCCGCCAACGCCTGGCGAAACATGGCGCGCGTCAGCAACGCGAGGAACAGCGCCGCGTGCCTGATTCTCGGTGCGTGGCAAGTCGCCCATGATCGCGGTTCACGCGGCGGCGACTTCCTCAAGTGGCAGCCGTGGCCGCTGGCCGATCACGTCGAGCAACTCGTCGCCAAGTCGGCTCAAGCGACACCAGCCTCGTTGCTCGGACTGCTCGACGCGGCGATCCTCGCCAACGATCAAGCCTTGGCCTGTGCTGCTGTCTCGGCATACTCGAAGCTCGACCAATCGCCACGACCGATCTTCGATGTCCTGCTCAAGTACTCGATCAGCGAAGACGGCGCGTTGCACGCCGAGAAGTTCTATCGCACCGTCAGCCACGAGTTCGCCGAGACGCGAGCCGCCTTCAAGTGGAGACATCTGATCGCCCTCGCCCGCGTCGCCGCGAGCGAATCGGGTCGTCCCGCCGCCGGCATGGATGAAGCACGACGACTGTTGCTCACCTGAGGCGGTTGTTGTCGCAGGTGTCTGTTGAAAACGGAGGGTAAGCGTCTCGCTTGCCCGCTTTCTGATGACGCAGACGGGCAAGCGAGACGCTTACCCTACGAGACTTCAACGAGGGCGGGATCGGCGGCATCATCGCTGCCAGTCCCGCCCTTTTTCGTTCTCTCTCGCTTCCGAATTGACCCATCGGTGAAGCCGGGGATATGGTGTGCCGATGATGTTCTAGGCTTCTCAACAAACGACCGCACTGGGCCTGTTCCATTGGTCTCTACACAACTCCTAACTCATCGCCTTTCCAAACGTGTGTTTGTTTTGTTCCCCTCTCTTCATCCGTGCCCCGGCTTTGCCATCCGTGCTAAAGGCTCTGTCTTGGAACGCTCGAACTAGCACGGATGG
>JAYTQJ010000055.1:0-5448 GCA_043746775.1 Schlesneria sp.
GAATCAAACTCAACACCGCCGTCGTTTGCAGGTTGGAGTGCCTGACCCCAGGGTGGTAAATCGACCGCTGGCAGCGGATGAGTTTGTGAGGCGGGCACTTTTGGAACACGTCACAAACATGGTTGCTGTCTCAAACTCAATGGGATCGGACGGTCCAGCGGGACGCAGCGCTCACGTTGAGCTGGCGACCGCGAAGTTGTCGCGATCGCGGCTCTGGCTGTTTCGGTTCCTCGCGATTGTTCTCGGGCTGTCTCCGTGGGTGGTCCTTGAAGTGGGGCTGCGCGTGCTGGGGATCGGAGCCGATCTGGCGCTGGTCGTGCCGTGGAAAGGCTCACCCGGTTGGTATCAGCTCAACTCGAAGTTCGACCGGTCGTTCTATGGCCAGAGCGATTTGTCTGGTCCCGAGGCGCGGCCGTTTCGGCTACCGAAGCCCGCTGGCACGAAGCGCGTGTTGGTCGTGGGCGGGTCCACAGTGGTCGGCTTTCCTTATCCGAGTGAACTGGCGTTTCCGCGTCAGATGCAGGAGATGCTGCAAGCTCAGGCGGAGGCCGGTGAGACCATCGAAGTCCTCAACGCGGGGATCACGGCGATGAACTCGTCGTCAGAAGTGGCCGTCGTGGAAGAGGGCTTGTCGGTCCAGCCGGATGCGATCGTCGTCTACACCGGCCACAACGAGTTCTATGGTCCCGGTGGCGTCGCTTCGTCGGCGGGACAGATCGACTCGAACTGGTTTCGCCGGATCGCACGTTGGCGGCGGCTCTATCTCGTGCAGGCGGTCTCGCGACTGACACAATCTCGCACTCAGCCGACCGATCTGATCGAGTCGTTGCCAGGCGACCTGCACATCCCGCTCGACAGAGACACCTTTCAACGAGCCAACCAGCGGTTCGAGCAGAATCTGTCCGCGATGGTCAGGCTGGCGGGAGCGGCTCGGGTGCCGATCCTCTTCGTCAGCCCGGTCGCCAATGAACGAGACCAGCCTCCGATTGAGAACCTCAATCCCACGCAGAGGTCGGTGGAAGAGGACGCTCGCCACAGGAAACAATTGGTCATCGAATGGCAGGCTCAGTTCGGTGATGCCCAACAGGGAATCGAGAAGCTCGAGCGCCTGCGTGTCGAGCGAGACGGCGATCCGAACATTCGGTTTCGGTTGGCTCAGGGCTACGAACGCGCGGGGCGAACGAACGACGCAGTCGAGCAGTTTCAAGCGGCGCTCGATCTGGACGGCTGCCGGTTCCGCGTCCCCTCGGCCTTCCGCGCAACGGTCCAATCTGTGGCCGAGCGACATGCGACAGACCGCGCATCGTTCGTGGACTTGCACACGATCATCCGCCAAGCCGACGCGATTCCGGCTCCCGGGCGAAAGCACTTGTTGGAGCATGTCCATTTCACTTGGGAAGGAAACCGTGTGACTGCCGATGCGATCGCGCGCGGCCTGTGGCGGCAAGCTTGGTCGCGAGAGTGGATGGAAGCGAAGAGCCTTGATGACGAATCGCTCCGCACGCGAATGGCCGTGCAACCGGAAGATGATCTCGCGGCCCTCGCGTTGGCGATGATGATCTACGCGCGACCCCCATTTCGAGACGGAGTCGATGCGTCGAAGCTGGCTCAGCGCCTGGCCGATGATTCCGTGCAAGCGTTTCAACGGCTTCCCAAGGACCGACAAAGGCTGTTTGAAACAATGACGCCCGCCGACATGACGGGCGCACTGTTGGACTCGGTCATTACCGCCGCCCCCGCGTCAGTAGATGACGAGCAACTCGGCCACTGGCTGCGGGCGCGAGTCATTCGCCAACCGTGGCGCACAGACGCGAGGAGTGAACTGGCCCGTTGGCTCGATCAACACGGCTCGCCCGAAGAAGCCGCTCACACCAGAGCCGCTGCCGCCAACTGGCCGTGATCCAACCCACCCGTAGGGTAAGCGTCTCGCTTGCCCGTTCTTGATTTTCAATTTCTGCAGCGCGACCTGTCACACATGTCCCGGACTGGACGTGTCGATATCATTCCAAGCCGTTCGGCGGTGGCCATCACATCACGTTAAAAACTTCTCTCGCTCAATTGAGACACTCATGGCGAAGACACTTCTCGAATACGCCGACTGGCTGACCGAACGACAATTGCGCTGGCCCGCGCCGCCGAAGGCGGAACCGGCAAAGGCGACGCCGTATCTGAAGCCGCTCACCGCCATCAAGGCGGTCTCGTGGAACGTGTATGGAACGCTGCTGCGGATCGCCGATGGCGAGCTGCTCTTTCAGCATCCGCAGGCGATCCGCATGGAAGTCGCCCTCGACAAGACGATCCAAGAATTCAACATGTGGAACAGCATGACCCGCAAGATGGGCAAGCCGTGGGAATACATGTTGCAGAAGTACATTCACGCGTTGGAGGAGCAGCAGATGGCGTCGTCCGGACGCAAGGGCGACATGGTTGAGGTGAACGCATCCAAGCTGTGGCTCAAGCTGATCGGGATGCTCGACAAGAAGGACTATCAGTACGACACGTCGATCTATGGAGACTTGGACGGACTGTCCGAGAAGGTCGCGTACTTTTTTCACAGCGCGTTACAAGGAGTGGAAGCCGCGCCGAACGCGCATGCGGCGCTGTCGGCGGTGGCAGGAGGCGGCTACCGTCAGGCGCTGTTTGCGGACGCTCAACCGTTCACCGTGACGCAGCTCATCAAAGCCTTGCGAGAGCAGGGGCCGGTCGCCGCTCCCGACAGTTTGTTCCAGCCCGCGCTACACACGTTCTCGTACATAGAAGGCGTCAAGAAGCCCGCGCGGACCATGTTCCTGCGCGCGATGGACCGCTTCAACAAGCTGGGTCTTGAACCGGAGAACATCCTCTACATCAGCTCGCATGTCCGTGGCGACCTGTCGATCGCCAAGTCGATCGGCATCCGAACGGCCCTCTATGCCGCCGAGAAAATCGCCTTGCGTGCCGACTCTGAAGACATGCGGGATCCGGCCCTGAAACCCGACCGCTTGATGACCGATCTCGCTCAAGTCCGCGATCTGATCGGCGCGTAGTTGTGGGAGATCATGCGTCTCGCAGCATTGAAGTGAGAGATTTCTGAGCGGGGCGGCGTAAGCCGAATGGCACTCACTTTGGGATGTAGCTGAAGTCGTAAGACTTCAGATGATCGTCCAAGACGACTGAATTCTCACGAATTCAGCTACGTCGCATCGAGCGTCCATTTGAAATTCGCTCAAAGTGAGTGCCATTGGGCTTACGCCGCCCCGCTCAGATGTCTCATCACTGACCGCGCGAGATGTAACCGAGGAACACGCTCTCACGCACACCCGCAAGCGGTCTCACTTGGAGCGACGCTCACAAGCTGCCGAGGTCCGACTTGAGCGGCAGCGACGGAATCGTCGGATCGACGGGGATGAAACGTGGTAGCACGAAGCCGCCGATTCGTTGTTTGACCACTTCAAACGAGGTGTTGCGGACGTTGGTTTCCGTCGTGTCGCCCTTCAAGTTGTCGGGGGCTTCTTGCGTGATGTTGGCGGCCCACCACAGTCGAGCGTCTCCTTTGCGTTCGAGGACGATGCTGTAGACGTGCTTGGTCTCGACAACCTTCGTTCCCGGCTTGTCGAACGGTGAGCGAGGGAATCCAGGTGGTCGCGGAATCGGCGGTCCAAACCCGCGTCCCTCGGTGTACTCGATCGTCTGACCGGCGACCTCGGTGTAGACGACCTTCAGGATGACCGGCTGATTCTCGGCGACGCTGATCCCCAACTTGGTCAGCCGTTCGGTCAGCGTCGTATGCAATTGGTTGGTCACATCTTGACGCGAAGCAAACCGGGGCTCGCCCACTTCGTAGACGATGCTGATCGGCGAGTACGGGCCGATCACGCAGTCCACTTTGTCTGCGATCGCCTTCGTCGCTTTGGCCAGTTCGTCGCGTGGAATTTTAATCGCCGCGACCTGTCCGTTATTCGGGCTGCCTCCCGAAACGATGACATGATCGGCATCAAGGACAACGACGGGGTGGTTGTAGTGCGGAGCCGAATGAAGCTCCCAGGCGACCATCTTGGTGGCGCGATCAAACAGTTGGTGGCCGTGGACTAACCACCCCGATTTGTCGGGGAGGCAAGCCAGCCCGCCACCCGAAAAGAAATGGGCAGCCGAAACCGAGTCGCCCCATTCTTCGAGCAGCTTGCCGCGGTTGGACCAGACGAGCAGTCCCGTCGCGAGCACTGCCGCCAGCTCTTCGTTGTCGGGTGAGAACGCCACGCCCGAGCAACTGCGGAATGCCTGCGGGCCATTCGCAGGAGCGGCCATCGTCGCCGCGCTGACACCCTTCACCAAGTCGTACACCTTGAGCGACTGCGCTGACGCGACCGCCAAAAACTTGCCGTCGTCACTGATCGCTCCCGACCGGCTGTTACAGATTTCGGTCGTGAATTCTTTGGAAGCTTTCTTGGGCTTCTCGATGTCGTAGACCGCGACGCGCGCGCTGGCACCGGACGTGAATGCGGCCACCAATCGCTTGGTCTCCGAGAACTGAAGCATCGTCAGCTTTGAGGCTCCGTTGGGCGTGGGCACATCGACCTTCGTCTCGCCTGCGACTTTCTCCTTGAAATAGATCGTGAGCTTTTGCCCGGACTCATCTCCTTCCGCGAAGCAGGTTCCATCCGCGTTGACCGCTTGCAGCGCGTTCTTATCGCCCCCGCCGAACCCGGCCGGTGCGGCCCAAAGCTCAGCACCCGAGGCGGTGTCGTGAATGCCTCGATCGAGCGCGACGAACTTCCCGCCGGGCGCGATCGCCACCTTCGCGTCCTTTCCCGAGTGACCGACTTGAAACATAGACTCGACCGCCTGCCAGCGCGTCTCCACCACCGCCGCCACTGCGGGGGCGGTTGGCTTGATCGGTGCCGTGGGTTGCGTCGGAACCGTCGGGGTGGTGTTCGTCGTTCCAGCGGGCGGCTTCGGTGAGGGGTTCACCGGCGCGGGAACGCCTGCGGGCGTCGTGTTCGTTGTGCCCGGAACGTTGTTCGTCGCAGCGGGAACCGTTTGAGCGGACTGAGGCGGCGCGGGGAGCGGCTGGTTCCCGCCGGATTGCGACAGCACCAGCCCGATCACGATCATGGCCACCAGCCCAACGCCGCCTCCAATCATGAGGCCGTTCATCGAACCCGCGCCCTTCGATTTGGAACGACGACCGGAACCGGATCGTTTCACCGGCGTGACTGCTTCGTAGTCCTCGCCGTCATCCGCGGGAACGCGCACCGGCGCTCCGCACTTGCACCGGATCTTCTTTCCGGCGGAGGTCTCAGCGACTCGGAATTCGCGACCGCAATCGTCGCAGGTGACTTCGATACTCATGGTGCTTGGCTCTGAAAGATGTAAGTGAAGTGAGAGGTTCAATCGTTTCACCGCGTGGGCAACGCCCCGCGCGTCGAGCGACGTGGAAAGCGGTTTCTCCATTCGACGCGCGGGGCGTTG
>JAYTQJ010000056.1:0-2486 GCA_043746775.1 Schlesneria sp.
GACGTGGCCGTGCGAGGAACTGAAGGCTGTTTCTCATTCTCACGGCCACGTCGAAGCTCCGTGACCGTGGCACCCCAACTTACAGATTCAACAAGGCGATGGCCCTGCGAATCGTCACAGTATTCTTGCCCCTGTTCAGTCAACGCTGAAAAAGCCGACGCCCCGACTGCCCGAAGGCAGTCGAGGCGTACAGACTCTGTCGCAGCTTCGACGATGAGTTGGTGAGCGGCGCGAGTTGTGAATCAGACGTTCTACTGCACGGCGGCGAATGTTCGCGGAGCAGCGCGGAAGGCCGCGAGGTTTTCGAGGGTGCTGAACAAGTGGAGGCGGTGTCGGAACCAGACGGCATGGTCGAGCGAGCCGTTCGCCACGGCCGCCCCTTGTCGGACAGCCACGACATCCAAGCCGCCCGCCATCGGAGCGTAGAGTTCCGGGTTCGCTTGGAACTTCGCCAGAGCTTCGGCCGAACTGAAGCGATAGACCTGCGATTGGTACTCGAATGAGAATTCATCGCGAGCAGCGGTGAGGCGGCGGTCGTCACGAATGGCCACCGGGCAGAAGCCCTTCAGTCCATCGGCCAGTTCGACGAAGCCAGTTTCCGGGGTTCCGGAATGGGCTGCGGCGAGAGTCGCCTGCTCATCTTTGACCCATTCCAAGCCGGTCAATTCCTCGGCATCGGCCGTCGTCGTTTCGGGGCGATTGTCGTCGTCATTGAAGACACTGGCTAACTCATCTGAGGGGTTACTGCTCCCGCTCAAGGGTTGTGGCGGAGCAGAGGGTGACGGCAACGGAAGGTCCGCATCCCAAGCCGAAATGGCGACCTGTTGTGGAGCAGCGACCGCCGTTGAAGAGGTGGCTTCCAAGCTGGCAGTACGCGAGGCAGAGGTCGTGAGCGTTCCCGCGACGGGCGAGACGAACGCTCCATCAGGGACGATCAATGGTTGCTCAAACTCTGAGAGCGGATGTTGTCTGGGTTGTTCGCGTTCGGCCACGGCCTGAGTGCGAACCTCAGGCTCGCCGTCCTCGAAAAATGGCAACTCTTCGTCGTCGGGGAGACGGTCACGCGGTCGGGAGGCGGCGATTTTGGCGGCGCGCGTGGTGGCGACGGCCTCGTGAATGGAAACGTCGAGACCCGGCGATGGCAGGAACTCCGAGGCATGAACCAGCGGTGGTTCGGTCGCCGACGACAACTGCGGAGATGTGGGGATGTCGGCGGGGAACTCAGCAGCGGTAGCCGTGACAGGAGCGGTCGTAGTGGTGGAGTTTGCGAGCGCCGGCTGCTCGGGAACGGAGGCACCGTTTGAAATCTGGGTTTCCAACTGAGCGAGTTGGCTGGCGAGCGACTTGTTGTTCGGTTCGAGCGACAAGGCGCGGCGGTAACACTCCAACGCTTGCGGTTGTTCACCACGTTGGGTGTGGACGTAGGCCAAGTTCGACAGCGCGTTGCTTTCGCTGTTGATCTTGCGGAAGGTCGCCAAGCTTTCATCAAAGCGGCCCTGATGACCGAGGGCCAGCGCGAGATTGTTGACGGCGCGGGTGTTCTCGGGGCGCAATTTCACGGCGGCTGTGAGCAGTCCTTCGGCCCGTGAGTAGTCCTGCTGCATGATGGCCGAGTAGCCCATGTCGGTCAGCAAGGACGCGTTGTTGGGATCGAGTTTCCGGGCGTGTTCAAAGTATTTCGCCGCCGTCGCGTGATCGTTCAGTTGGGTGCTGACGACTCCCATGCGGTGGGCATAGAGAGGAACTTCGGGAGCCCGGCGCTGTAAAGACGCATAGAGATCGCGCGCCTTGACGTAGTCTTTTTGTTGTTCCGCTTTCAATGCGAGACGGTATTCGTCTGCCACCGAATGTTGTCGGGCAACCAACGGAATTGCGGACAGTTTGCTGGGCAGGCTCGCACAACCGATGGTTCCCAGCGGAGCGCAGGCCAACAACACGCCGATCCCGGCTCTTCTTACGAATCGCATGAGTCTCTTCCCCCTCGAACGCGGCGGGATCGGCCGAACCTCGCTGGTTCTTGCCGATTCACGCCAGTCAGCCGCCAGCGATCAGAAATAGTCCTTAAACAAGCGAACCCCACCGGGCTTGCCCCGGTGGAAACAGGTTATTGCACTACTTGCTCAGTCTCTCGAATCGGCGCAGCGAGTAGTGCAGAAACCCGCGAGCCACCGGGGCAAGCCCGGTGGGGTCACTTGTTTGAGAAATAGTTCGCCCGCCGATCGCTGTCGATGCGATTCCGATCACATCTGTTGTATCGGTTGTGCCGACTTTGAGGTTCAGATAAAAGTCGCGCAAAGTGGCGGTTGGGGGGCGAACAGTCGGAAAGCCAGTGGCTCGACGACACCAACCCGCAGCGTGAGCAAGGATGCGATAGCAAGCGAGAAAGCACGAAGCACAGTGCCATCGCCTTTTCGAATATCAGAGATGGGAT
Source organism: Schlesneria sp. (assembly GCA_043746775.1). Classification (GTDB taxonomy): domain Bacteria; phylum Planctomycetota; class Planctomycetia; order Planctomycetales; family Planctomycetaceae; genus Schlesneria. The sequence continues at coordinate 2,432 of JAYTQJ010000056.1, forward strand.
ACCACGGTCACGGAGCTTCGACGTGGCCGTGAGAATGAGAAACAGCCTTCACTTC
>JAYTQJ010000057.1:0-2485 GCA_043746775.1 Schlesneria sp.
GTTGCGTCTCATAGCCCAGGGTTGCGAGCGGAGCGAGCTACCCTGGGTCAGGGAAGCAACCTCGCCCTGTACCCCAACGGGGTTCCGTCCAACGGTCAGCGAGACGCAACCCCGTTGGGGTAGAGGCATCACCGCCTCTGATTTCCCCAGGGTAGCCGCGATGCACGGCAACCCTGGGCTATGAGACGCAGCTCCTTCGGAGTAAAGACACGTGCAAATTGGTCGATCAGAAATCTGCGCGCCCGGCGAAGAAACAAAACGCTTGTAGTACGAGATCAATGCCAGCAGATGTGTGTGGCCCTTCCGTGCGGAAATTTGCCTGCCTCGTTCGACAATCTCCGCCGCGAATGCAATCCTCACTGCGAGAGCATTCCTGCTGAACGGGATTGCGGCGAATTTGATTGCCCGTTGATGTTCGCTCCCGCCTGACTTCCCTCCGCCCGAACAATGTCCCACCTCCAAAGCCCACCCCACCATGTCCCACGATTGGTACAACCTAGATGAACTCTCGCGTCAGTTGGGACGCGACCGTCGTGAAATTGAAAAGCTCGTTAATCGCGGCCGCATTCCGGGTCGAAAGATTGCCGGTGATTGGCAGTTCCATCCCACCGAGATCACGCACTGGCTCGAACAAGAGATGCGAGAGTACACCGATCGCGAACTGGCGGTCCTCGAACAATCGCATCGGTCGATGGAGTTCAACGATCCGCATCCCGTGGCGGCCCTCTTGCGAGTCGAGACCGTCCAAGTCCCGCTCGAAGCGCGGACCAAACGCTCTGTGTTGGAAGGACTGGTCGAACTGGCAGGCCGCTCGTGGGAGGTGTGGCAACCCGCGTCGTTGCTGACCGCCATTCAAGATCGCGAAGCCGTCCTTTCGACCGCGTTCGAGAACGGTGTTGCGATCCCGCACCCCCGCAACCCACAACCGGACGTGCTCGGTTCATCGGTCATCGCGTTCGGTCGCACACTGTCGGGCCTCCCGTTTGGAGCACCCAACCGCGCACTGACCGATCTGTTTTTCTTAGTCGTCTGTCGCGATTCACGCACGCACCTGCATGTCCTCGCGCGACTCGGCCGCATGTTGCAGAACCCCGACTTTCTTGCGGAACTGCGATCGTGTGAAGACAGTGTCTCGGCCTATCACGCCATTTGTGCGGCGGATCGACGGATCGTCGGGTGACTAGGCTCTGTTATGAAACCCCACCCCGCTTGTCGGGGTGGTTTACGGGTCTCTGCACTACTCCCTCATTTCGGCGACGCCGAGTAGTGCAAAGACCTGATTCCACCGGGGCAAGCCCGGTGGGGTGAGTTTCAATACAAAGCCTAGTAGCCACTGGGAATTCACTGAGACACAGGATTGGTTGAGGCAGAGACCACGATGTTCGATGCGACGAGTACTTCTTCGGTGGCTTCCCATGGACCGATGCCCGGCCACGGCGAGTCACGCCACGGTGAGCCGATTCCAAACGAGTGCGACTCGCGCGGCGGTTGCGGTTCGTCGTGTGATGCGGCTCCCTCCCCTGCTCTTTCGTCCAGCACTGAGTCGCCCTCACCCGCACCGACGGTGGGAGAGCCGTGTCCGACTCCGCTGGTTTGGTCCGAGGTCTTGGCCGCGTATCACTCGGAATCGACCCCGTGGGAATTGGCGAACGGATCGCGGCGGTTGGTGGGCCGCACTTGGGGTGAAGGCCCGCCGCTCTACTTGCTCAACGGATTCGCGGCGACCGCAGAAATGTCGTCGCTCCTGTTGTGGTTGTTGCGAGGACAGTTTCGCTGCGTGGTGTTCGACTCGTTCGATGACGGCCCTGCACGAACGTCGCGACCGACGATGAATCACTTCGCGGCGGACTTGCTCGCCGTGGCGGACCATCACGGTGACAACGCCATTCGCGTCTTCGGTGCCTCGTTCGGAGCGGCCGTCGCGTTGCAGACGGCACTCGAAGCGCCCGCGCGAATCTCGGGACTCGTGCTGCAACATGGCTTCGCCGCGCGGCCGTTGTCGCTGAGTGAACGAGTCCTCGCCGCGTGGTGCCGTCGTACGCGCCGCTCACTGTCAGCGTTTCCGGGCCGCCGCCGCGTTCAAGAGTTAAACCACCGCCGCTGGTTCCCGCCGTTCGATGGAACACGGTTTGAATTTCTCGTCGAATCAACCGGCTCAATCCCGCAGGCCGAACTGGCGAACAAGGCGCTCGCGACCGCAAGGTTCAACATCACCAGCCGGCTCGGTGAGATCGCCTGTCCCGTGATGCTGGTCCGTACCGAAGGCGAAGGTCCGATCGAAGCACGCTGTCACTCGGTCCTCGAACAGGGCTTGAAGAACGCACGCACCGAATGGATGCACTCGTCCGGAATGCACCCGTCTCTGACGCACCCGCACCGATTAGTGAAACTCTTGAAGACGTTCTTGACTGAGGAGTGAATTCGAAGAAACCCGCGAGGCTCCGTCTCCGGCCAAAGTAGCCATCATCGCTCCGCGTGATGAGCC
>JAYTQJ010000058.1:0-12707 GCA_043746775.1 Schlesneria sp.
CGACGCGCGGGGCGTTGCCCACGCGGTTAAACGACGCGGTCTATGGCCCACAATCGCGAGTCGATGTTGATCTCGCTTCGATCTCGTCCTGCAAACAGGTCGGGCACAAACAGCTTGCCGTGGATTCGAGCGGCAGGATGGCAGGGAAGTTCATGCACCAGCAGCGGTCTCGTCCAACGGCGATGTCACAGACGAATGAGGTCTGGCAGCGAGGGCACTCGCGAGGGGACGAGTCGGTGGATGTGAGTCGGCAGTCGTTCGGAGTCATGCGTGCGATGATACAGTCCGCCTTGAAAGTCGTCGTCGGATCGAGAAACGTAGGAGTCGAAAGCCAGTCGTAGCTTGGACGCCCTCGTCCGAGTGACTTTAGTTTGGAGACGGACGGACGAGGGCGTCCATCCTACGTTCACTATAAGGCCGATCTCATGTGCGATGCTGTGATGCTGCGTTCTGTCGTGGGGCTATTCGTGGCGGGACTGATGTTCGCGGGGACGTGCCGTGGGGCGGAGCCTCCCGAGTTGATCGTGCATGGCGGGAAGATCGTGACGGTCGATGCGAAGTTCTCGCTGGCCGAGGCGATGGCCGTGAAGGGCGATCGGATTCAAGCCGTTGGCTCGAACGGGGACGTGTTGAAGCTGGCGGGACCGCAGACGAAAGTCGTCGATCTGAAGGGGCGGACGGTGATTCCGGGGCTGTGCGATTCGCACGTCCATGCTCCCGGCGCAGCGATGTATGAGTTCGATCATCCGATCCCCGAGATGGACACGGTGGCCGATGTCTTGAAGTACATCGCTGGTCGAGCGGAGACGCTGGACGACGGCGATTGGATCGTCGTCTCGCAAGTTTTCATCACGCGGCTGCGCGACCAGCGGTATCCGAATCGGAGAGAACTCGACGCGGCGGCTCCGAAGAATCCGGTCATGTTCAGCACGGGACCGGACTGTTCGTGCAACTCGCTCGCGCTGGCACTGAGTGGCATCGACAAGAACTTTGAAATCACCGACGGCAAGGCGGGGAAGATCGAGAAGGATCCGGTCACCGGCGAGCCGACCGGCATCCTGCGGAATGCGTCGCGCTTCGTGAAGTCGAAAGGAAAGTCGAAAGCGGCGACGCTCGATGATCGTGCGAAGCGGCTCAAGGAATTGTTTGCCGACTACAACGCGGTCGGTCTCACCAGCGTGGCCGATCGCGCGGCGGGCGATGAGTCGATCAAAGCTTATTCGCAGTTGAAAGACGCGGGCGAACTGAACTGTCGCGTGTTTCTGTCTTACGGCGTGAACGGCATGGGAAGCCGAGAAGACGTGGAACGCGGGATTCAGAAGGCGGCCGATCATCCGCTGCATCAGTATGACTCGATGCTGTGGCTGCGCGGGATCAAGGTGTTCCTCGACGGCGGCATGTTGACCGGCAGTGCGTTCATGAGACAGCCGTGGGGCGTGAGCGACATCTACTCGATCACCGACCCCGACTATCGCGGCATCCGGTTCATCCCGCAGGAGGAACTGGTTCACATGGCCCGGTTCGCGTTGAAGCGTGACCTTCAGTTCACAGCCCATTCGGTTGGTGACGGAGCGATTCATGCGCTGATCGAAGCGTATGCCGAGATCAACCAGGAGTTCCCGGTGAAGCCATGTCGGCCGTGTATCACTCACTGCAACTTCATGAGCTTGGAAGCCATTCAACAGATGCAGCAACTCGGCATCGTGGCCGATCTCCAACCGGCGTGGTTATGGCTCGATGGGGCCACGCTGCGCAAGCAATTCGGCGATGAACGGCTGACATATTTTCAGCCCTACAAAACGTTGTTTGACCACGGTGTTGTCGTGGGAGGCGGCTCGGATCACATGCAGAAGATCGGCAGCTTGAGGTCCGTCAATCCGTACAACCCGTTCCTCGGCATGTGGACGGCGCTGACACGTCAGGCGCGTCGCGCCGATCAGCCACTGCATCTCGAACAAGCGATCTCGCGCGAACAGGTGCTGCGGCTCTACACGATCAACAACGCGTGGCTCACGTTTGAAGAGACTCACAAGGGATCGCTCGAACCGGGCAAGCTAGCCGACTTCGTGGTCTTGAAGCAGGACATCTTGGAGTGTCCCGTGGACGATGTTCGGAACATCTCGGTCGAGGCGACGTATCTCGGCGGGAAGCGTGTGTACGCGAGTGAGTGAAACTCCACGCGGCCGAAGCTGACACTAACCCGAAGTGTAAACGAGGACGCTACCCGCCTCCTCGCTCACGCTTTTTTGAAGTTGCGCTGTTTGGGTTTTCAGCCCTAAAGGGGCGACGCTATGCCAGCCCAGGGCAACGCCCTGGGTTGGCGATTTTCCGTGAATCTCAAGCCCTGAAGGGGCGGCACTATTCCTGCGAACAACATAGGGTCGCCCCTTCAGGGCTTGAGATTCTGTGACGACCGATACCTAGGGCGGCGCTCCCGTTGGTCGCTTGCCCTAGGCTGACTTATGGCTGCCCCCTTGGGGCGGAAAGCCCAAAGAGCGCAACTTCAAAACTCACGCTTCGGGTTAGTGTGCTGCGGTCACAAAGGCGTCAGTCTAGGCCGCGAAGAGTAGAAACATCCGTATCAACGAAAACTGGCCGCGACTGTTGGCAGTCGCGGCCAGCGAGATGGACCGAGGTTTGTGTTCCTCGCACCGATCAGAACGTCAGGATGGCGTCGATGCCGTAGACGGTCTGGTTGTAGAGCTGACCATTGAACAAGCCTGGGGTCACGTAGTTGGCTTCGTTGCCTGGCGAGTTCATGTAACGGATTTCAGGACGAATCGTCAGGTTGGCCGTGGGCTTCACGTTCACACCGATGGTGTTCGTGTAGTACGAGGTGCCGTCGGCTTTGTACCACTCATTGCGGTAACCAGCCTTCAGCTTGCTGGTGATGTCGTAGAAGCCGTAGTTGATCAGGCCCACCGAATCACCGGCGATACCACCTTGAGCATTGAAGTTCGCACCAGCGAGATCGGTTCCCAGCACGTCGAACTGATGGACCGTGCTGAATTTGTCCGACCACTTGCGGGTCAGGATGGCACTGTTGATCGATCCATTACCGCGCCATCCCAGATTGCCCGAGAGCATCTGGTAGATGAACGTCGTGTTTTCGTTCACGACGTAAGTGGCTCCACCGAGGAAGGCACCGCCGCCATTGAAGCGTTCAAAGCCGGTGTCCATACCGAGTACATAGCCGCCGTTGACGGTCAATTTATCGTTGACCTTGTAGGTGGACTGCGTGCCGGTGTGAGTGAACGGTTCGCTGTTGTAGAACGTCAGTTGGCGGCTTAGGAAGAAGTTGCCGTTGGACGGAACGACTTCGTAACCGATCGGGGTGTAGAAGTGTCCGACCTTCGTGGACAAGTCACCCATGGCGACTTCTCCGTACAACTGCGGGAAGGCCCACGAATACTGACCGTGATCGAACCCGTTGTTGAAGTCCCAGCTTCCCGTCGGCTTGTTACCGAATGCTTGAGCATCTCGGCCATCCACACCGAACAGCATGTCGGCGCGGAAACCCCAATCGAACCCCTTGCTCCCGTCGGCCACTTTCGCAGCGTACAGGTAGGCTTGATTGAGATAGGCGTGACGGAATTCTCGCTGACCACCCGCTACGTTGCCAGCGGCCGTTCCGTTACCAGCAAAGGCACCGTCCGGATTGCTCTGATACCCGTATTGGGTATGGCCACCGATGATCCAGCCCTTGTCCTTGAGACGGTTACCACCGCACTCATTATCGAACAAGCTGATCAGCGTGAACGGCTCGCCCAGATCGCCACTCAACAGACCGCAGCCGTGGCTGCAATCGCTGGCGGTTGCGCTGCCACAGCCGTTGAACACGGCCGCAGGATCGCAGGTCGTCGCTGGTGCAGCACAGGCGTTAGCCGCCGGTGCGCAACAGCCACTGTTCATGTTGCGAAGACGCGCGGCCGCATCTTCGTAAAGTTTGTCGCAGCATCCGCCACCTTGAATGGTGGGGCGGCAGGCCGCCGGGGCACAACACCCCGGGTCCGCTGCGTGCAGGGCGCTCGTGACGAGCAACCCTGCCGTGCCGATCATCATGGACAATCCTGTCCCGAGACCGACAAAGCGAAGTCTCTTCAGACCAAACATTTCTAACTCCTAGTTTTTGGTTCCTGTCACCTGTTCCGCGTCGCAACCGAGTTGCTCGCTCAGTGGCACAGAGGTCGTCGGCCAACCCCAAAGGGCAATAGTCGTGCGTTGGCACTGATGCGACCCGCCCAGACGACCAATGCACGACCCGCTCATTGAGCGCTGGCAGGCCGATAGGTCTCACCGTCAGTATCGGAGCGGGCGTTAGATGCGACAGAAAGATTGCCAAGGGTGACGCATGATCGGCACCACCGTCAGACTCTTCGATCGCGGTCAACTCCAGCTAAATTGCCCATATCTTCTGGCCGGTCGCGACAGTTCAGGCACTCAACAACGGCCGTAACCTCTTGGTCAGGCGAGATTCGGGTGTTTGCCGCATCGCGAGTCCAGTCGCTTGCAGGCGGTCTCATCGAAACCTAGACTCTCCGCCCCAAGCCGTTTTGTCGCTGGGCGAATCGCAGGGATGGGCTTCGGTTTTCCACGAGCCAAAGGCTCAGCGCCGTAGAGGCATCCAATCTTTTTGCAGGTGTGCGGACCATGAAACAAGGCATCCATCCCGACTATCAAACCGTCGTGTTCCAAGACTCATCGACGGGTGCGCAGTACATGGCGGGATCGACGATCAAGACGACCAAGACGGTCGAGATCGATGGCAAGACCTATCCTCTGGTGACAGTCGATATCAGCGCCGCTTCGCATCCGTTCTACACGGGCAAGCAGAAGATCATGGACCTCGCCGGGCGCGTCGAGAAATTCCAGCGCAAGTACAAATGGGGCCAAACCGAAGCTCAAAAGGCCGAGGGCGAAGCTGCCGCTGGCGAGAAGGCGTAGGTTTCGACGCACTCCGCACTCACGTCGGTGCCGACGATGTGCGTCGCGCCGTGAAGGTGATTGGTGTGGTTGCTCCGACTTTGGTGTCGCCGTTCGATTTGTGGAGTCCGTTGATCCGCAGAGCCTCGCCGCCACTCGCGCTGTTCCGCTTTCTGCGTCAGTATTGGTTTGCCCACCATGTTCCCCGTCTTGCAGGCCAAGCTTGAGCGATACGAGGAATTGGAGCGTCTACTTCAAGACCCCGAAGTTCTCGCCAATACATCGCAGATGCTGGAAGTCCAGCGCGAGTACGGCGGTTTGGGGAAGGTTGCCCGAACGGTTCGCGAGTTCAATGAACTCGAACAGAACTTGGCAACTGCTCGCGAGGTTCTCGACTCGGCGGAAGATGCCGAAACCGAAGAGTACGCGCGGGCCGAGTGTTCCGAACTTCAAGTCCAGTTCGATGTGATGCGCGTCGAACTGGAAGACATGGTTACGGCGGGCGATTCGCTCACACGCGGCAGCCTCATCATGGAGATCCGAGCGGGGACCGGCGGCGACGAAGCAGCCTTGTTCGCACGCGATCTGTTCGAGATGTACACGAAGTACGTCGAGGCGCGCGGCTGGAAGTTCGAAGTCTTGGAAATGTCCGGTACCGAACTGGGCGGGATGAAAGATGTCGTCCTGTCGATCACCGGCGAAGGCTGTTACCACCAGTTGCAGTTCGAGAGTGGTGGTCATCGCGTTCAACGTGTTCCCGAAACCGAAACGCAAGGCCGCGTTCACACCAGCGCGGCGACCGTGGCCGTGATGGCCGAAGCGACCGACATTGATGTCGAGATTCGCGACGAAGATCTTCAGATCGACACGATGCGCGCGGGCGGTCCCGGCGGACAAAAGGTCAACAAGATCGAATCGGCCGTGCGCATCACGCACGTCCCGTCCGGTATCGTCGTTCGGATTCAAGACGAAAAAAGTCAGCACAAGAACCGCGCGAAAGCGATGCGTGTCCTGCGCAGCCGCTTGATGGAAGCGCGTCAGGATCAGGCCAACAAGGAACGATCCGAACACCGCCGCACGCTCGTCGGTTCGGGCGATCGCAGCGAGCGAATCCGGACCTACAACTTCCCGCAGAATCGCCTGACCGATCACCGCATCAACCTGACGCTCCACAAACTCGACCAGATCATCATCGGTCACATGGATGAGGTCATCAGCGCGATGGTCGAGTTCGACCGCAACGAACGGTTGCTCGGCAACGTCGAGTGACCGCGTTGGTTTGAGTCCCGCTTCTCGATCACGCCTCACGTTTTGGCAAGCCTCACGTTTTGGGAGAGCCATGTGTCACAGGCCGAATCGCCACCGCCCGCCCCTCCCGAAGCTTGGACCGTACGCCGCGTCCTCGAATGGACCACGGGGCACCTCAAGAAACACGGCAGCGACACCGCGCGACTCGATGCCGAAATCCTGCTCGCCCACGCACGCGGCTGTCAGCGTATTCAACTTTACACGGCCTACGACGAACCGTTGTCCGATTCCGTCCGCGCGACCATGCGAGATCTGGTTCAGCGGCGGGCGCAGGCGGAACCGGTCGCGTACCTCGTCGGGCATCGCGAGTTCTTCAGTCTCAACTTCCGCGTCACGCGAGATGTGCTGATCCCGCGCCCGGACACCGAGACGCTGGTGATCGAGATCATTGAAGGGGTGAAAGCACTGGTTGCAGCACGCACTTCCTCGGGACAGACGGCGGGCGCTGTGCGAGTCCTCGATTTGTGTACCGGCTCAGGTTGCGTGGCCATTGCCGTGGCGAAGAACTGCCAGATGACGAAGCTCAACGTGAACGTCGTCGCCACCGACATCAGCCCCGCCGCGCTAAGCATTGCGCGAGAGAACGCCGCCGCGAACAAGATCGATGATCGGATCGAGTTCTTCGAGGGCGACTTGTTCGCGCCGCTAGTCTCCACCGCGAAGTTCGACATCATCGCGGGCAACCCACCCTACATCTCATCGGCTGAGATCGACACGCTCGACGCGGAAGTGGCCAAGCACGAACCGAGGCTCGCGCTGGACGGTGGCCCGACGGGCTCGAGCGTCTTCGAGCGGCTCATCGCCGCAGCGTCTCAACACGCCGCGCCGGGAGCGCTCTTCCTCATGGAGATGTCGCCCGAACAAGCCGAGCCGCTACAGCAGATGCTCACCGCTCACGGCGGCTATGCGGACGTGACCGTTCGTAAAGACCTCGCCGGTCGCGCTCGCATTATCAAGGCGCGGATCATCGGCTGATTGCGACAGACGGCGTCTTTGGCCTGCTGCACACCAATCCGAAGCGTGAGCGAGGAGTGGCTGTTCGATATCCTCGCTTACGCTTTTTGAAGTCGCGCTCTTTGGGTTTTCAGCCCCAAAGGGGCGACACTATGTCAGCCCAGGGCAACGCCCTGGGTTGGCAATTGTCCGTGAATCTCAAGCCCTGAAGGGGAGGCACTACTCTTGCCAATCCATTAGGGCCGTCCCTTCGGGACTTCATATTCGGTGTCGTTTTGAACCCAGGGCGACGCTCCCGTTGGTCGCTTGCCCTGAGCTGACTTAGGGCTGCCCCGTTGGGGCGGAAATTCAAAACTTACGCTTCGGGTTGGTGATGCCACAATAAAAAACGGCCTGCCACAATTAAGCGGCAGGCCGGGCTTGTGTCGATCAAACGGGAGTCAGCTCACTCGCTGTCGCCAGCGCTGCTGGTCGAACCTTGCTTCACGCCGCCCTTCAGTTTCGCTCCCTGTTTGAGAGCGAAAACGGTGCTCTTGTTCGAGATGAACAGCGTGTTGTTGGCCACGATCGGCGTGCTGTAGATCGAGTTGATCATGTTGTTCTCGGAGAGGATGTTCAGCTTCTTCGAGAGTTCAAACACGATGATGTCGCCGTCTTCATCACCGGTGTAGACCTTGCCATCGACGATCAGGACCGAACCCCACGCGGCGGCGAACATGTCGTGCGTCCAGTAGACGACCGGCTTGCCGTTCTCGACCTTCTTCGCGTCGAGGCAGTGAACCAACCCGGCGAAGTCCGAGATGAACAGCAGATCGTCCTTGATCGCCGCGCTACCGATTGTGCGGTGCATGGTCTCTTCAAATTCGAGCTTGCCGTTCTTGTTGCGATCGACCGCATCGTAGTGCCAGACAATGGCTGAGTTCGGGTTCGGAATGGCCTTCTCGCCCTTCTTCGTATCGACCGATTGCAGGCGTCGTGGCGGGATTTCTTTGCCGTCGGCGCCGACGGCCAGTTCGATGCTCACGTCACCGCGTTTGGTCGGATCGATGCAGTAGAAATGGCCGACGCCTTCACCGTGTTCGGGGTCTTCACCGACACCGGCGTAGACGTTGCCGTCGTAGAAGACCGGCGTCCCGATGATGTGGTTTCGTGTGGCTCGGCCACCGAGCAGATAGATCGATTCCTTGGGGTTGCCGTCGAACTTCCACAGCAACTTGGGACCGCCCTTGCCGTCACCGGCGGGATCGAAGCTGTAAATCCAGCCGTCACCACCACCCATCACAACCTGAGCCTGTCCACCCGCTTCAAACACCAGCGGGCTGGACCATTGACCGTGCAGGATGTTCAGGCCGGGCGACTTGTCACTCCAGACCAGCTTGCCGGTGTTCTTGTCGAGGCAGATGAAGCTGGGAGCGTTCGGAGCGGGGATGTTGATGTGGTCGTCATCGACACCGTTGCCGGTCACGACGAAACAGTAGTCACCGACACACGTCACCGAACACGAACACATGTTGTGTTGGAAGACGCCCAGCACGCCCATCAAGTCATAACGCCAGACGATGTCGGCCTCGTCCTTGTTCTCGTTCGCTTCGGCTTTGAAGGGGCCGTCGTTCTCACCGTCATGGAAGCCTTCGACATCCAAACAAAGAACTTCGCCGCGGCTCGTGTTGTACCAGAGCCGTGTGTCGTCGCAGAACACGGTCGAGCAGATCCCTTGCTGTGGCCAATCATTCACGCGACCGGACGGCAACTTGGGCGACGAGGCTTGCCACAGGAATTTTCCTGTTTTTTCCTCGAACGCGATGAGGCAACCGAGATCAACCTTGGCCGGATATCGCTTGAGATAGCCATGCGTGTTGTTGGTGCCGACGAACACCTTGCCGTTCGCCACGACGGGGTTGCCGTACGTCTGCGAGCCGAGCGGCGAGGCCCACAGGACGCTCTCGCCCGTGTCGAGATCCCACTCGTGCGGAATGTTCTCGCCCTGCGGCGTGTTGTTGCGATGTGGCGAGCCACCCCACTGAGGCCAGTCGTACTTGCCGACCTTCATCTTGGTGATGATGTTCAGCGCATCATCGGTCGGGTTGAACTTGTCGGCGGCAACGGCCAGCCCCATCGCGATCAAACAGGTCGCAACAGCGAGGGATAGAGATTTCATGGCGGGTTCCTTGAAGGCGGTCTTGGTCGTTGGTGTTGGGTTATGACTGAGCGCAGGCCATTGCGCCCGGGATCGGTTGGCCAGTGACGGTGGAATACAAAACGTCGGAATCGAGGTCGGCTCCATTCGGCCACTCGATGACGCCGAGTTCGGCGTTGATGCGGACCTGTCGAAAGTAGTCGTCCGCCTGAAGCGGCTCGAAGACTCCGTGAAACGCGACGGTCTCCGCGAGATCGATCTCGCCCTGTGCGCCATCTTCAAATTCCAGCCACAGCCGGAACTCGGCAAGCGGACGAACGGCGACAACGTCATGCGGCATGGTCTCACTCCAGCGGGGGAATCGAATTCATCGGCAGTTGTTGGCGGGCCAAGTCCCAATCGTCTCGAAGCTCGGATTGGTGCATTGCCGCCCACTCAGTCACCAAGCCCAGCACACGCGGCGACAACCGTCCGTCCAAAACCGACAGCGAGTCAATTTCAACCGACGCCGACTGTTCGCCGTGGCGGACGTGAAAGTGTGGTGGTGGATGATCGTTGTAGTAGATCGCGATGATCGTTCCGAAGAAGCGGCTGATTTCTGGCATCGGTAGCTGCTCGGAACGGTTTTCATTCGGGCTGCAATTCTGATCATGGACAGTGTTGGATGACCACCCTCACGCCTCGGCTCCTCTCTCGACCATCTCAGCGGGGTGCCTTGGGTGAGGAGCGGAAGCGGCGAGCAAGTTACTGCGGCACGACGGACACATTATCAACGAAGATTTCGGCACTGGTGGCGTTGCCGAACAGGCCGGGGCTGCCTGTCAGGTTCGCCGGGGAGTCGGTCCATTCGATGGACCACGCGGACGGTTCGGCATCCGCTTTCTTCCAAGCCTTGCCGCGCACGACTGAGACCGGTTTGCCGTCGCGGTCCTCGACGTTGACGATCAGCTTGAGCGTGTACCACTGCCCCGCTTCCCACGCGAAGGGGACTTCGTGCGACTTCTGGTCGTGCGGGAACCATGAGAAGACCTTGAGGTGCTGGCTGGCTCCGAGCATGGCCAACCGATAGCGCTGGTTTTGCACGCCGACATCAGGAAGCTTTGAGTGCTTGTCGGCATCGGCTCCGGTGGCGACTTCGTTCGCTTGGAAGTCGGCTTGAATGGAGTAGCCCTTCGAGCCGGGATGGCCCAGCCAGCCTTGGCTCTTCGTCCCCTTGGGAATCGTCGTGATCTTGCACATCACGCCGTTGCCGGTGACTTTGCGAGTCCCCTTCTCGACGACGAGCTGTGTCGGAATCTTCTCGTTGCCGGTCCACTCGGACTTGGCGATGACGCCGTCGTCTTGGAGTCGCTTGAGCGAGGGATCGAGCTTCTCTTTCCCTTGGTCTTGCGTGGTGATGGCCTCGATCAGACCGAGGTAGCGCTTCAGCCCCGTGAACGCCTGCTGAGGTGTCGAATCATCGAACGTCGTCTTCGGTGCGGGGACGTTTGTGAACTGAGTCGTCAGGTAGATGTAGAGCCTTGCCGCGAGCGGGTCATCCTTTTTCAGCGTGGTGAAGTAATCGTGGTCGATCGCGATGTGCCGGTATCTCAGGCCGACACCCGTCACGGGGACGAGGCCGTCGTTGAAGTTGAACGTCCACGGCGTCTCGGCCGTGACTTCTGGGATGACGCGGACGCGCGCCTGGCTCTTCAGTTCAGCGACCTCGGCGTTGACGATTACCGCCCCGTGGACGTTGCCTCCGGGACCAGCGTATTTGCCCGCGTCATCGATCGCGCCCGGACCCGTGAGCGTGTACTTCACATCCTTCGCATCCGCGACCTTCAGGAACTGGCCGTTCGCGTTGTAGAGCAGCACCGAGAACTGTTGCTTCTGCGCGGGCTTGAGCAACGATTCGACCGGCACGACGAGCGCCGTCGCGGGCTTCTGATCGCTGGTGACGGGTGTTTCAGCAGTCTGCGCCGGGATCGGGTCAGCAGAAGGCTTTTCGGAAGTCTCCTTGAGACCGATGCAGTACATCATCGTCTCGCATGCGAGATAGATGCGTCCGTGCGAGACGATCGGCGAAGCGTTCACGTCGCCGTCTTCGAGCCTCAGTTGGTGAATCTTCTTCAGCCCCTTGGCTTCATCGGGAGCGAAGATGAACCAGCGGCCGTTGCCATCGACGACATAAATCTTGCCGTCGGCATAGACCGGGCTACCGCGACCCATCGTGCCGATTTTTTGTTTACCAACCTGCTTGCCCGTCTTCAGATCGTTCACAAAAAAGATGCCGCCGTCATCGACCGAGTAGATGCGGTCGCCAATCACCAGCGGGCCGGTGCGACCAATGAACTGTTCCTTCGTTCGCCAGATTTCGCCTGTCTTGGTGATGTTGCCCGACTTGGTGGCGTCGAGGGCGAAGATCGCACCCATCGCGGTGTCGTCCAGGTTTTCTTCGCTGTGTCCGCAGATGACCTGTGTGCCGATGATCGTGGGAGCGGTGTTGATGCCGCGCAGTGAGACATCGTAGTTCCAGATCAGTTTGCCGGTGCGAGGCTGGAAGCTGTAGACGCTGCCGTCGCCCGAGGCCACGACCAACTGAGTCTGTCCGTTGATGACCGAGATCGCGGGACCACTGTACGTCGTGTCTTCGGGCAGTGGCTTCGTCCCTTGGAACCAGACCGCCTGACCGTTGCGCTTGTCGAACGCGATGAGACGATACGTGGGACGAGCCATCTCACCCCAGCCGATCACCACGCCGCTGATGATGACCAGATTCTCATGAATGACTGGGTAGTTGGTTCGTCCGCCGTAGGTACTGAGCAGCCCGTACTCTTCGCTCATCGAGTGCGACCAGATCGTCTTGCCGGTCTCGCCATCGATGCACTGGAAGTAACCGCAGACACCCTGCGCGAAGATGTGGCCGGTCTCGGGATCACCAACGACGCTCGACCAACCGACGCGCGTGTCGGGCACGTCGGAGAGGAAAACGTTGAAGACGTTCTCCCACTTCTTCTCGCCCGTCGCGGCATCGACACAAACGACCTTCTCGGCCTCTTCCTTCGTGCCGGGATTGTGCCGCACGAGCGTGACGAGCTTGCCGTTCATCACGATCGGCGTGGAGCGCGTCCCGAGTTCCGCGTTCTTCCACAACATGTTCTCACCGTCGGGAGTCCATGTGTCAGGCAGCCCTTTCTCGCGCGAGATGCCGTTCATTTCGGGACCGCGCCAGTAGGGCCAGTCGAGCGGATCGACGGCCTTCTTTTCCTGAGCAAACGTGGTGGTGGAGAGGCTCAACAACAGACCAAACAGGCAAGCCAACCAAGGTCTCGACAGCATCGTGAACATCCTGTGAGCAGACTCGAAAGGTGAACGGCATGTAGGGTGCGTGGAGTCTTCGGAA
>JAYTQJ010000059.1:0-12680 GCA_043746775.1 Schlesneria sp.
AGTGGAATCCGTTGCCAACTTGTTCAAGGCTCATCACGCGGAGCGATGATGGCTACTTTGAGAATAACCCTCAAATCGAACTCGCCGGTTCTCGCATCAGCCGCACCGCGAATTGATGTTGTCCGGTATCAACGCAAACACCCCGGCTGCTGTCAGCAACCGGGGTGTTTATTACGGGCACTGTCGGTGTGAACCCGTCAATTGGCCTTCGCTTGAGTGTTGTCCACCGGTGGCTTAGGTGGCTCGAACTTGAAGAGTTCTTGGGCGTTGGTGCCGTTCCAGACGCGGAGGATTCCGTCTTCGCCGCCCGCCACGACGATGGCTTCGTCGCGCGTGCAGGCGGTGGCGTAAACGAAGTCGGTCTGACCGGCGAAATTGCGAGTGTTGCCGCCATCGTTCGAGCGGTGCATTTTCACCGTCTTGTCGCCGCCGCAACTGATGAGGTTGTCACTCGCGCCGATGTATTGGATCGACGTGACTTGTTTGGTGTAGTTCTGGATCGTGCGATGCTG
This sequence comes from Schlesneria sp., assembly GCA_043746775.1. GTDB lineage: Bacteria > Planctomycetota > Planctomycetia > Planctomycetales > Planctomycetaceae > Schlesneria. The sequence continues at coordinate 513 of JAYTQJ010000059.1, forward strand.
TTCGCCAGTCTCGACGTTCCAGACCTTGATCGCGTTGTCGGCGCCGGCACTCGCGATGCGGCTGCCGTCTGACTTGAAGGTCACGTCGAGGACGTGATGCGTGTGTCCCTCGAACGAGCGGATCAGCTTGCCGGTCTCAACATCGAACTGCTTCACGAATTTGTCGGCCGCCCCCGAGACGAGTTGCTTGCCGTCGCGAGAGAAGTCGATCCCGAAGACCGTGTCGCTGTGAGCGTCCACGAACTGACGGGCGATCGCCTTCGTTTCAACGTTCCACAAAATCAGCTCGCCGCTGCGTGACGGTTCGCCGCCACCGGTCGCGAGTATCTTTCCGTCGGGACTGAAGGCGAGTGACACGACGCGATTGATGAACGCCGACTTCGCCAGATCGAGCATGTTCTCGGGCGCGGGGCCGAGGGTGGCGATGAGACTCCATTGCGGATTCGCGTCCCACGCCATCACGGCTTTGTCGTCGCTCGCTCCGATGAGCAGGCGGTTCGGGCCGGAGACCAGCATCCCCACAGGAGCCTTGTGTCCGACGATCTCTTCCAGCGGCTTGCCCGTCGTGCCGCTCCACAAGCGAATCGTGCCGTCGTCACCGGCGGTCGCAATGAGTTTGCCTCCATCGACATACGCGACCGACTTCACTGGCTTGTCGGTCGTCGGCAGTTCGGTCTTCGCTTGAGTAAAGACGGTTTCGACCTGCTTGCCTGCGGCGGTCTCGGCATCAAACAGAGTTTTCGCCACCGTTTGTTGTTCGAGTGCCGAAGCTTGTCCCTTCTCGGATTGAACGACCGTCTTGGCCGAGGCATCGAACGCCTCTTGAGCCTTCTTCACCGCTTCGACCTCTTTGGCCAAGGCAGCATCGGCGTCGGCCTTCTTCTTTTTCAACGCCTCGTCGTCCGGCTTGGCGTCGAGTTCTGTCTTCGCCGCGTTGACGACCGCCTGTGCCGCGTCCTGCTTCGGCTTCGCTTCGTTCAGCGTCTTCTCCATCGCGGCCTTCTGTTCGACCGCCTTCTTGGTGGCCTCTTCACGCTCTTTGAAGTTCTTCTCGGCGGCCTTGAAGCCCGCGTCGGCCAATGCCACGCGCGACTTCGCGACCGTGTCGTCATCGGTCAGCTTGAGGACGTTCCGCTGCGAAGCGATGTTCCCTTTCATCTCGACGACAGGATTCGTGTCAATCTTCCAGAGACGGGCATTCGGGCCACCGGAGGTGACGACGAATAGACCATCTGGCTTCACTGCCAACCCTGTGATCGGAGCACCATGATTCTGCGCACCGACCTGCGCCCCGTTCGATATTTCCCAGATGCGCCACGTCGCGTCGGCACTGGCCGAAACGAGCCGCGTTCCAGCGGGCAACAACAGCGCGAGCGAAGTGGCGGGTGCGCCGTGCCCCTTCATCTCAATCACCGGCTTGACCGGCTCGGCGGGTTTGTCTCCCTCGGCAGGCTTCGGGGCTTCAAACGGCACGGCCCAACCGCGAATGACATTGTCGCCAGCCTGACCGGAGAAGATGCGCGTCCCATCTAGGTTCAGCGCGAGGCTCGTCACTTCCTGAGGCGTCTCCAACGAACCGGCCGCAGCGCCGTCGGCCACGTTCCACAACTTGATCGTCTTGTCCTTCGAGCCGCTGAAGAGCTTGGTCGAGTCAGCCGAGAACGCCAGTCCCGCGACTGGTCCCGCATGACCGGCCAGCATCTTCTTGGCGTTCGGATCGGCGAGGCTTTGCAGCGCGATCGAGTTGTCCGCGCGACCAATCGCCAACCACTTGCCATCCGCCGAAACGGCCATCGCCGTGACGGCCTGATCTTGCGCGAACTGGCCTCGCGACACATTCGACGCCCGCTGCCAGAGCTTCACTTCGCGATAGCCCGCCGACGCGAGCAGGTTTTCTTGCGGATTGAAGGCCAGCGCGTGGACGAAGTCACGATGAGCGGCTCCGTTGGGATAGAACGGTTTGTCGCCCAGCTTGATCGTCGCCAGCGCTGGGTCTTGCAGCCGAGCGACGTACTCGCCGGTGGCCACGTCGTAGAGATCGATCTGATTGGCTCGACCCGCCGCAGCCCAACGGCCCCATGTCGAAAGCGACGCGCTATAGATCGAGTTCATCGTCGAAGGAACCGCCTGCCACGGCACGACGGTCATGCCGCTCCCCATCCCCTGCACGGCTCCCTCTTCAATCCACTTGCGAAGCAGCCCGAGCTCCTGCGGCGTGAACGCAGCGGCAGACACCTTGTTCGGCAACGGCGGCATCACGGGATCAAGCGCGCGGGCCGCGACGTTATAGATCAGGCTCTTGTCCGGATCCTTCGCCACGAGAGCCGGTCCACGCTTGCCCCCCTTCAGAATGGCAGGTACGTCCTCAAGGACCAGCTTGCTCTCGGCAATGGCCACGTTGTGACAGGCCACACACTTCTCATCGAGAATCGGCTGAATGTCCTTCTCGAACTCGACCGGCCTTCCGATGTTAGCCGCCACAGGCTCGATCCTCCCCGCCTTCTTGGCCGCTTCTTGAGCGAATGAGGTACGAACCGACAAAATGACTGTAACGGCAAGGATAAGTTGAAACCGCATTACGGCTCCCCGGATGCTGAGGTTCATGTTCATGATTTGTTGATTCCAAGTGCGACTTGCAGGCAGGTATCAAGGTCGTCCATCAAGGACACTGGGAAAGTGCCGAGTTCTTTGATGATCTCCGAACTCTCGATCGTGTGCAGATTCACAAACGATACGAGGGAGGGAACGACCAAGCCGGTTTGTGGATAAACGGTGGGGTTGAGAAAGAGATGCGCCGGGTCTCCCATGCGTTTCGTATTTCCGGTGATCACCGCGATCACCACATTGTGGAAGCTTTTGTTGTAACGATCAGATTGCACGACGAGCGCGGGCCGAACTTTGCGTCCGGTGCCCCCTGCAAACGGAGCATCAACCAGAACGATGTCGCCCCGCTTCACTTCACCATCTCCTGATAGAGCGCCAGGCCGGGATCATCCTCATCGTACTCGCGCATCGTGCGCTCGATCATTTCCCCCACTTCAAGTTTGCTGAACGGTTCGTCCGTAATGGTGAGTCGTTGAGCGAAGCGGTCGGCCCGAATCAAAATGCAGGCTTCGCCAATCTCGGGCGCATCGACTTCGGCGCAGCCACCACTGCGGACAGTTTCGATTTGTTCGGCGGTCAGTTGCATGGTGTTCCTCCTTGGTCAATGTTCAGGCTTACTTCACCACCTTCAGCGTCACCGGTTGATCGACAGCCGCCTCGCCCTCCCATTGGGCGACGGCGCGGATGACCATGTTGGCGAGCTGTGCTTCGGGTGCGTCAGCGGCGGCTTCGATGAAGATTGAGGCGGCGGATTGTTCAGCGGGGATCGTGACCGGTTCGGCTTTGATGCCCGTCACGTTCGGAGGCAACGGCAGAGTGAGTGTGACCGGTCCGGCGAAGCCGTTCTGACGCTTGACCTCGCACTTCACTTCGACCTTCGCTCCCTGCTTGATGTTGCCCCCATCGGCCGGAGCGGCGGTGACGGTGTACGGAGCCGCCTTCACGGTGATGATGATCGGAGTGGTGGTTGGATTGAACGGGATATTGGCCGCTTTGGCATAGGCATCGGAGGCTTTGAACTTGGCATCGGTGGCGGTCTTCTCGGCGATGGCCGCCTTATTTTTGTCGTCGCTCAGTTTGAGATCGGCTTCCGATTTGACCTTCGCTTCGTCGGCTTGCTTCGAGACGACCTCGGCATCGACACGCGCCTTCTCGGCAGCGGCTTGACCGTCGGTGGCTGCCTTTACGACGGCTTGAACATCGACCAGTTTCTTCTCGGCGGCAGCTTTGACCTCCGCGTTGTCGCCCGCGTTTTTCAACGCCTCGGCGGCAACCTTCTCGGCGGCTTGAGCATCGACCAGCACCTTGTCGGCGGCGGCTTTGGCTTCGGTCAGCTTTTTAAAGTTGGCTGCGTCATCGGTCGCCTTTTTGATGGCGGCGTCCTTCGTGGCGGTCGCAGTTTTCAGTGCTTCAACGGCGGCAGCAGCGGCCATCTCGGCGGCAGTGAACTCCGCCTTCGCGCGATCTGCCTTGGGGACATTCTTGCGGTACGAGACCTGAGCCTGGCCGGTCAGGTACGTGACGTAGGTTCCGACCGGAACATTCGGCGGGATGAAGATGCGATAGACCTCGTCGGCCTTCTCCTTGGGGATCGGCTTGTTTTCGACTTGGGCGTTCTGTGGCTGACCGACTGTTGTCACCGTGACCGGTTGATCGAAGCCGTTCCGCCGCGCGAGCTTCACCGGGACGAGAATCTGTCGGTTGTGATTGGCTTCGACGCGATGGACATCCGTGACGAGTTGGAACGGCGACGGCTCTTCGATCACGGAGAGTTCGATCGCTTGAGCCACGCGCGAATCGGCCTGTTGATTCGCGGCGGCAGCGTTCCAAATGACGGTGCCGTAGCGAGCCGGATGAACGACTTCTTTCGCAGCAGCATTCTTCGCGGCATCGGCCCCGGCGACAGCGGCCTTCGTCTCGTTGACCTTTGCATCGGCAGCGGCCTTCGCATCAGCCACGGCCTTGTGAGCGGCGGTCAGCGCCACAACTTTGGCTTCCGCATCGGCGACCTTCTTCTTGAGTCCCTCATCATCGGTCTTCGCGGCGAGTTCCGTCTTGGCGGCGTTCAGTGCTTCGGTCCCCTTCGCCAAATCATCGGCCGGTTTCGCGATGGCCTTGTCTGCCGCAGCGAGTGCATCGGCCGCAGCCTTCGCTGTCGCTTGAGCAATCGTCAACGCTTCCGTCGCAGCGGGATCGTCGATCCGCGCCTTCGTGATGAGCTTGATCGTTCCGGCAAATGCGGGAGCATCGTCGCTCGACGTGAAGACGAGCACACCGCTAGAGGGCGTCGTGCCAATACTAATGTCACGGCAAGTGACTCCGGGCGGCAGGCCCTCGGCACTGACGATGATCGGGCCGGTGAAGCCATCGCGTCGGAAGGCCACGACGTTGATCGGAAAGTTGTCACCGCGACGCAGTGTGATTCCGGACGGAGCCGCCTGACGTTGGCCCGGTGGCGTGAGAGCCGAAGCGATCGCGGCGACTCGAAAATCGGGCGTCTCCTTGCGGATGATGAGCCGGTATTGAAGGCTCGCGTCGCCGCGTGTGCTGCCGTAACGGTCACGCAACGTGACGCGGAAGTTGCCATCAGCAGGAGCGACGAATTTCACGGCCGTGTCATCGTTGAGGGTATCGAACAGATTGGCCAGCGGGTTGGCGGGATCGTCATCAAGGGCACTCATCCGCGTGAGGGTTTCCTCACCCTTGTCGTTCACTTTCACTTGGTCCAGCACGACGACCGGATCGGCAGCGGAACCGGCTCGATGCGCGATGACCTCGATCCAGTAAGCGTCTTTCGCTTTGGCCTCGAACGTGTACGCATCGACATCGCTGCGCGATTGGAACTGACCGGCAACCTCACCTGGCACGGCGATCTTCTGTGACTGAGCGGCCACGTTGTTCGGTTCGACTTCGAGAACCGGAGCGGCTCCGCTGAGATAGACCATCACGGCATTGGACGGCCCGACCGGCGACGGGATCGAAAATGGCACGGCATCCATCCCGGCCGAGAACGGTTCGAGAACCGTCTTCGGATCGAGCATGTCGGCCTGAGCAGGCAACGGAATGTTGACCACAAGTTTTTCGAGCGGCCTGCCGCGCGAGACCACATCGGACGGCTGGCCTCCGGGCAGGTTGCGGCCATAGACGGTGTACTGACCGTTCGAGCCGGGCGTTCCAGCGGGAGGCATGATGAAGTCGATGTGTGGCCCCGTCGTCAGCGTGAGCCGGTAGACATAGTCCTCACCGCCACCGTAGACGAAGTCATGCAGCTTGACGAAGTAGTCGCCGTCCGCAGGCAACGTCACGTCGAGCAAGGCGTCCTTGTTGACGAGTGTGTTCCGCGCCGCAGCCAATCGCTTGCCACCGGCATCGTACAGTTCGAGGTTCGCATCGAGCTTCGAGTCCAACCGCCGGGCAGCACAGTCACCAAGGACTCGCTGTCCCGCTTTGCCCGCGAACTTGAACCAGTCGATGTCCGTCGCACCGTTCACGCGACCGTTCGCGGTCTGATTGAGTTCGATGACAGGCGCCGTCTCGCGCGTGTTGTTCGGCTCGGTCTCGTTCAATTCCTTCTTGGCCCCGACGACAAACGTGCGCGGGTTGCTGATTCCGAAGAAGCCGACCGCGCGGACTTCATAGTTGCCCGGAGGCACATCGCCCGCGACCGTGATCGCAAACTGATTGACCAATGGCGTCGGTTTGCCACCCACGTCCTGCATCTTCTGAGCGGCAACGATCCCCGGATGATTGAACAGCAACCGGTTGACCTCTTCCAACTCGATGCCACTTGTAATCGTCAGATCCACCGCCGCCCCGGCCTGCCCCCCCGGAGGGAACACGGCGAAGAGTCGCGTATTCGGAAGCTGGGCATGGCTGATCGCGGCCGTGCATGTCAGCGTGAAGATCGTCAGCACGACAGACAGCGGACGAAATGGCAAATTTGTTTTATCGTTCATCGGAGGCTCTCTCGATGTTCAGGATCAGCGATTACAGCTCAAGACGTTCGTTGCTGTTGTAGCCAGTAGTCACGGAAGGCCATCAGTCGGGGCAGCGACTCACGATCCTTGGCCCGTCCCGCAGCCTGCTTGCTGGCAATGATGTCATCGGGATGGCAGACCGGAAATCCGGCGACATCCACATGCCGCTTCCATGCGTCTTCAAAACATTCAATTCCATCGGGAGCGAAGATCAGGTCCAAGTCGAAGGGGCCATTCTTCAATTGGATGAAATCTCGACCCCGTTCAATATCTGCGATGTCTTTGGGAGACAGTTCAAAACCGAGTTCGATGAGTGCCGCAACCAATGCCTTGCCGTTGTCGATCGATTTCAACGGAAAGACATCTGCGTCCTGTGTCGTGTCGGGGAAGCCGAGCAGGATCGCAGCGGACTTTCCAATGAACAGATAGGACGCACCATGTCGGGACATCGCATCCCGCACTTCCTCGGCCTGGCGGTATTCAAACACTGCCATAGCCGAGCCAACTTGGAAGATTGTCGTTGCACCAGCTTCGGTATTCGGCAGTCGTCTCAAAGGAGCGGGACGGCGCGTCGTCCAATACTGGCTTGTAGGTCTTGATGAATGCGTACTTCCAACGTTGGGCGAGCGGTCGCCGCGCAGCAGCCTCGAATTCCGCGAGCCACTCGGCCGGAATCGCAGGACGTTCGTTCGAGACCCTTGCGCCATTCATGATGACTCTCCCACGAGATCACGTCAGTGGTTGAACAAGAACTCTTTCGAGTTGATCAGTGCCCAGATGATGTCTTCGTAGGCCAGCTTGGGGTTGGCCACGTTTTTCTCGACGTGGGCGAGGGCGATCTTCATTTCTTCGGCGTCGGGTTCGCGGCTGTAGACCCAGCGATAGAGTTCTTTAATCTTCGAGTCGGTCGGGCGGTCCTTCTCGTTGGCGAACTTACCCGAGCGACCGTTGCCGTCCGCGATCTTGTTCTGGACTTCGCTGCTGTTCAAGAGGTGCAGGCTCTGGGCGAGGTTCGCTTCCTGCGAGCGTTCGCATTCGCAAGCGGTGTCACCTTGAGGCTGGCCGAACACCTTGAGAAAGTAGACGTTCTGAGCCGCGCCGGGATCGGGCAGTTGCATCGAGCGAGTTCCGGCGGGCATGCCACCGAACGCTTGACCGGTCGCTGTCACTTGATGGAAGGCGTCGTACAGGACTTCCGCCGTGAGCCGCTTCGGGTAGTAGCGCGAGAAGTTTTGCTTGTCCTTCAAGTTGTATTCGTTCGGCAGCGAAGTGAGCTGGTACGTGGACGAGTTACAGATCGTGCGGACGAGGTGCTTGAGATCGAACTTGTGGGCGATGAAGTCCTGCGCGAGCTTGTTTAGCAGATCGGGGTTCGCTGGAGGATTCGTCTCGCGCATGTCGTCTTCGGGTTCGACGATGCCTCGGCTGAAAAAGTGCTTCCAGTAGCGATTGACCACCGCCTTGGCGAAGAACGGGTTCTGAGGGTCCGACATCCAGTCGGCCAAGAGAACGCGAGCGTCATCGTCGGGCGTGACCGTGTACGGCTTGCTGCCGAGTCCGGTCGGAGGCAGCATCTTGCCGGAGCGTTCGTTGCGAGCGAGGGCCGGCCCCTGATTGTCGATGTTGAAGATGCGTTTGTCGCGCATCGCGTTGTTGCCACCGATGATGTTCTTGCGACCGACACGGCTGAAGAACGCGGCCATGCCGTAGTAGTCGTCCTGGCTCCACTTCTCGAACGGATGGTGGTGACAGCGGGCACACTGGATGCGCAGACCCAAGAAGAGTTGCGACACGTCCTCGACCTGCTCGTTCGGCTGATCGACTTCGCGATACCACGCGACCGGCGGGTTATCGTCCGCGTTGCCCGAAGCGGTCAGAATCTCACGCACGAACTGGTCGTAAGGCTTGTTTTCGTAGAGGCTCGACCAAATCCACTTGTGGAAACCGTAGGTCGGAGCGGTCTGATCGTTGGCTCGCTTCTTGTTGCGAAGAACGAGATTCCACTTGTTTGCAAAGTAGTCGGCATAGGCAGGCGAATCGACGAGCTTGTTGATGACGTTCGCTCGCTTGGCAGCATCGGCGCTGGCGAGAAACTCGGCCGCTTCCGATTCGGTTGGCAGAGTGCCCGTCAAGTCGATGTAGACGCGACGGAGGAACGTGCCGTCGTCGCAGACAGGAGAGGCCGGGATGCCTAGCACGTCGAGTTTGCCCACGACCGCTTCGTCGATGAAACTCTTGATGGCAGGCTTGGAAGCGATCTCGGCACCGAGTGGGATCGTCGAACGGAAGACGGCGACCTGACCTTGGTAACGGGCCATGATCGCGACCTCACCGGCGAGGTCCAGCGTCTTGACGAGGCCCGTCGCACTGGCTTCGGCCATCTCGGGATCGTTGGCTTCAAAGAGAGCCATGCGAGTCACGTCTTCGGTCGAGCCATCACTGTACGTCGCCTGAACTGTGATCTGCTGATCGGCTCCGCGATCCATCAAGCGGCCTTCGGGCAGACACTTGATACCGGCCACGACGGGATCCTTGTCGGAACCATAGGGCATCCCCTGTTCAATCCAGCGCGAGATGAGTCGGTACTCGTAACCATCGGCTTCCATCCGCTTGCCGCCGCCGTGGGGCGACTTTCCGATCGGCTTGGTGAGCAGCAAGCTTTGGCCCGGTGAGGTCGGGAAGATGCGTCGGCCACGGCCTTCTTTCACAAGGAACTCGTGATCGTCTTCGGGGAAGAAACCGAGCAGCCCCAACTTGAAGCCGTTCTGTCCGCTCGCCTTCCCGTGGCAGCCGCCGCTGTTGCAACTGAGCTTCGTGAAGATCGGGACGATCTGATTCGGGAAGTTGATCGGGACATCATTGGCCACGCCGGTCACTTCGACAGGGACTTCGGCCGCGATGTTGTTCGAGCCAACGGCCTTCACCACAGCCTTGCCATCCTTGAGCGGCACCATGTAACCCGTCGCATCAATCTGAACGACCCCCGCCGGCTCGGCCGTGTACTGCACGGAACGCGAGTGATCGCGAAGCTGTCCGCTGGAGTAAACCCCCGTCGCGAAGAGTTGCTGCCGTCCATCGCGGCTTCGCAGCAAGACACCCTTCCCGTCGGCATTCGGCTCTAACCGAAGCTGCGTCAGTTGGCCCGGATCACCGAGTCCCTTGGGAGGAGCCGCAAAGGCCGAACTCGCGCCACCGGCCAAGACGGCCAGTGTGAGGAGGCTCGCCGACAGTGAAAAACAGCGGAATGCTCGATCGTGCATGGTCAATTCCTCATGCCGTGGGGGACAGCGAACAGGTTTGAGTTTCACGGGGGGCAGCGACCGAACCGCGTGACTTCCCTTGTCATCGCCGTCCGGTTGCTGAGTTCAATTCAAGGCAGGTGGCTCAACAGGGAGTAGAGCAGGAATCGGTGAGCAGAGTCAGGCGGGTTGATCGCGTCCATTGTCCGACGCGAATTCCTATCAAAAGCGGGGTCAACATATCGACAACTGCCGCTTTGTCAAGCTGTTGCGATGAAGTCGTCCTTGGCGACGACAGCAGTTTTCGGGAGTTGCACAGCCCGAAGCGGTCATGCTTGCCGTGACGATTGGGAGATCGAGAGTCGGCTCACTCGCAACTTCGATCGAGTGGCCGCAGGGTGAGGCGATGAACAGATGACGCCGGTTAAAACGGGTTCATCGGATGTTTTTGGGGGATTCATTCGAGCGCGATGGACGATGGCGACCGGTCTTCATCCTAAAGGGATGTCAGCGATTAGCCGGGGGTTGAGCCTGTCGTTTATACGCAACCCACTGAGTCATTTGGTCCGAAGGCGAGCCAGGCGGTGGCGAAGTCGGTCATTCTGCGGAGGCCGATCCAGAGGGGTTGGGGCCGGGGGGAAGTTCAGTGGCGCGGTTGTTGTAGCCGCCGAGTTGCGTCAGCAGGCGGAGGAAGTCGGACAGGACCGGCGGATTCTTGGTGAGCGGTTTCTTTTCACGACGCGCCACACCGACTTCCATTCGCTGTCGGCGAAGACGGCCGTGCAGGGGAGTTTCGGACACGTCCGGTTCAGGTAGGTCAGGTACAGAATTCGCCACGCGATGATCTTGCTAGAACGCCAAGCAGTTTTTCAGGCAGTGATTGGTTTCGAGTGGAATCTTCTCCACGCGGCAGCCGGTCTTGAGCGTGCGGAAGAAGATTTCGACGGCCCAGTGCGCAACGTAGTCGTCGATGACGCGCAGGATCTCTTCGAACGTGGTGATCGGCAGCGTGGTGAGCAGCAGCCACTCGACAGCGGTGCCATCGTCGGGACCGCCGACCTCGGTGACGAGGACCACGTTGTGAGTCACCGACGGCAGATGCGATCGCGCGTGCGGCGGCTTGACCTCGACCGTGATCGCGCGAATCTCCAAGTGAGCCTGACGCGCGGCGCACTGCGGTGTCGCGCTCAGTTCGATCGTCCGCGTGCCGAGCAGCTTCGAGCGGCTGACTTCGTCGCGCACTTTGACGTACGTTCTCTCACCCGCATCGTGATCGCGCTGGAGCGTGCAACGCTCCTCCTTCGCACGGACGATGTAGTCGGCGCGCGGACCGGTCTGCTGTTGAGCCTCGACGAAGATGTCGTAGATGTCCGCCTCACGATCAGCGATGCTGACGATCTGTTTCTGCGGGCATTCCGCCGCCAGCTGGCACGCCAACCGATAGCCCGTCAGCCACCGCTGGCTCTCTTTCTCTTCGATGGGCAGCGTCCTGCGCTCGCTCGCCTTGCCGAGACTCTCCCGTTCACGGTCGAAGAACTCCGAACCGACCACGCCCAGACACAACTTGTCCGGCGTGATTGCCAAATGGACTTGTTCATAATGGACTTGTTCATACAGACCAAACCGCTGGTCGGTGTTGAGGCACCGCGCGTCGCGAGTGCCCTGTCCGTTCTGAATTTAGGGGTAGCTGAAGTCGTGAGACTTCAGAAAACGCAGAACTCTTACGAGTTCGGCTACCCAAATTAAGACCTGACGGGGCACGAGTGGGATGCTTGGTGAAGCCCAGCTCCGTCGTGTCCTGCACCACGAGCACCACGGGATGCTCACGCATCCGCCGCTGCGTCGCCTCCCGATGCGGCTTCAAAATCCACTCCGGCGTGACGGCCTTGTTGTTGAAAAACCGGTACGCCGCCAGCGTGTCGCCCCACCCGTCACACGCCCCGTTGATACTCGCCTCCGGATCGGCCGCCAACGCCTCAATGACCACCGCACTCCGATCATTCAACCGCTTGTCCCCCAAACGAATCCCCCGCAACTCCTCAGCAATCCCGTCGCACATCGACTCGCTCCATGCTTGTTTGGCAGTTCCAATCCTGCCTCAAACTCTGGCGCAAATCTCATGCCGCAAGGTGAGCCGGAACCGGCAAAATGTCCGAGTTGTGTATAAACGACAGACCCCTTGGTCCGGACTACGGCTGCGACTTCTGTCGGGAACGTCTTGGAAGACGTGACCGACAAAAGTAGCCTTCATCGCTCCGCGTGAAGTCAGCCGAGTCACCAGCGACCCGAATACGCGGGAAACAGCGTCATTCCGCGTTCGGCTCTCTTCACGCGGAGCGAGGAAGGCG
>JAYTQJ010000060.1:0-5411 GCA_043746775.1 Schlesneria sp.
AACCTTGCAGCTTCGTGACAAATGCGTTCACACACATCTGCCAATGCAATTTGAAAACTACGTTGTTGCCGAATTGTCAAAGATCAACGCAAATCCCGCTCGCCAACAGCTCCCTGAGGGGCCTCGGCAAGCAAATTTGCGGGACGGGGAATCTAAGCCCTGGCACCTCGATGGTCAAGCGACTGCATCGTTTTTATTTGCCAGTAGTCTCACCCGACATGAATATCGGGATCGTGACGCCTGAGTTTGCCGGAAGCTCATGGCAACCGGTCGAGGAATTTAGCCATCTTGAGCTGCGAATTCGTATGCGACACATCAAATCGGCAGGCTGTTCCGACCGCCTATTGACCGTTGGCAGTTTTCCGCACAGTGGGCGGTCTGATTTCGTTAGGGCGGCTTCTCGGGGAAGGCTGGGGAGCCGTCGCATCAAACGGACCGAGGAACAACTGCTTCATGGCGTCGTCAAATTCCGGAACAGGAATCATTTGAGTGTGCGGCGACCCAACGTTTCCCGTCACTTTCACTCCGACCCACCCACGACTCAAACGATTGGCAAGTTCGTTGAGGAGCGGAATCTGAAGCTGACCACGGCCCATCTTTGAGAGAAAATCCAACTGCATTTCGCCGTCAAACCGGACGTAGCCCCCGCCTCTCAGACTGATCGCTTGGCCAACCAAGTAGATGTTTTCAAAGTTGAATCGCGAGTTGCCAACGTTGAACTCAACTTCCGCCGTATCGAATGCGATTCGATCCGAAGCATCCAACCTCAGCGTCCGGAACATTTGCACAAACAGCGGTAACTCGTACAGCGCGGCAGGAGCGATGAGCAGCTTGCCACGACCTTGCACTTGATCCGCCGAAGTTCCTTTTCCCGAGAGATTTAGCCATCCGTTCATGATGCCCGCCACATCTGACTGCCCACGCAGATACTTTTGGGCGTACCGTTCCAATCGCCCTTTTGTCAGAGTCAAACTGGCCCGGTAATCGGGTTCTGAGCGAAGATCGGCGACGGCATCGAGTGTGATCTTGCCATCAATGGCCTCGCCCACGATTCGCTCTGAGAGCGGGATGCGAAGCGGTGCCGCGACGGCCCCCTTTGTGGGAAGCACGGCAGCGCGAGAACCTGCCGTAAACTGACCGTTTTGAAGTCGGATCGGCCCCACCACGCGAGTGATCTGGTGGGCAGCCCCGGAAGGCAGTCGGAAGATCGAGATGGAGTCCAATTCCAACTGCCCACTGAGATCGGCCTGCAGTCCATCGAACCCACCTTGCAAGTCGATACGACCATGAATGTCCTCAACACGAACACCGGCGTTCGCGGCACATCCGGCCAATACCACCTTCAGGTTCCATGCGGCGGAGATGTTGTCGGACGAACGTAGCGGCCCGTACAGATCGACCGGGCCGCTCGTCGAAAACTTGCCCGTCGGGTTGAGGGTTTCGCACACGACTCGCAATTGTTCGGGAAGTGCTTTTCGGAAGGTCGCGTTGGGAATGAGGTCATCAATGAACAGTTCATCGAACCGCATGTGCCACCGTTCACCAGACGATGGAAACGTAGCGGCCCCTCGACCGTGAATGTGAGTTTCATCATGCCGCGTGCTGAATGACTTCACTTTCAATTCGGATGCCGCGTACGCCAGCTCGCACTTCAAATCTTGAAGCGGCCAGGGGAAGCAAGCCAACTGAATGTCGGCATCTTTCACCTGAATGTCGGGCAGAGCCACTTCGCACTGCTGACCGGGAACCCAACTGATTTGTGTGTCGCAGTCGAAATGTCCCTTGGGCTGGAATTCTCGCCACACCTGACGAAGTGAGTCGGGAACAGCCGCTTCCAATGCTCGATCAAAGGCCGCGTTCTCCGTATGGATCGACAGATCAAGTCGCCCGGGAGCGGGCAGACGCCGGAAGCGGCCAGCGGCGGTCAACATCGCTCCATCATGCTCGCCTTGCAACTCTTCAAACCGCACGGTGTCTCCGTCCCAAAAGACCAGCCCACTTAAACGATTGATGGCATACGGAAAGCCCTTGAAGGCCAACGAACTGTCACGCATTTTGACGGCGAGATTCAGCTTGAATCGTTGTCCCGGCCCGGCTGGCCGTCTGGCACGAAAGCGAACATCGCCGTGCCCTTTGAGATTCAACTCAGAGATGACCTTGCTGACCACAGGCGGAGTCGCGGCCAACAACTCCGCATCGACGGGAATGCCATTCACATTGATGAAGAAATCGGCCTCTTGATCGGGGCCGGGGTTGATGACAGTTCCCGTCAGGGTGAGCGGCATTCCGCCCGCGGTCCCCTTCCCATTGATCGTCGCCTTTTTGTCTAACAGGCTCACCGTTCCTTCGACATCACGAACGCGGTACGGAAACTTCTCATGTGCCACCGCCCCCTTGCGGAGCTTGAGGTCCGCCTTCCAACTCAACTGGGCATCGACCACACGAGACTCGACATCGACATCACAGATTCCAGTCAGCGCGAGTGAATTCAACAACTTGCGAGCCGCCTCTGGTAGCCGAGCCTTCAACGGTTCGTCGATCTCAATTCCTTGGGCATGAAGCTCAACGCGAGGCATCCCTCCCGCCAAGACATTGGCATCCAGACTCAGACGAACCGCGCCGTTCTCGGCGTGCAATCCGCGAACGATGGCTTCTCGATCATCGACGTAGAGGACTCCGCCCAATTCATACAGCGGAAACGGAAGCAAAGCGTTACTGAGCTGCCCGCTCTTCAACGTGGCCATCACCTGAAAATGGGGCGGCGCATTCGCCTCATCCAGATGAAATTTGGCGTCCAAATCGCACACGCATGTGAGACCAAACTCAACGGGTGCCGCCACCGGCGGAGATTGAATTCGTGATTCGAGCCGCATCGCCTGCGAGCGGTTTGCAGCCTCCAACGGGTTGGTGACTGGCGGCGTGATCGAGACAGCGGCCACTTGCTGGACAGCGAGTTCCGTCATGGAACGCCGCGCCTGCTGGAGCTTTTCCTCAACGGCGGGCGAGACATCACCCAGCAGTTGCAGCAAACCATCATCGACGGGAAAGCTCTTCCAGTTGGCATCGATCGTCAACGGGAAACCGTCCAGATTGAGTTCAGCCGTGGCACTGAGCGGCCCGGCAGGATCGATTCGCGCCGATACGACCACGGCCACCTGACGAGCGGCGGTGGGGTGAGTCGTCAGATTGAGATCGTTCAACTTGAGCTTGCGAGTCGCACGGCCATCACGATGTAACTCGACAACCGCAGTGCCGCGCTCGATCTCCACATCGGGCAGAGGTTGAGAGCCGCCAGCGCCTCGAACCATGATCCCCTGCCAATTCCAACGTCCACTGGAATGACGCGTGACTCGCAAGATCGGCTTGACGATCCGCAGTCGCTGAATGGTGACATCCTTGAAGTCGGTCATCGGCTGTTGTTCGAGCGTGACCAGCGTTTCCGGGATGTACAGCGACGATTCCACATCATCAGGCAACTGCACGGAAAGGCCGTACAAACAAGCTCGCCCGCTCAGGTCATACGCCGCGCGTTCGATCCCAAACTTGAGGTCCGGGGCCATGTCGCGCAACTGCCGCAACGCTTCCGCGCGGAGCAGTTCATCGCTAAGCGAATAGAACCAATACGCACCGCCCCCTCCGGCTACTGCGATCAGCAGCACCAACACGATCATCAGTCTGAAGATCGCACCCAAGAGGACGCTCCGAAGCACTTCGAGCCGGGGGACAGGGGTAATCAGGGGTCGAATTGAAAGAGGGTGGTTCGCGCTACGATTCGACCGGTGGAGCGGTCGCACATGACACGACACGCTTTCCAGCTTGCCATCTTAAGAACAGCGGCTTCACTCCGACGGCCGCCAATACGGCCAAGGGGTATTCCGCAGGTAGCCGATAGCGCAACGAACCGACAAACAGCAGATGCAATCCCGCAAACAGAAAGAGCGAACCGGCGGTCAGTGCGAGCAGCGCGACATCTCGCCGCGACAACCATGCACCACTCAGAGCGAACCCGAACAGCGGCAACATCGCAAGCAAAACAACGGCCATCTTGAGTTTGGAGTCGCGGAACTGGTCCGCATTCGGGACGAGGCTCCAGTAACGGCGCTGCTTCTCCAACGCGAGACTCATCGCACGGACGGGGTTCTCCCACGCGAAGGTCATCGCGCGGCGGCGATACTCGCGGTCCATGTCGTACTCGCTCATGCTCGCCATCAGTTGGTCCCGCTCGAAGAAGGTCATGTCGCTGTCGCCCGTCGCGCCGGGATGCAGTCCGTCATACAAGCTCGGCCCCACCCAAAGCGTCGTCGGCACAAGATGCCCGGTGACGAGGTAGTTCCTCGCAATCCACGGTGCCATCGACAATGCGACACCCACGACCAGCCAACCGAACGCGAGCCACTTCGGCTTGCTCGTCGGCGTTCGTCGCAGCGAAGCCAGAACAACCACCGCGATCAATGGCCCCACATACAACCACGTCGGGCGCATGTACGTCGCAATCCCAACCCAGACCCCTGCGAACAAGGCCGCGACCGTGAAGCGTCTCATTGAGGCCGAGCCATCGGCAAGCCGAACCATTCGCGCGATGGCGATCAGACTGACAAGCAACGTCGCCGCGAACGCCGTTTCGCTGAGCAACAGCGCGCTGAACAAAATGAGCGTCGGCGACAAGGCCGTGTAGAGCGCAGCTAGCAACCCCACTGTGTGATCGCATAACTCGCGACCGAGCCAATACGTGAGGCCACACGCCACGGTCCCGACACACGCCAACAGGCAACGCGCCGCGAATGTGCTCTCGCCAAGCAACAAGTGCGAACCGGCGAGCAACAGCGGGAAACCGGGCATCCGCAGCGCGGAACGCGGCGGGGTGTAGATCGAGTAATCCTTGCCCGCAACGATTTTCTGCGCCAGTTCCCAGTAGCCGTCGGCATCACCCGCAATCAGACAGACGCGGCCGGGAGTCGCCGCCACTTGCCGCTCGACGACGATGGCCAACCCGCAGCGCAACACGAACGCGACCAGCAGTATCAACAGCAGTGCCATGCTCGCACCGCACTTCTCCGCGCGCGACGCCGAGCCGCGCGCCGTCGATGCGCACTGAGCCAATCCGGCGTGCAAGGTCGATCCGCCCATGTTTCCCCCAAACAGAGCCTCCCCAGTTTGGGAAAAGCGGGGGATCGTATGACCGGCCCGCAAAAAGGGTCAAGACGGATCGGCCGCTGCGGTGAAGCCAACGCCGTTTTCAAACTGGGGTGCCACGGTCACGGAGCTTCGACGTGGCCGTGCGAGCATGTGATGACGGTTTCCCATACTCACGGCCACGTCGACGCACGTCTTGCCTTGCCCGACGTGCGATTTCCACGCCTCCAAAAACTTCGGTCGAATCGCCAGTGGCAGTCGTTTGGCCAGCACCGACA
>JAYTQJ010000061.1:0-12664 GCA_043746775.1 Schlesneria sp.
GCCGGACGGGCAGGAGTGCCCATCCTACAGCGTCGTCTTTGGGTGAAATGATTGACGAACTGAGGTGCCGCAATGAGCCTCGTCGAAACAAAACCGATCCGACTGAGCCGCCTCTCGAACGGGATGGAACTTCCTCCCGAAGAGTTCGACGCCATCACCCGCTGGGACCCGGCTTACCGCTACGAGCTGATTCACGGAGTCGTCATCGTGAGCCCAATTCCTGCCGAAGGTGAAGCCTCTTCCGTCGATCGACTGGGTTACCTGTTACAGAGATACCAAGACGATCATCCAGAGGGTGCTGCACTCGACCTGACGCTGCCCGAGCGCTACGTCCATCTGTCCGATGGCTCGCGTCGCAGGGCAGACCGTGTGGTGTGGGCGGGACTCGGGCGGCAGCCCAATCCCAAACTCGATCCCCCTTCCATCGCCATCGAGTTCGTTTCCAAGTCCCGTCGCGACCGCAAACGCGACTACGAAATCAAGCGTCACGAATACCGCGAGGCGGGTGTGACGGAGTATTGGATCATCGACCGCTTTCAACGAACCATGACGGTCTCATTCGTGGACGGAACGGAGCGCATCGTGGCGGAGCATGAAACCTACGAGTCGCGATTATTGCCGGGATTCGTACTTCCGCTGCAAAGGCTGTTGGCCATCGCCGACCGTTGGAAGTGACGCTGACAAACCCTTTCGGCTGCAATGGCAGCAAACGACAACTGAGTGACAACGCTGAGCGACGACTCAGTAAGAACATCGACGAGAAAGCCCGCACCGCATGTCTGAGTTTGAACGAGTTGCCTCTGTTGATGATGTCCCCGCCGGTGGGCGAATCTCCATTTTGGTCGAGGACATTCCCTCATTGCTGATCCGCGTCGGAGACGAGTTCTTCGCGGTGGAAGATGTCTGTTCACACGATGGGCAGCCGCTGACGAACGGTCCCGTCGGCGCGGACTGCTCGATCATCTGTCCGCGCCATGGAGCGAAGTTCAGCCTGCGAACGGGCGCTCCGATGTGCATGCCCGCCGTCCAACCGATCGAAACATTTGAAGTCCAAGTCCGCGATGGCGGCGTCTTCGTCAGGGCACGCGACTGATGGCAGAACACAAAAAATCCTGGGTCCGTCCCGCGCGAGCGCCCCGCCCTACCGAAGATCGTCCCAAGTCCCCGAGGCCCGCCATGTCCACCGATACTCAACCCGCCAGCACTCAGTCCGCCAACACCACCACTCCCGCAGCCACTCTGAACCCGACGGCTCTGCCGGTAGCCTCCGCCAGTTGCAGCAGTCACGAGCCTGCAACTCAGCCTCACGCACATCACCATGATCATGACCATGACCATGACCACGACCACGATCATGGTGGCGGTTGCTGTTCCTCGACTCCGGCAGCGAACACCGGGATCGTCGCACCCGTGACCGCAGGGTTGGAGATCGCTCAGCCAGCAGGCGGCTCGTGCTGTGAGTCCTCATCCACAACAGGCGAATGCGCGACGCAGACGGATGCCGACGCGAACGAATCGACCGTCGATGACGGCGCGTTGATTGAGGCCCTGCGTGAGGTGATCGACCCCGAACTGATGATCAACATCGTCGATCTGGGCCTCGTCTATTCGATCAACCACACGGATCGAAAGGCATTGGTCGAGATGACGCTCACCAGCCCCGCCTGCCCCGCCGGTCCGCAGATCATCATGCAGTCCAAGATGGCGCTGGAAAAAGTCGAAGGGATCGACGTAGCCGACATCAAGCTCGTCATGTCCCCCCCCTGGACCCCCGCCCGCATGACCGACGAAGCCCGAGACCAACTCGGCATCTTTTGATCGCCACGAGGTTGTGAGCAGAGTCTGCGTGAAGTGTCCCGGACGCTCCGAGCGTCCGGGACACTTTCGTTTGTGACCCGGAGCGCGTGGACTACTGTCGGATGCAGTCTTCGGTGATGAGCGATTCGGGGTTCGGGTAGTTCGGCGGGATGCCGGGGGCGGTGACGGGTTCGTTGCTGGCGATACGCTGGGCGACGGTGTGGTTGAGGTCGAGGAGTTGGGCGAGGAGGTCGCTCTTGGGGGAGAAGCCGTAGGCGGCGAGGACCGCCGCGTCGAGCGTGGCGTGGGCCTCCTTGAGGGGATTCGCGCCGGGCAACTCCAGCGTGCGATAGACCGCGCGCAGGCCGCCGGTGATTTTGGAGAGGGCCTCGGCCCGCACTCGACGCACCTCCCGCCCCGCCTTCGCCACCGCCTCGATCTGCTTCGCACTCGCCGACTGCGGTCACGAGAACGCCTGTACATCTGAAGATCACCGACAAGTAAACGTATCACCAGTGGTCACGCGAGAACAGTTGGCGCGTGACTGGTTATTCAGCCGCGAAGGCGAGAACGGTTTGCTTTCGTTTTTTCGGCGAGTTCAAATTCCATGACCGTTCGTCGATCAGGGCGTTGCCCAACACTTCGGCCAGTATCGGGCTGACGGCGTTGGCGATTTGCAGTCTCTGACTGGTCACGCCGCACGCGAAATGGAACGAATCCGGAAACCCCTGAAGTCGCGCACCTTCTCTCGCAGTCAAGCCGCGATGTTGAAATGGGTGAATGCACCGTGTGCCACTCGGCTTGCCCATGTTTTGAGTCACCGCGACGGCGGGCGAGCCACTGTGCAATCGCGAGTAGCTGTTGTGAAAGCCGCTGGACGGCTGAAAGGCTGCTGGAATGGACAGCCGGTTTCCGCCATCTGGAATAAACGAAATGGCTTTGACGAGGTGCGCAGGGTGGCTGCTCGCAACATGCCCCTGCAAAGCCGTTGAGCCTTGTCTCATTCGTCGCTGGTAAGCCGTGGTCGGGGGCGATGCGTAACTTGTCACTTCCTCGCCGGGCGCGAGCGGTGGCAAATCTCCAATGGCATCCCACACCGTGACCGGGCTACCCTTTCGCGCCTTGGGCTGAGCGAAGCGATGACCGGAACGATGGCCGACAAACACAATCCGATGCCGCAACTGAGGCACACCGTAATCGGCGGCCTTCAAAACCAAGGCCGTGACGGCGTAGCCGATGTCTTGGAATAGCTCGCAGACGGACTCGACAAAATTCATGTCGCGAAGTCCGACCACGTTTTCAATCAACACACCCTGCGGCTGCAAGATTTCGACGATGCGAGCGAATTCGTGAACGAGCCGATTTCTCGGATCGTCTCGCTCTCTCCGTCCCACCGTCGAAAAACCCTGACACGGCGGGCCTCCGACGATCCAGTCAGGTGAGGTGCCGACCAACTCGCGCAATCTGTACTCGTTGAGCAGACTCACGTCTTCTTGAATGGCCGAGTGAGTCGGAAAGTTCTGCTTGTAGGTTGCGATGGCATCGGACCAATGATCCACCGCCAGCAAATGCGTCCACCCGGCCCGCTGCAAGCCAAGGCTGAGACCGCCAGCACCACAGAACAAATCAACGAAAGTGGTCATTCCGCTTATTTCCGCCGTCGTGAAAGAAATTGCAGGTAGATATTGGCCGCTCGCTTCATTTGAGAACGAACGGAAACCGTCATCTCGGCCGCCACTTCGCGCGTTTCAAACAGCCGATTCACATTGTCTTCGGAGCGAAGTTTGTCCAAGCCAATCTGCTGCGCGAGCCGTCGAAGCCGCGAACAAACGTCGTGCTGCGACCTGATTGTGAGGTCGCTGTACTGTCTCAACCACGCCCGAAAATCCGGCAGGTCCTGAGGGTCAGAATCAGCAGAACTGGCTCGCGTTGGAGTGCGTTTCATGGTGGACCAGCATGTCCAACGGCACAAAGGACGTCAATGTCACGCAGGCACTTCTTCGCGCATGAACTCAGCCACGATAAATCCAGTTGGCATCCATCTTGTTGTAGCCGGAACGATTGACGCTGGCGGTGATTGTTCGTCGGCTGGTCTCGGATCGTCCCGAGAAATTCCAATCAGACTTCGTGATGAGCGATCCGACGACTTTGACAAATCGGAACGGCTTGGGAGCGATCCCTTTCCCCGCGTCACTTGACGTATTGGAATCGAAGACGAAAACCATCAACCAGACATCTTCGGCATTGTGGCCTTGCCAACCGCTGACGTGCCGACTCCCTTTGACCTCGATTCCCACGGGACCGTGTTGAGCCGAGTTGCTTGGATAGTATCCCGCTGGAACCAAATCAGGATGCCCGTTGTGGTACGTGTTCCTGGCAATCGTCTTGCCGTGTTTTGGGATCGCTGCCGCCATGAACTCACCAACGATGCTGCTGAAGTTCGCCGGCATCAAGAACGATTCCAGTCGCTCGATCTTCTTGGTGTGAAGCTGGGCGTTGATGAATCCCAAGAACTCCACAAACTCGCCCATCGCTTTCTGGATGTGCTTGACCGTCAAGCCGTAGGGTATCTCGGCGGCTGAATTGAACTGGCCCGCGCTGATGGCGACGGGTGTGCAGGCAGCGGCTTCCTCAAGTGCGATGCGATCTTCATCAACGGTCATTCCCGGCCCTCCTTGGCTGGGCCGGTTATTGCAGAAACGCAGATTTCTGGTCAATGTCTCATCAACACACATTACATCGAGTAACAATATTTGCGCGGGTCTTCGCAACTTCAATGGTCTCGTATTTCTCCAGCAGCCCGATGTCTTCCGCGAACAACGAGACCAGCATTTGCAGAATGAACCGCTGGGCGCGCGGCCGCTCGATGTTCCGCGCGATCAGCTTGTTGAAGCAGGCCGCCAGCCGATCCGCCGCCTCGCGCGTCACCGCCTCGTGATCGTTGCCGAAGACGGGCTTCTCGTCGGTCGGAAACAGGAAGGCCAGCGGCCCCCAACGCTCGGGCAGGTCTTTCAGGAGGACCATGTCCAGCGGCGTGTCGATCTGCGCGCTGTCGAAGTCGTAGACCCAGAACTCGTCAAAGTTGCAGAGTACGACGTACTTGGGCCGATTGGGCGCGAGCCGAATCCAATAGTCGAACGCCTGCCGGTAATGCTTGGCCAGGTTCTGGCCGCGCTTCTTCATCTCGATCAGGACGACCGGCTTCCACACGTAGTCGGCAAACGCCGTCCCGCCGCCGTCCTCCTTCGCCTTGCGGATGCGAAACTCCGTCTGGCCTCCAACTTCCAAGACTCCCGGCTGGCCGAAGGCTTGAAACAGTCGATCCAAGTAAATCTGAGCCTCGCCCTTTTCGTCACCGCGAATGTGCTGCGATGTCCACTGAACAAATTCCGCGAGCCGCTGCTGTCGTGTGGTGTCCATAAGGGCGTAGTCAACAGCCTTGCGCTTGGTCTGTCGAGTGACAGGCTTTGTTTTGCAGAATCCGCTCGGGGACTGCCAATTCCAAATTCAGAATTGGCAGAGTGCGGCTGGGTGGCCGAGCTGGACCAACGGGAAGGCCCCGGTGGTGAGGAGTTGGATGGCGTTGGCTTGAGGACGAGGTCAAATCTATGACAGATAACTCGCCTCCGACCGGGGTTTCGCCCAAAGCGGCTCCAACCGCAGCCACCCCGTCGCGCGTTGAGCTACGTTTGAGCCTGTTTTGCCATCGACGCGCGGGGCGTTGCCCACGCGGTTAAACGACTCAATTCCGACCGCGAGGAGTATCAGAAGCCGACGCTCCTCGTCAGAAATCGACTTGGCACCTCAGGCCGGCGATGTGGGCTTGGCTGTTGCCGAGGGTGGGGTGGTCGAGCATCGCGTGGATGTAGTTGAATTGCATCTTCGTGTAGCCGTTCAAGTACCAGTTCAGGCCGGCGGTGAGGTCGGTGAGTTGGCCGCCGTTGCGGTTGGCGCTGTCGAGGTCGATGGTGGACCAGCGGGCGGCGAGTTCCCAGGCTCCGGGGCCTTGCAGGCAACCGTGGTCGTGGATGAAGGGGCGCAGGGGGACGAGGCGGTCGAGCGCGCCGGTCTTCTTGTCGTAGGGACGGCTTTCTCCGGTGAGGAAGTAGCTGGCCTGCGAATAGGCACCCCAATAGTGGAGCTGCGGGCCGAGCATCTGGTTGACGGCGGCGACTGTCGATTCGGACTGGATCGAGAAGGGGCCGTGGACAAGCAGGCTTTCAAAGCCGACGTGCGTGAAGTCGTTGACGAGGAACGTGCCGGTATCGACGAACGGCGGCGTGCCTTGAGCAGTCGCGGGGACACCGACTTTGCTGGAACCGGCTGCTGAGGTTCCGAACTCACCGACGAACGCTTCGGGGATCGTGGCATAGCGGAACTTGTCGTTGCTCGGATTGCCGTGCCAGTAGGCGACGCCGAGATGGAGGTAATCGAGGCGATCACCGTTCTTCTCGTACCACGGCAGATGCGTGATGCGCCCGGCGGTGGACCAGCCACTGTTGTCGCCGATGTCGTTCCCGAACTGATCGTTGCGAGTGCGGAACATGGTGAACTGCCACGTCGTCTGTTCGTCCTCGCTCCAGTCATAGAAGCCCGCGCCGACATGTCTAAACGGATCGAAGGCTTGGAACAGGAGTGACCGTTCGAGGAACGTCTGATAGCGCACGCTGGAGACGACTTCCAATCCGAACGGCTGCTTCCACTGGCCGACTCGCACATGACCGAGAACCGGCACGTCAGTCACCTCGGCCCAGAGATCGGTGAAGGTGGGGCGGCCGAAGAACCCGAAATCGAACTGCATGAAGTAGTTCACGTTCTCGGCGACGGCTCCCTTGGCGGAGAGTCGCGCGCGACGAAAGCCCGCTCCGTCTTGAAGGTCTCCGTTGAACGGCGGGACCGCCGCAGGATTGGCGAGCGCGGCCTTGTTCTCGGCGTCTTGACCGAACCAGAGCGAGTCGGCTTGAAAGAAGCCGTTGACGGTGACGGACGGGTACTTCGGCTTGGCGGGTGCTGCTAGCGGTGTTGTTCCCGCAGCCGCCTGCATCGCCATCAGACCCGCTTCGGGAAAGTATCCCGGCGCGGGCGGCAGGTACTCGGAGTTGGTTCGTTGCACGCCGCTATTGGGGTCGTTGGTCGCAGTCGCTAACGGGGCGGGTGCCGCCTTGAGGCGACTCACTTCGGACTCCAACTCATCGAGTCGCTTCAGCAGCTTGTCGTACATCAGCGGCGGGAGTTCGCCGTCTTGAGCACTGACCGGTGTCGAAGCGAACGCCATGACGACGAGTAACAGCACGGCGGGGCTGAGACCGATTCGAGTGAGCGACATGGTTTTCTTCCGTGATTGAATGACGTGCGATCCTCGCACGAGTTCCGGCCCAAGTGAGACCGCCTGTTGAAGAATGGCGGATGAGCCACTGGCTTGGCGTTATTCCAATGGCAGGGATGGGCAAGCGAGACGCTTACCCTACGTTCTTCAACAGGCGGTCGCGATGACATTCACAATGTGAATCATTGCTTGTGAATGAAACCAACCGAGGAGGTCCAACTTGTCTATCGGCTGAACACAGCACCGTCGCGCCTGAATAGTCCGTTGGCTTTCCCTCGCATTCTGCAAATGCCTGTTTGGCACCATCACAACCGCGAGCGGCTTGCCACTCTCGCAAAAACTGCCGACGTACGAAGCGACGTGGTGTAGGTGCGCGAGATACACTCCGCGCGGCTGGAGTTGGCCCGTTTCACCGCGCGGGCCAAAGTGAGGCATTTGCCCAAAGTCGGCCATGGTGAGCCGAGCGGCGTCAGCCCAATGGCACTGACTTTGGGAAAATATCCTGAGCGGCAAGGCGTTAGCCGCCGGCTTCTGAACTGGAAAAGAACCGGCGGCTAGCGCCTTGCCGCTCACAGAATCACAAAGTGAGTGCCATTAGGCGCTAGCCGCCCGGCTCACCATGAAAGTCTCATTACGCCTTCCGCGTGAGGTCTATCAACGGGCAAACGCACCGCTTCGGACTGTCCAAGGCGAAACCACCAAGGTTGGAGATTCAATGAAACAGCGGTCAGAAACAGTTGCCAAGCGGATTTTCCGGGCCGAGTGGGAGCATCTCAGTCCTCACGAGCGTGAAGTCATCGAAGGGGTGCTGCATCGGACCAGCCTTCCGCGAAATCCCAACACCGAGTTCGCCGATCGTCGTACGTTTGGCCAACGGGCTTCGGACATGATCGCGAAGTTTGGCGGTTCGTGGACGTTCATTCTGCTGTTTCTGGCTTGGCTCGTGTTTTGGGCCATCCTCAACACAGAGATTCTGGGACCGCTCGACAAAGCATTTGACCCGTATCCGTACATTTTTCTCAACCTCGTTCTGTCGATGATCGCCGCCATTCAAGCGCCGATTCTCATGATGTCACAGAATCGGGAGGCCGCCCGTGATCGCCTCGAAGCGGAGATCGATCATGAGGTCAATGTGCGTGCGGAATTGGCCATTCACCAAATGGACGCACGCCTGCACATCATCGAACGGCATCTACTCGAACTCGTTGCCAGTGCAGAGAATCGAACTCTGCCACCGATGACGCAGAACGGAGAGCAGTTATAGGCATGTTCATGAACACCCGGCGCAGCGTCCGTCTCATTGCGCTATTCGAGGCGGCAAAGGGATCGCTTGTGTTACTCGCGGGCTTCGGACTGCTCGGGCTGATCCACCGTGATGTTGGGCACTTTGCCGAAGAACTCGTGCGTCACTTTCACCTGAATCCGGCCAGCCGGTTTCCCCGAATATTTTTAGAGGCCGCTGCCAAGTCGAATGACACCACGCTGGTGTTGCTGGCCTGTGCCGCCTTCGCATACGCCGCATTTCGGCTCACGGAAGCGTTTGGGCTTTGGCATCAACGGCGCTGGGCCGAGTGGTTGGGGGCGGTGAGCGGTTCCGTTTACATCCCCATCGAGTTGTATGAGTTGATGCACGGAGTCAGTTGGCCCAAGGTGATGGTGCTGACGGTGAATCTCGCCTGCGTCGTTTACCTCGTTGCCGCACTGCGGGCGCACGGCAACGAACGACATGTTTAGGAACGGGTCCGCAATAATTCCCTGTTCTTGTTCCCTCCCCTCGGCGGGGAGGGTTAGGGAGGGGGGGATTGAGCATTCGTCGTCCCTCGCACATCCTCCCCCCTCCCCGCCCCTCCCCGCCGAGGGGAGGGAGAAAGTCAGATGCACTTCGGGAAGTTATTGCGCCCGCATCGGGATCGCTGCGAAGCAAGTCGTCTTGCGGGAGAAAGTCAGATGCACTTCGAGAAGTTATTGCGCCCCCCGTTCCTTAGCAGCCCGACAGACCACTTTGCGAGGACGCAACTTGATGAATTCAGACGGCCCTCGCGAGAACGCTCGCCGCACTTTGAGGTTGATCCTGTACGTGTTTCTCGTCACGTTTGCGGCGGCGCGCGTGACCGTGTTCCTGATTATGGATCACTGGTTGCCAGACTTGTTCTTGCACGTTGGCGGCACCCACGTCCACCATCTGAACTACGGCATCTTTCTGCTGTCGGGCGTGGGTGGATACGTGCTGGTCGCGCGGCCATCGGGGCGGATTCATCTTCTCTGCGAGATGCTGTACGCGATGGGCTTGGCGCTGACGTTCGACGAGTTTGGGATGTGGCTGCACCTGGGTGGGCCGTACTGGCAGCGGGCCAGTTTCGACGCGGTGGTCCTGATTGCCGCCGTTATCGCGTTGCTGGCCTTCGCACCTGATGTCAGGCGCTGGTCTCGCAGACGCTGGGTTGAGGCGGGGCTGCTCGTGCTGGTGCTGTCCATTTTCGGAGTCACGTTCGCCGGATCATTGCGCCATGCCACCGAGATCGTGTCAGAGAAACTGCACGCGGTGGAAGCCGAGTCGCCGCGGTGAGGCGTGGGCGATCAAGTCGGCCGCAGCAACGACAATTCAGGGCATGGTTCAACTTGGGATGCAGTGAGTTGGCGACCGTGCCCGCGCGTCCCGTCGCTCCGCCGACGGGACGCGCGGACGAGTGCCTGAGACACGCAGACACGGCAACTTGAACCATGCCCAATTCAGCATTGCTGCAACTCATCCTCCCGTTCGCCTGTTTGGCTCACACCATGTCCCTCCCGTACCACGCCATTGGTGGCCGAACCTGACTCCCCTCAGCACAAGGCCGTGACATCCCCGTGACCACGGCCGTGACCGGACTAGAAGAATCACTGCCCCCATGCCTGAAACATCCTCCTCCCCTGTCACAAGTCCCCGCCTGTGGTCGTTCGCTTG
The DNA here is from genome assembly GCA_043746775.1 of Schlesneria sp. Taxonomy (GTDB): domain Bacteria; phylum Planctomycetota; class Planctomycetia; order Planctomycetales; family Planctomycetaceae; genus Schlesneria. The sequence goes on from JAYTQJ010000061.1 coordinate 10,068, forward strand.
GTTGCCTCGGGCTCGGTCGCAGCCGATCAGCGTCCGACTGCTCCTGGCGGTGAATGTCCCGTTGGGCATCGCCTTGGCGATTCTGCTGGCGTGGGAGTATCGCCGCGAAATGGCGGAAGCCTTGAGTGATGCGCGAACCAGTCTGCGCGAAGAGGCGATCGGCATTCACGAGGCCGTCGTCCATTTCGACAAACATTCGACAGAGGCGACGCATGCCTTCGTCAGCGAAGTCTGTTTGAAGATGGAGGCCGTTCACTCGGCGAACCACCGGATCGTGGTGACCCGTGGTCCGCAGATGATTCACTCCGGCGCGTCAGGTCCGGCGGCCGCGCAGTGTGCCGCCGCCCTGACACAGGCGTTCCGCACGGCACAGCCGAGCCTGCTGCTGGAGGGGAACCTAGTCGTTTTTGATGGCGTTGAGGACCGTGGGATTGGTGTCATTGTGTCCGAAGACGCCCACCACCTCCAAAGCGTGGTTCGCCAAAAACTGTCCCTGCAACTCGGGATGCTCGCCATTCTGGGTGTCGTGGCGGCGGCGATTGTAAACGTGGTCGTCTGGCGCGTGGTGAGCCGACCGCTGCGCCGCATGGCGCGCACCGTCGATGTAATCGCGCGCGGCCAGTTTGGTGTCCAAGTGGAAACCTCCCACTCGCGCGAACTGACGGAGCTGGCCACATCGGTCAACTTGATGAGCCAGGCACTGGACGCGGCTGAGAACCAACGTCGCCGGGTGATGGAATCGGCCCGAGTCATCCAGGAGCATCTGCTTCCCAAGGAGGTCCGCATTCCCGGACTGGCCGTTTGCCACGACTATCAACCGGCCGACGATATCGGGGGCGACTACTACGACCTCCTGCCGCTGACGAACGGTTCGTGGCTGCTGGTCGTCGCTGATGTCGTTGGCCACGGCGTGCCCGCGGCGATGGCTGCAGCGCTGTTGAAGGCGCTGCTGTTGTGTGCCTCGGACCACAGTCACGCTCCCGAAGACATTTTGCAGCAGGTCAATCGGCGATTTGTCTCACTATTGCCAGTCGGCCGGTTTGTCACCGTGTTGGTGGCGATCTGGCATCCCGAGAGGCGGCAGTTGATCTATGTCAACGCCGGACATCCTCCCGGCTTGGCATGGAACCCGCAGAGCGGATTCCGCGAGTTGGCTTCGACGGCCATGCCGGTCGGCATCATGGACGACGTGGTTTATCAACCGCAAGAATTGAGACTCGCCACCGATGACCGGATGGTGTGGTTCACCGACGGACTGATCGAGGCGTTCTCACCCACAGGTGAAATGTTCGGAATGGAACGGCTCCGACAACTCATCATCGAGTACGCCACCTTTCCCTTGGAACAACTCCAGTCTGCGATCCTCACGGCCGTACGGGCCTTCGCGGGAGACAAGCCACTCGCAGATGACTTGACCCTGCTCGTCTTCGGCTGCGATGCCGAACGGTGATCCTGAGCGTGACGCGTGGTCGCACTGGGAATCAATCAGGTGCGCGATCTCGGTAACGGCCTCTTCGAAGTCACGTTCGCTGGGTCGTTGCCCCATGCCACCGAGATCATGTCGGAGAAGCTGCACGCGGTAGAAGCCGATTCGCCGGAGTGAGGCGATCACACAACTTCACCGCCTGAGCAGGCTGTTCAAAACCGTAGGGTAAGCGTCTCGCTTGCCCGTCTTCCAACGGCCATGACGGGCAAGCGAGAAGCTTACCCTACGGCCCCAGCCTGAGTTGCTTCACCGCGTCGGCAACGAAGTCCCGATTCAACGGGCTGCTTACTTGGCGTTCGATGAGGTCGAATTCTGATTGGCCTTGAGACGGTCAACGATCTCTTGCCGGTTCTGTGCTTCTTTTTCATGACGCGCCTTCGAGGCTTTGACGTGCATGTCTTTCTTGTGCTGCTCAATCGCCGCCTGTCGGGCAGCGGCTTCTTGCGTCGCCTTCTGCTGGGCCTGCCATTGTTGCTGTTGGGCTTGTTGGAATTTCTTGAGCATCGAACTGCTCGGACCAGACCTTCCTGCGAATCCGGCAGATTCACAGACCAACAGACAGGTCAAGCACAGCGCGATCAAACGGATCGGTCGTTGCATGATCAGACTCCTTATTTACTGACTGTCAGAGAGGACATTTCAATCAGGTGCGCGATTTCGGTGATGGCCTCTTCGGCGTCTGGACCCGAAGCGTGAAGGTCCAAGACGACTCCTTGCACGGCTCCCAACAAGAGAATGCTCAGGATGCTTCTTGCGTCGGCCAAGATACCGTCGCGGCGGATGGTCAACGTGGAATGAAACTGTTGTGCCGCTTGGACGACTTGCTGGGCGATCCGCATGTGCAGCCCGAACCGGCTTCCAACGGTGACACTTCTTTGGCAATCAAGGATCTCTGCCATGGCAATTCAATTCCTAATGGAGGGGATGTAAGAATCGGATGTTCGCGAGAGGGCGGACGATAGGTGGTGCGAGCGGTGAATTGTGAATCAGACGGGGACCGAATCGTCCGGATCAATTTTGATTCCGGGGCTGATCATTCGGGCGACTTCATCGAGAGCCGACTCGGCATCTTCGCCATAGGCGTGCAGTTGGAGGACGCTTCCACACATCG
>JAYTQJ010000062.1:0-5410 GCA_043746775.1 Schlesneria sp.
AGGACGGGACGCTCAAGGTCGTCGCAGGCAAAGCAATCGAGGTCGAAGAGAACGGCTGGCGGACGGTGCTGGTCAAAGTGCTGAATCACGCGGGAGTTCAATCACGTCTGCGCGTCGATAGCCCGCACGCGCGGCCGATTCCGCATGGGCCGCTGGAGGATGTGCCGAATCGTTGGCTGTCGCTGAATGCCTATGACGGTCGCCCGCTCGATGCGACGTTGAGCGGCCTCGAACTCGAATACCGGCTCGTGCAGATTTCTTCGACGCGCACCGGCGAACGCACGGCGCGGCTGGAGTTCAACGCGGGCGTTGCCGGAGCGAAGAACTCGCAGACGATTCGGCAATGGAAGTTCGACAAGGATGCCGACGGCTGGGGGCAGCTCCATGATCTGAAGCTCGACGTTCGCGACAAGGCGCTGCATCTCACGGCGACCGGCGTCGATCCGTACTTCTCGACTCCGGTGCAGGCGCGCGGCGGCAAGATGGTGCTGCGGTTCTGGGGACGGACTGATTCCTCCGACATCGGGCAGGTCTTCTGGTGGACCGAGCAACTGCCGCAACCCGACGGTCAGCGGCAGGTCAACTTCCAGCTCAACGCGGGTCGCGATCAGGAATACGTCATTGAGTTCCCCGTCGAAGGCGACTTGCGCGGCGTGCGGATCGATCCACTGCAAGGCAAGGGGACGTTTCGCATCGAGTGGATCAGTCTCGAATACGCGGCTGGCGAGAACGGAACGTGGGGCGGTGCGGACATCGCCGTTCGCACGTTGCCATCGACGAAGGTGACGTTTCAGGTCGCTGATGCCGATGGTTCGCCGTGCATGGGCTGCTTCGAGATTCGCGATGCTCAGGGCCGAGTCTATCCCGCGCAGCCGAAGCGGCAGGCTCCCGACTTCTTCTTCCAGACGCAGGTCTATCGCGAGTCTGGCGAAGGAATTCCTCTGCCTCCCGGCGACTACAAGATTGTCTGTTCGCACGGACCGGAGAGCGTGCCGGAAACGAAGTCGTTCACCGTCGGCAGCGATCCACTCACCGTTGACTATCGCGTGCGCCGCTGGATCGATACGGCGAAGCTCGGTTATTGGAGCGGCGATCATCACATTCACGCGGCGGGCTGCCTGCATTACGAGAACCCGACTCAGGGCGTGCATCCGCCCGACATGCTGCGGCACATTATGGGCGAAGACGTGAAGGTCGGCTGCTGCCTGACTTGGGGGCCGTGCTTCGATTATCAGAAGCAGTTCTTTCGCGGGCGGCCCGACGACATCAGCCGCTATCCCTATCTGCTGCGGTACGACATCGAAGTCAGCGGCTTCGGCTCGCATCAGTCGGGGCATCTCAATTTGCTCAAGCTGAGCGAACAGATTCCGGCGGGCGGCGATTCCAAAACGCACTGGCCGACGCTCGGTCTCAACACGCTTCGCTGGGCGAAGAAGCAGGGGGCGGTGACGGGCACGGCTCACAGCGGCGCGGGACTGGAACGATCCGTCGGTCGCGTCCCCGGCAACGATGGTCCGCACAAGCTGCCGAGCTACTCGATCCCGGCCTTCGACGGCATCGGCGCGAACGAGTTCATCATGCAGGTGACGCATCAGGTTCCCGGCTTGGATGGCCAGCCCGCGCCGGCACTCGACTTCATCGCGACGATGAACACGCCGCGCGAGTTGGAATGGAATATCTGGTATCACGTTTTGAACTGCGGCATCCCTGTCGTCGCCAGCGGTGAGACCGACTTCCCGTGCATGACGGGCGAGCGTGTCGGCATCGGCCGCGTCTATGTGAAGCTCGACGGCAAGCTCGACTACAACGACTGGGCCGAAGCCCTACGACGCGGCGAAAGCTACGTCAGCAACGGTTCGAGTCATCTGCTGAACTTCGCTCGACAACCCGACGGCAGTTTCTCGTTGGATGCCGCCGCGCGACTGCCGCAGTCACCTGAGTCACCGGATTCACCTGAAGTGGAAGTCGAACTCATCGCCAATGGTTTGCCGATCGCCGTGCAAAAGCTGCGAGCGGACGGAGAGCGACGAACTTTCAAATTCGCCGATGCGAAGTTCGCGCGCAGCTCATGGGTGGCCGCGCGAATCTTTCCGTCGGCTCACACGAACCCGATCTGGATCAAGGTCGATGACAAACCGGTCCGCGTGAAATCGAGCGTCGTCTGGTGTCTCGCCTCGCTGGAGCAATGCTGGAACTCGAAGCAACGCACCTACGCCGCTGCCGAATTGGAGCAAGCCAAAGCCGACTACGAACACGCCCGGCGAACGTATCGAAAGATGCTCGATGAAGAGGAAGCTCGATGAACCCGCGCCGCAACAACGTGCTGCCCGTCGTCGTCGTGACCATCGTTCTGGGAGCAGTGGCCGCAGCGATCATCTTGCAACCGCAGGATCGGGATCGTCGTGGATCGCTCCGCGATCCAACGTTGATTCGCGGAGCGAACCACGACTTTGGATTGTTGAGCGATCCGAAGGCCGACGAGCCGGCTGCTCCCGTACTGATCAACGTCACGATCTCACCCGAATCCCGCGTGAAAGCCACTGCCACGGAAGTCCGGCGCGATCTTCGACAAGGCGAATGGTCCGAGTTCACGATCACCATCGACAACGCCGCCGGCATCACGGCTCCGCTGGTTGTCGAGTCCGAGCAGCTCATGACCTCCGACGGCGACACCGCGCGCGATCACTGGCTGCGGCTCACGCTGGAATCCTCCGGCCCGCTCACCGGCGCACCAACCGAAACTCGCACCCTGCGAATCCGCAGCCGCGACGCTGGCATTCGCACGGCCGTCCTCAACATCAATGCCGGTCAAGGGACGCAGGATCTCGGCTTCCGCAGCGATGTCGTCATCAGCTTCCATATTTCGCCGGCTAGGCAGGCAACTCCGTTCGTATTCCGCTCAATGTGAAGAAATCGACAAATGAAGTACTGGCAAGCAACCTGCGTTTCCATTCGTTTCCTTGCATTCGTTGGACTCCTCGTGCCGACCATGTTTGCGGTCGCCGATGACGATCCGCAGAGTCCGCCGCGCGACGAGTTGCGCCTCTTCGACGGCCAACCGACGCGGCTGTACTTCACCGGCAATCCGCATCATCCGACGTTCGGCCGCGAGAAGTTGGCCAAGCTGCTGGATCGCTACTTCGACGGCAAAAGTCCGATCGTGGTTGATGGTTTGGCGGATGCTCGCAAAGACCCGGTGACTCAGAAGCCGATTCGCCCCGCCAAGATTCCGGTGCTGATCCGGTTTCTCGAACCGGTGTTCGAGGCGCGAGAAGCGGCCGCTCGAAAAGTAGGTTGGGACTCCGTCCCGACCAGTCGGCGGAACGAAGGCACAAAAGCGGTCGGGACGGAGTCCCAACCTACGGTCAAGCCGCGCGAACGGCTCGTCGTGCTGAGCTACGTCATCGTGGAAGCACCGCGCTCGAAGCCGGCGGCCGATTGGGTCAAGACCTCCGCCGATGAGTTGCAGCAATACGGGCAAGACGCCTTGCAGCAATGAAGGGAGACGACGAATGCGGCGACACAAAAGTCACGGCACTTTTCGTGGTGCCAGCAATTGATTCAACACCGCTTCGACGGACGCTTGGCAGGGTCCGGTGAGGGACCAGGATTGTTCGTAGCCGCCTCGATCTCGGAAGATCGAATCGGGGCCGTAGTACCAGACACCACACTCTCCGTAACCGGCGACGCAGACGAACGAGTTGCCTGCCGCGACCTGTTGAGCGAACAATTGGAACTCCACAAACGGCTCACCCGGCAGATGCACGAGCTGCAACGCACCGAGCGTCAATCGCGAGACCGTCACGCGATGTCCCGCGTTCAATCGCACGGCCCAAGCGGACCACATCGCCGCAGTCATTCGCTCCGTGAAGGGACGAACGGCTTGCAGTTTGTCGCGCAATGCGGCAGCGCTGAAGGGTCCGTCTTCGCGCACGGTGAATCGCAGATCGGCCTGATCCCAAGCGATCTCGCCCGGCTTGAGCGACTGCACTTCAACGGTCGCGTCGAGCTTCTCGGTCTCGCTCGCATTGCCACCGGCAGCGACTCGCGCGGAGCGGCGCATCGCGTCGAACATCCGATCGGTCAGTTGCTCGCGCGCGGTGCGAGTCGCGTCGTTGTACTTCCCCATGCCGATGTTGCCGCCGCAGCCGGTGAAGTAAATCTGAAAGACGCCGGTCTCCTGCTCCAACCGCTGCCGCGCGAGACCGGGGACATCCCACGAGATGCGGGCGTCGCCATAAAAGCTCATCGGGTGCGTCGCGTAGTAATGCAGTTGAGCGATGGGACGAAGGTCGTGGATCGCTCCGCGATCCAACGTTGGTTCGCGGAGCGAACCACGACTCTGGATCGGCTGCTCGGCATCGAAGAACGTGACGGTACGCAGCCACGGGTCGATCAAGCCTTCGGGGGCCTCCTGCAACTTCGGATCGCGCGTCGCACTGCCGCGCACGAGCAAGCTGCCATCCGGCTGAGGAACTCGGCGATTCGAGGCCAGCCGCTCCGCCTTCGCGCGCGTACCGACGACTCGCACCACCGGCTTGAGTTTCGGCAACGCCTCGCGAATCGCCGTCGCCGTACGATCGGCCATTTGATTCGTGAATGCGATGTGCTGACGAACCGGCTCGCTGTCATCGCCGTGCAGCAGTCGCATCGCGTTGGCATCCAACACCGGTGCCGAGTGCTGATGCAACGACTGCAACGCGACTCGACCGGGCGTCGTCCCCGCCGCCTCCGCCATTCGTCGTCGGAACTCATCGTCGCTCGAATTGCACAGTCCCTGATAGTCGATCGCCGCGATCACGAACGTCTGACCATTCGCTCGCAACACGATGCCGCGCACTTCGAGCGGATGCTCGATGCTCGCAATCTTCGGCATGAAACCGACGCACGGCCCGTCACCGATCGGCGGAGTCACGTCCGCTCGAAAGGTCGCCACCTGCAACACGGGTTCCGCCCCCAATGCCGCCGCAGTGATCAGCCAGGTCGCGAACATCAGCACGATTCGTTGAGCCATGTTATTCTCTCGAAGTTGCAGCGAGTCGTCGCCGATCTCGCCTTTGATTTGTGACGGAGTCAGGCATCGTCTCACCTAACATAGCCGCTCCAGAGCCAGAGGAAACTTCCACACTCGCTCGATATCAATGACATCCCACGAATCCAAGGAAACGACGAATGCAAAAAGAGTTCATTGCACCGCTGAATCATCGGGGAGGAGCTTCCGGGAGCAACACACAAGCGGTGCGGGCGGGGAATTTGATTTTGGTCGGCGGTCAGATGTCGCTGGATGAGCAGGGGCGAGTTATCGGCTCCGACATCGCCACGCAGGCGCGGAATGCGTTTGAGTCACTGAAGCGGGTGCTCGCCGAGGCGGGGGCTTCGATGCAAGATGTCCTCAAGCACAACATCTATT
>JAYTQJ010000063.1:0-2470 GCA_043746775.1 Schlesneria sp.
CGATCATCTGGTCAATCTGCTGCAACGCGTGATCGAGTCGCTGCTGTTTTTCCATCCGGCGATGTGGTGGGTCTCGCACCGCATTCGGGACGAGCGTGAGCATTGCTGCGACGATCTGGTGGTCGCCTGCGGAGCGATGCCGCTGGACTACGCGAAGTCGCTGCTGGTCGTCGCGGAACTCAGCCGCGCGTCGCGACTGCGTCGGTCGGTCGCGGCGGTGAGTTTATTGGCGACGGGAGACAAGCCGTCGAACCTGCGGCAACGCATCTCGCGGCTGTTGGGGGAATCGGCCACACCGTCGCTGCGAATCAGCCCGCGCGTGTTGATGTTCTCGATCACGAGCTTGCTGGTTGGATTGGCGACGCTCATTCAGCTTGGTGTGTCGAATGATCAGCCACCAAAAGCCGCAGACGATGAAATCGTCGCGAAGCATCCGCCGCTGGAATTTCGGATCGCTGTGGCCAAAGCGGATCGCAATCAGGACGGAGTCGAGTGGTTTCCGATCGCGGGACCGCGTGTTCCGACTCCGGCGGGAAAGTCCGGGGCCGACTTGCCGATTGAAGAGAAGCTCGATGACGAGTGGCGCGGTCTGTTGTGGGACAAGGCCGAGCATGCGCTGCTGGCGGACAGAACTTGGAAAGTCGTGAGGTGCGATCTCGTCAAGGCTGAGCATTCGACCGACGTCGCGCCTCGCTTTGACATTCAGATCAAGCTCGACAACGCAGGTGGAGCGTTGATGCGGCGACTGACCGCGGCGCACCCGAATCAGAAGTTGGCCATCGTCGTGGATGGTGCGATCACGGCTGTTCCGACATTGCGAGCCGAGATCGGCGAGTCCTGTGTCATCACCGGTGACTTCTCAAAAGCGATTGCCGAGAAACTTGCTGCGGCAATTCGGAAGCCCGATCGGCAGAAGAAGCCACCTCACGAGAAGCCAAAGACGTGCTCCGCCAAGTTGCCGAGTGGCGTGACCGTCAATCTCGTCGGAGTGGGAATGCCTCCCTCGCAACCGCGCAAGTGGTGGCAGGCCGATGGATCACTTTTGGCGGAAAGGCCAAACAAGAGTCTCGATGGGAATCATGACAATGGCTTTCCGAATCAAGCCGCTTGCCGTGAGATCGCCTTGGAGATGGTCGGGCTTCCGAAAGACCACTTTGTTACAGCTCAAGTTGGAAACAGCGTGTCGGGAGTCGCGTTCAGCAACTTTCAAAACGGAGTCAAGGCTTACAACATCGCCAGTGGCCCGTTCTCGGGAGTGGAAACTACATCCGTTCAGGTGAGTCTGTCGCTCGAACCGCTCGGCCCGGCACAAGGAATTGACGCGGAAGGACGCAAGCTCGCCAAAGTGGAAGTTCCGCTCGATCTGAAGCCGCTCTACGACCGCTTCCAACCGATCCGCGTTGAGCCACACAATGGTCAATTGGAACTGTGGCTGAAGCCGTTGGGCGATCTCTTGCTTGTTGCCGATTGGCGAATTTACGCCATCGACACGAATGGCAAAGAGGTCTCGCCGTCCACGTCATCATCGAACGGAGAGGGAACGACATGCGGCTTCAAGCTCGCCCGCGAAAACCTCGCCCGCTTTGAATATCGCTTGCGCCCTTACCGGCATTCGGTGACGTTCGAGAACGTGTCGCTCCAACCAGGGCAGAAGACCGAAGTAAAAGTCACGGTCACTTCCGCACCGAAGCCACAGCACTACGTCGCCAACCTGCCCGACGGTCGCAGCATCGAGTTCGTCGGCATCACAAAGAACACGGCTCTGGCGAATGAGGGGTGGAAGCCGGATGGGACGCCGATCGGGGATGTCGGTTACTGGCCAGCGACGACGTACATCAGCGGCAACACGATTGGCAGTTTCACCGAGAACGGTGAGCATCCCGAACCGAATGCCGGGGCGATCGACTTTTTGTTTCGATTTCGCGGACTGAAGGCTCAGCCATCGTTCGCGTTTGAGCTGGCGGCGAATGGTGGCAGCTACGTCCACTGGCCGGTGAAAGACCCGTATGAGCTGCGTGTCGCGGCACAACGACGCGGCCCGTCAGCACCGGGTAACAAGTGGACGATCCCCGACGGCGAGATGCGCGTCGGTGTGACCGACGAACCGTGGGGGCGATACGTGAAGATCAGCCCGGAAGGCAAAACGCTCGATCCCATTCAGCCGGACGAGCGGCATGCCTCCACCTACGGTCTGATCGAAGTCCTCGGCACGCGACCGCATGATCGCGCGCCGACTGGCAACACCGTCGTGCTGCGTAGACCAATTACAGACGCCGACTCCCCAGCCGACAACAATGGCTCCCCCGACCTGCTCCACCGGTACGCCTTCGTGTTCCGCGCGATCGACACCGAAGGGAAAAGCCATTGGGCCGACGCATGGTTCTACGGCCAAGTCCCCAACACGAAGCTGATGGAGTCGCAATACGGCCTGATGCAACCACTGCCCGCCGGCGCGACGCTGTCGCACTAC
>JAYTQJ010000064.1:0-5400 GCA_043746775.1 Schlesneria sp.
CACGGCCACGTCGAAGCTCCGTGACCGTGGCACCCGCAATTGAATAAAGCGATGGCCCCGTAGGATGGACGCCCCCGTTCGTCAGAGCTTGCCCGGAAGAACCGGACGGACGGGGGCGTCCATCCTACGGGCGCATCCTTCTTCAGCGATTTCGCAGGAGCAGAACGAACATGCCTTCGAGTCAGAAGTTATCAGTCGTGCGGATGGCGTGCTTCGCGTTGATCGGACTGTTCATCGCGAGTGGTTCGACGCGGGCCTTTGCGGAGGAACCGCTGCACGCGCGGATCGATCTGTTGATTGAAGCGGCTGCGGGAACGACCGTCGCTCCCCGCGCGGACGATGCCGAGTTCCTGCGTCGCGTCACGCTCGACCTTGCCGGGCGAGTCCCTTCCATTGAGGACGCTCGTGTGTTTCTGGGCGACTCTGCTGTTGAGAAGCGTACGGAGCTGGTCGATCGGTTGTTGGCATCGCCCGAGTTTCCACGACGGATGCGCGAACTGTTTCATGTGCAGCTCATGGAGCGAGCGGGGGATCACGACGAATGGGCGCGATTCCTCGAAGCGTCGTTCGCCGCGAACAAGCCGTGGGACCAACTCGTCCGCGAGATACTGAACCCGAATGCGGAGGACGAAGCGACGCGCGGCGCGGCGTTCTTCCTGACGAAGCGGCTCGAAAATTATGGGCAGCAGCCGGTGGACCTGCCCGGCCTGACGCGCGATGTCGGGCGGTTGTTTCTGGGTGTCGATCTGCAATGCGCGCAGTGTCACGACCACCTGTCCATCGACGACTACAAACAGGTCGATTTTCAGGGGCTGCACACGTTTGTCTCGCACGCGACGATCCGAAAGGACGTGACGTTCCCGGCGGTCGGTGAGAAGCTGGTCGAGAAGAAGACCGAGTTCATGTCGGTGTTTGTGAAGGAGGCGAAGGCGACTGGTCCGCGCTTGCCGTTTGGGGCGGAGGTCGATGTCCCCGCGTTCGCGAAAGGGGACGAGTTCGTTCTCGCGCCGGATCGGAAAAAGAACTTCGCTGGGAAGCCGAAGTTCAGCCCGCTGGCGATCCTCGCCGAGCAACTGCCGACCGCGTCGCACGTGCAGTTCGCTCGCAACGCGGTCAACCGACTGTGGTGGCAGATGCTGGGACGCGGCCTCGTCCATCCGCTCGACCTGCATCACTCCAAGAACCCGCCGTCGCACCCGGAGTTACTCGAATTGCTCGCCACCGAATTCGTCTCGCACCGCTTCGATCTCAAGTGGCTGCTCAAGGAACTCGCGCTGACTCGAACGTATCAGCGCGGCAGTCAGCTCCCGAGTGGCTTGGAACGCGAGCCGCATCCGGATCGTTACGTCGTGGCCATCGAGAAGCCGCTTTCGACCGAGCAACTTTTGTGGAGCGTTCTGCAAGCCACGGGCGAACTACCGAGATACCAGCCGACGCGCGATGCCAGCGGAAAGACTCAACCAAACGAGAGATTCGATGACCTTAAGAAGCGGTTCGTTGCCGCGTTCGCCAATCCACCGCGCGAGCCGGAAGGAGACTTCGCGCCGTCGGTGAAAGCGGCGCTGTTCTTGTCGAACGACGGGCACGTGTTGGAGTTGCTCCAGCCGCGCGATGGCAACTTGGCGGTGCGACTTGTGCGAGAGACCGACTCGAACCAGCGGGCCGAATTGCTCTACCTCGCACTGCTCAGTCGAAGACCCTCGGTGGATGAGGTCGCTGAAGTGGATCGGCATCTCGCCGCGAGTGACGATGATCGTCGGCAGAAAGCCTCTCAACTGATCTGGGCACTGCTGACCTCGACCGAGTTCTGCGTGAATCATTGAAAGGCGAACAACGACACCGTAGGACGGGCACTCCTAAAAGTAGCCTTCATCGCTCCGCGTGAAGACAGCCGAGTGACCAGCGACTCAATCCCCCGGAAAAAACGTCGTTCGCCATTCAGCTCACTTCACGCGGAGCGATGAAGGCTACTTTTGGCGGACGCATCGATAGTTGATCGACTTCACCCGTTGCCCTGGCCACTCACAGAGTATCCCCATGAAACGCCTGTCCTGTTTGCTGCTGCTTGCCATCACCTGTTGCTCCACCGCATTGGCCGTCGAGCCGACGACGCTCAACGTCTGGCCGAGCAAGCCGCCGGGTGAGACCAAAGAACTGCCGCCCGAAGCGGACCAGACGAAGCCCGAAGACAAGCTCATCGCGGGACGGCGGATCATCAAGCTGGGCAACGTCTCAACGCCGCAGATCGCGATCTACCGTCCTGCCCCGGACAAAGACACCGGCGCGTCGGTCGTGATTTGCCCCGGCGGAGGGCATCACATCCTCGCCTACGACCTAGAAGGAACCGAGGTCGCGACGTGGCTGAACGAGATCGGCGTGACGGGCATCGTCCTGAAGTACCGCGTCCCGTTCCGCAATCCCGACCAGCGCTGGCAAGCCGCCGTTCAAGACGCACAGCGCGCGATGAGCCTCGTCCGCAGCAAGGCCACCGAATGGAAGCTCGACCCCAAGCGAATCGGTCTACTCGGCTTCTCCGCCGGTGGCCAAGTCGCGGGACTCACCGCACTCCTCGGCAACGACCGCCAGTACGAGTCGATCGACGAGACCGACAAAACTTCCTGCCGCCCCGACTTCGCCATCCTCATCTACCCCGGCGGCTTTGAAGAGAAAGGCCAACCGAAACTGCGCGACGATGTCGTGGCCAAAGTCACCAAGGACGCGCCGCCGATGTTCTTCGTCCACGCCTTCGACGACCCCGTGACGGCTCTCAACACCCTGCTCCTCGCGGCTGAACTGAAGAAGGTCGGCGTCTCATCCGAAGTCCACACCTACGCCACGGGAGGCCACGGCTACGGCCTACGCCACGTCGATGGCCAACCCGTCACCGACTGGCCCCAGCCCTGCACCGCTTGGATGAAAACTTTGCGGATCATCAAATAGACCCACATCCGCAGCACCCACATGACCTGCTGGACTTTCGCTTGAAGCACCTTCAAGCCCAAGCGACAAATCGAGGCATCGTGCGGCTGGCCGAAAGCAGAATCGCAGCCCGCTTGCCGTCGGTGAAATACGGATCGCCAGTCAGGTTGTGCCGGGGTGCCGAGACATCGCAAACGCCGACACCGCCGACATAGCCGGAGGCGTCGATTCGTTCGGCCTCGATCAGGTCTTCGACCAGATAGTCGCGTGACTCATCAACGTCGGGATCGATGCGATGTGTCGTGAGGTTCCAAGCTTTGGTTGTGAAGCGGACGCCGATGTCACGGCTGATCTGTCCCACCCAAACACTCTGCCCATGAAACTGCAGGGGTGTCAGCCAGAGTCGCAGATGAAGCCGCTCATTGATCGAGCGCCGGCTGCGTTGCAAAGCGACATCCTGGCTCCGACCAAACAAGTACAACGGGCTGACCGGCGAGTAGCGATACTGTGAACCGAGCAGGAACGCGGTAGCCGTCTTCCAGCAGGTGGCAAACGTGATGGTCTCGCTCTCATCCCATCGGGCTGACATCGCGCTGAGAAGTGTGGCAAAGTCACCGATCACCACCAGATTCACCGGATCGCCGGTACGAGTTCCCGCACGGTTGGTGGTTGTGGCCGGCATCGCCGCCAGACGCTTCACCAAATTCGGCACATCACAATCAACGAGCGAACCCGAAGGATTGATCGCGGCAAAGTCGCGCCGGAGATAGTCGGCGGCAATGCCCGGCACCGCGACCGAGAAAGTCAGACTGACATCCGATTGCGAAGTCACTTGGAGTTTCGCGGCGTGATCTGACGCCGTACTGCTGGCCTCAAAATCCTCCACCACACGATCGAGCGAGTCGCCCGTCGCGTGCAGGTAGACGTGGACGATCTTGGTCCCAGAATCGAGCGGGGTGAACACGAATCCTTCAGCCGATTCACCGGGCGGAATCGGCCGCAAGCGAAAGGCCTGCGACCGAAAAAAATCATCCATCCGAAGGTTGGCCCAATGTGCGGTGATCAACTTCAGGGGAATCAGCGCCAGCAAAGGCAGGAAGAGCCAGCCAATGACCCCAAACGCCGACAACCGCTTGACTATTGAAAAGTGATTCAGCCCAGCCACTTCGAGCGCGGTGAAGTAGTTGGGATTGATGCTCACCAGATGCAGGCGGAGGGGCACGGCGCCTCGATTCTCGACCCGCAGATACACGGGTTGAATGCCTCGCCGAGCCATCGGCACGCCAAACACCTGCTCACTTTCGGCAGCATCCAGCACGGCCACGGTCACTTGGGCCGACGAGTCTGCCTGCGTCTGGCTCCGCGACAGAAAAGAACGATGCAAAGGTTGCGGTCGATACAGCGTCGTAAATAATTGGCTCAGTACGGATCCGGTTTGTGACATCAAGTAGTCCGGTGTGTCAGGCGGTGCCCGACTCAGGTGAAGTGACTTTTACGAAACGATGCCGCAGGCCAATATTTGCCTCTCGCGTCCATGAGAGGGAGATTGGCGGGCGGGGTCGCTCGCCATCACCGGTTGATCGAGCTACTGAACTCGGGCTGACGTTCCTGGCTGGAAGTCAAGCTGCTCAGTGGCGTCGCTCGCCACACGGCCTTGATCGGTGCCGCTGCCGCATCGCCCACAGTATGGATCGCGTCGGCAGTGTTGTTGGCGAGGTTCTTCGAGGTCGAAGCGACTTCCTCGGAAGCCGACGCGATCCCCGTACGACTCCACCACTCGCGGCGATGCTCGCTCCGCTGTTCGGCCTGACGCGCCGCACCCTGCTTCGCTGGAGAGCGATGAGTCACGAGAATCGTTGGCTTGGCGGCTCGTCCCAACCCAAGCGGCCCCGGACGACCAAACCGTACCGTAATCGCACGGTCGCGGTAGTCGTAGACGATCCGGTCCGAACGATACGTGATCCGCGGTGCCCCCGGCGGCAACAACGCTTCGATCTGCGTCTGCTCGCCCGTCGCCGGATCGTTCGCCGTGATGAGTGTCGGGCCGCCCTGCATCATCGGCCCCTGAAAGTCGCGATCTCCCGTGTAGTAGTAGCGATGCACGATCACCGTCGGCGGAGTCTCGATCTGGTCGAGGCCATTCGCCCCCATGAAAATCTGCGCACGCGGCTTCCCCTCCGGATCGACTCGCGGGTCGAGGATTTCCAACTCATCAATCGGCGGCACATTCGGCAGCACGCGACGAGTCGGATGGAGCAACTCCCCCGCAACGACTGGCTCAACGGACAAGCCACTCGCCGCTCCCGCCATCACCACGGCCACCCACACCCCATTCAAAAACAACCCGCGCACCATCATCCACCTCACTCCCGCACAACACCCAATCCCCGTCACTCGTCACTCGTCACTCGTCACTCGTCACTCGTCACTCGTCACTCGTCACTCGTCACTCGTCACTCGTCACTCGTCACTCGTCACTCG
>JAYTQJ010000065.1:0-2463 GCA_043746775.1 Schlesneria sp.
GTCGATCAGCTCGGGATAGTGACGCCCGATCGTGTAGTCGGCCAACACCCTCAGGTTCTCGAAGTCTTGACGGGCCGCCAGGTATTCAAAAGTTCCAACTCGAATGTGACTGGCGGCGACGCGGGTCAGAATTGCTCCGCGCAAGGCGGAAGGTCGGTAGACGGACTCGCCGGTCGTGACGACCGCCAGACTGCGCGTGGTGGGGATGCCGAGGGCCGCCATGGCTTCGCTCATGACGTACTCGCGCAACATCGGTCCCAAGGCCGCGCAGCCATCACCGCGACGCGAGAAGCGTGTCTGGCCTGCGCCTTTGAATTGAATATCGACGAGCCGACCGGATGGCTCCCGATGTTCCCCCAAGAGAATGGCCCGGCCGTCGCCGAGCATCGTGAAGTTGCCGTACTGGTGTCCGGCATACGCCTGTGCGATCGGTTGGCACCCTTCCGGCAAGACTTGACCTGCGAAGAGATTCGCCGCCGCTTCCGGTGAGAGCATGCTGAGATTAAGGCCCAGTTGGCTCGCCAGCCGGAGATTCAGAATCGACACCCGAGGCTCCCGCACCGTTGCGGGCCGAGCTGGCGCGAAAAGAACATCCGGCAGCCGTGAATAGGTGTTGTCGAACCGCCAACCGACGGAATTGTGATCAACGACTGATGTGGTCAGAGTAGCCATGCCGTTCCTTGAGTGATGCTCAGACACCACACAGCATAGGCAGTAGGCTGAGTCGGCGGGAGTTTGGCTCGACAAACGGCGGATCAGGTGGGCTGAGAGCAATACATTGGATCGACAGCAGGAACGGTGCTCGTGGTCCGTGTAGTCGGCCGATGCCGATTGATGAAAGACGAATCTGATAGGGACTGACGGCCTTCTCGTGGGGACAAGTGGCACGCATCACGCGGCTCATCGACGCGGTGGATTGAATGGGGACGTTGAAATCACGATGCTGTGGCCATGAACAACAGACGCCAGTTTCTCCGGAGTGTGTGTGTCGCGTTGGCGGCTTCCCGCGCCGCGATCGCGCGAGGCGGCGACCATCAGCGGCCAATGCGGTTGCTGCTGCGGTCGTCGTGGCAGACGGTCAACATCGGCGACATCGCGCACACGCCGGGTGTGCTGGCGATTCTTGAACAGCACCTGCCCGACGTCGAAGTGCGGCTCTGGCCGAGCAAAGTGGACAACGGCGTCGAGGAGATGTTGCTCGCGCGGTTCCCGAAGCTGAGCATCGTCAAAGGGGCCGAGGCACTCAAGGCGACGTTCGCGGAGTGCGATTTTTTGTTGCATGGATCGGGGCCGTCGCTCGTCGCGGAGAAGGATGTCATTCGCTGGAGCAAAGAGACCGGCAAGCCCTACGGCGTTTATGGAATCACGCTGCCGCTGCAAGGTTCGACCGCCACGTCACCCGCGCCAGATAAAATCATCGAACAAACCATCGCGGTGTTGAGCGGCGCGAAGTTCGCCTACTTCCGCGATTCGGTCTCGCTCGAACTGGCGAAGAAGCGCGGCTGCATATGCCCGGTCATGGAATTCGGCCCGGACGGCGCGTTCGGCACGGACCTGCGTGACGATGCGAAAGCGACAGCATTCCTCAAAGCGAACGGTCTGGAAGACGGACAATTCCTCTGCTGTATTCCGCGTCTGCGGTTCACGCCGTACTGGACGATCCCCAGCAAGAACGCTCCGTTCGATGAGAAGAAGCACGCTCGCAACGAGTCGCTGAAGGAACACGATCACGCGCCTCATCGGCAGGCGATCATCGAGGTGCTGCGACAGACGAAACTCAAGGTGCTCATCTGCCCCGAAGATCAGACGCAGATGGCCGTCGGCAAGGAGTTGCTCTACGACCCGCTCCCCGCCGACGTGAAACCGCGAGCCGTCTGGCGTCCCGACTATTGGCTCACTGGCGAGGCGCTTTCGACCTACGTTCGCAGCGCGGGCCTGTTCGGCAATGAGATGCACTCTCCCATCATGTGCATCGGCAACGGCATCCCGGCCATCGTCTGCCGCTGGTCCGAGCAAACATCGAAGGGCCTCATGTGGCGTGACATCGGCCTCGGCGATTGGCTGTTCGACTTCGACAAAGACGAGGACTGCCGACGCCTTCCTGAAACCGTGCTGGCCCTCGCGAAAGATCTCGATGCCGCCCGCGCGAAGGCCGCCAAGGCACGAGCCTTCGTCGAACAACGGCAACGCGAAACGATGCAGGTTGTGAAGCAGTCGTTCAACTCATGAAAAACTTTAGTCGCACCACGTCCTCAACTTTGGCTATGAACTATGAGATCATTCGCGCTGATCACCGTGCTGCTTGCCGTTGGGCTGACGACGGCGGATGCTCAAGAGACTGCCAAGGCCCGTGCGGGTCGGGCGTATCCGCCGCAGATGTCGGGGTGTCGCGTCGAGACCTACAAAACCGTCGGAGACACGAAGCTCAATTTGTTTGTTTTCAGCCCGGCGACTCCGAAGAAC
>JAYTQJ010000066.1:0-12613 GCA_043746775.1 Schlesneria sp.
GTGGGGCGGACAACTCTTTCCGCGTGCCTTACCGGACTCAGACATCAATCAGGATGCCTCAACATGGCACTGCGACTGGCCGAATACGTGTTGGCGGGGGAACTCTTCAATACGAGCCGCAACTCGGTTCACGGGTACATCTGGCTGCGCGACTGCGACCGGCCAATCATGTTCCAACTGACGGGCAACTGCCTGCCCGATCTGGCCGGACATCATCTGCGGTTTGAAGCCCGTCCGAACCCGATGGTCGAACAGGGAACGTTGACCGAGGAAGAGATCGACGAACGCCGCATCGCGTGGATGCAGATCGGCGTGCCCGGCGAGATGACCGCCGCAAAGCAGGTCCGCGCTTTCGACTGTTCGATCGACGAGTTCCTTCTCCGCAGCCAACTCGACGAACAGCCGCCGACGGAATGGAGGCGGATGCTATGCCTTGAGTGGTACGGCCAGAATGGCCGCGTCGTGATCGAGCTGGTCGATCCGCTGATTGAGATTGATCCCGATGAGAATGGCCCGACAACGTTGGGGTTCTTTGCGTCCGAACAGTCCGGCGGTGACGAGACCCGTCTGGACGAAGACGGCTTGGACGAGGACCTCGATCTGGAATTCTCGGACGATGTGCCGTGGCCTGAAGACGAAGCGAATGAATTCGATGGCGACTCTGAAGATGGCACAACCCTCGCTTTCGAGGAAATGCCTGACGAGTTGGACGACGATCCCTACGGCCTCTTCCCCAAAGACCTCGAAGCCAGCCTCGAAACATCGTCTTCCGACCAGCCGTGGAGCGACGGTCCCGATCCCGACACGCTCGCTTTGTGGGAGAGATTGGACGCGCTCGAAGACCATTCTCAGGACGTGCCACTCTGCACGCTGTTCGATCCGCCACTGAAGGTTCCGCCGCCCGAATCACTCAATGACGAACAGGTGGCTCTGGCGCTGAATTCCATCCTGATGGAACTGGCTCTGCACAACGTCGCGCTGCACATGTGCGAACACTTCACGCCTCGGACAGCCTACGAACTGCTCGTCAACGACATTCTGCGTAACGAGGAAACTCACCCCGAACTTCCTCGCTCGGACATGACGCAGAACTTCGACACGAGTTCGTACTGTGCGGAGTGCGACGCCGAGTTCGAGCGCCGATATGCCGAACGCAAATCCCGGAATGACTCCACCAACGGCGACACGCCGGGCGACTTCGACCCGGACAGCGACGTTCCGTTTTGAACCTCACCACCAAGTCATGAGGTGGCACAACGACCACGTCCGAGGATTCGCTCGGGCTTCACTGTACTTATCTTTCTGCCGCTCTCTTTCTGTCTCCCCGTCTCAGGCTTTGCAGGAAGAAGGAGACAGAAAGAGAGCGGCAGAAAGATTGCAGAGCGAACAGTCGTAGCACGACGGAGTAGTGTGCCGATCCTGCAACTCAGGGTGCATTCTGAAAACGGTGCCACGCACCCGACTGTTATTCTCGGACGTAGTCAATGCACCGCCCCTGACGCCTCCTCGCTCTCCATTCTTCGGACTCGTCCTCTCACTTTGCGGAACCCGTCATGACTCGAATTTTACTTGTTTCAGGGATGGTATTTTTCACGATGACGAACTTAATTCCGGCCGCCGATGATGTGGTCTCGAACGTGGTGCTGGGCATTCATGGCGGGATCGGAGTAGACAAAGTGGACATGACGCCGGACCTCGACAAGCAGGTGCGAGCGGTTCTGACCGAGGCTCTGCAAACGGGACACGCGAAGCTCAAAAGTGGCGGCTCCAGTTTGGATGCCGTCGAAACAGCCATTCGCGTGATGGAGGATTCGCCGCTGCTCAATGCGGGCAAGGGAGCCGTCTTCACTCACGAAGGCCGCAACGAACTGGATGCCTCAATCATGGACGGCAAAACGAAAAAAGCCGGTTCGATGGCGGGGGTCACGATCATCAAGAATCCGATCACGGGCGCCCGCTCCGTGATGGAGAAATCGAAGCATGTGATGCTGGTCGGACGCGGCGCGGAAATCTTCGCCACGCAGCAGGGCTTGGACATCGTCGATCCCTCCTACTTCTGGACCGAGCATCGCTGGAAGGCGATCCAGGCCATTTGGAAGCAGGAAGTGGAACTGAAGAACAAACGCGGCGCACTGCCGGTCGAGAACTTGCCCCCCGCGAAGAAGTCCGAGTACGGGACCGTCGGCGCGGTGGCGCTCGATGCGGCGGGAAACCTCGCGGCCGGAACGTCCACTGGCGGGATGACCAATAAAAGTTTCGGCCGCGTGGGTGACTCACCGATCATCGGCGCGGGAACCTACGCCGACAACGAAGCCGCCGCGATCTCCTGCACCGGTCACGGCGAGTTCTTTATCCGCTACGCGGTCTCGCACGAGATCGTCGCGCAGATGAAGTACAAAGGCTCGTCAGCCCAAGACGCCTCGCACGATGTCATCAACCGCCAGCTCAAAGATGCGGGCGGAGAAGGGGCAGCCATCGTCCTCGACAAGACCGGCCGGTTCGCAACCGCCTACAACTCCGAGGGCCTCTACCGCGCGTGCATCACCCAAGACGGCAAGGTGCGCGTGCGGCTCTACGAAGAATGATGAGCCAGGGACAATGAGTGGACACTTCAACCGGTCCCGCAGAACGATGCGTGTACATCGCCCTCCTGAGCGCAAGCTCAGGGATTGAATGCGTTCTCGGAATCAGCAACGCCATCGTTCGATCAGAGCGAACGGGTCTTTCCCAGAATTGAGTCCGTCAGTGCGACGTACTGCCGGACGCGGTCGGAGACGATGCGGAGGCTCTTCACCCAGAAGTCGGGCTTGGAGAGATCGAAGCCGAGCGTGGACTTCACCGCATCTTCGGCATCCTTGCAGCCGGTGGCGATGAGGAGCTTGCGGTACGTTTCGGAGAACTCCCCACCAGCGTCTTGTCCCACCGCATACACGCCCATCGAGAGCAGGTACCCGAACGTGTACGGGAAGTTATAGAACGGCAGACCGGTGATGTAGAAATGGAGCTTCGAGGTCCAGAAGCGCGGGTTCCAGCCGCCGTCGGCCAGCGCGTCGAGATACGCCGTTTTCTGAGCCGCCTCCATCAGGGCGTTGAGCTGGTCGGCGGTCAGTTCTCCCTTGGCGCGTTGCTTGTGGAAGTTGTCTTCAAAGATGAAGCGGGCGTGGATGTTCATCAGAAACGCGACCGCATCGCCCAACATGCCATCGAGCATTTGAAGCCGCTCATAATCGGAGCGGGCTTGTTTCAGACGCCGCTCGCCCAACACGGCTTCGGCGAAGGTCGAGGCGGTCTCGGCAAGATTCATTGGGTAGTCCTGCAAGAAGACCGGCTGGTCGCGCAGCACCCACGAGTGATAGGCGTGACCGAGTTCGTGCGCGAGCGTACTCATGCTGTCGGCGCTGTTCGTGTAGGTCATGAAGATGCGCGACTGCTTCGCCGTCGGAAAGCCGGTGCAGAAGCCACCCTGATGTTTGCCGGGGCGGTTCTCAGCTTCGATCCAGCCCCGCGTCAGAGCCATCTTCGCGAAGTCACCGAAGTCGGGACTGAAGGCGTGAAAGGCGTCGATGATTTGCGAGCAAGCGTCTGGATAGGTGATCTCATCCGACGCGGTCGCTCCCGGCATTTGCGGCAGCGGTGCCGTCAGGTCGAACCACGCCAGCCGATCGACTCCCAGCAACTTGGCCTTCGCTGCGAAGTAGTCTTTCAACACGCCTTTGCCTGCGGTGATCGTGGACCACATCGCATCGAGCGTCTCGCGCGTCATCCGGTTATGGCGCAGCGGGGCTTCGAGATGATCGCTCAGTCCGACGTGTCTGTACGTGGTGAGTCGTGTTCCGGCGATGTGATTGATCGCCTCGGCACACGAGTCGGCGATCGACGCCCATGCGCCATCGGCGGCGAGGAAATTGTTCTCGCGCACCGTGCGTTGCGGAGAATCGAACTGCACCTGACCGGGCGAGCGTGAGACGATCTTTCCCTGCTCTTGCACTTGGATTTTGAGCGCCCCTGACAACCGATCAAACAGCCGCCCCCAAGCGTGGATGCCATCGACCGCCAAGTCGGCTGCGAGCAATTCCTGCGACTTGGGCAATCGCAACGCCGCGTTCTTCCGGCGCGTGACGAGGAAGTACTCGTTCCGTTTGAGTTCCGGAGAGGCCGCGAGCAGCGCGGCAAAGTCGGCATCGGTCGCCTCTTTCAACGCGAACTCGATGTTCGTCGCGATCTGCTCGCGATACGGCGTCACCGTGCTGAGTTCGGCCTGCAACTGGTGGTACGCCTTACATTCGGCATCGGCGGCCATATAGCACTCGACAAGTGCCTTGAGGTCCGTCGCCTGAGCATCGAGCCGCTCGTACTCGGAGATCAATGCCACCCAGCGTGAAATGTTCTCACCCTGACCGTCCACGCCCGGCAGAGCATTCGTCGAGGCCGCGAACTGCGCCAACTTCGCCTTGAACCGATCAAGCTCCTCGCGAAAGCCAGCCGTCGTCGGCGCTGGAGAAAGTGAAACGAGATCCCAAGTCAGCGGGAATGTGAGTGCGGGCATAGAACGAGACTCTCCAAGAGTAGTACGAAGTGGATTCAGTTGAGAACGATTGATTCCAAATCAATCGTCGCCTTGCAGCGTCAGCACTAGCGAGCGTTGGCCGCCGTGGTTGCGGTGTTCGCAGAGATAGATTCCCTGCCATGTCCCGAGGCAAAGCCGTCCGTGGGAAACGGGGATCGTGACCGAGTTGCCGAGTAGGGCTGACTTCACATGGGCGGGCATGTCGTCCGGTCCCTCGCAGGTGTGGACGTAGGGGAAGTCTTCGGGAGCGATCGCGTTGAACGACGACTCTAAGTCGCGCGGGACATCGGGGTCCGCGTTCTCGTTGATCGAGACCGACGCCGACGTGTGCTGGATGAAGACGTGCAGCAGCCCGACGCGGATCGAGGCGAGTTCAGGAAGTGCCTCGACCACCTGCCGCGTGATGATGTGAAAACCCCGCCGATACGCGGGCAATGTCAGTCGGTGCTGGTGCCAAGCCATCTCTGTTTTCCGTCTTCGTGCCTCGGTCTTAAAGTAGCCATCATCGCTCCGCGTGATGAGCCTTTTGCGATCAGACGCTAACTTATAGAAGGCTCATCACGCGGAGCGATGATGGCTACTTTGGCCGAACTAACGAGCCTGCTGCCCCTGCCAGCGCAACCAGTGATCGGCCAGCACGATGGCGACCATCGCTTCGGCCATTGGAATGAATCTCGGGAGCAGACATGGGTCGTGGCGGCCTTTGGTTTTGATGGTGGCGGGTTCACCGAGACTCGTCACGGTCGGTTGTTCGATCGGCAGGCTGCTCGTCGGTTTGACGGCGGCTCGCAGGATGATCGGCAGACCGGTGGTGATGCCGCCCAACATGCCGCCGTGTCGGTTGGTGTCGGTCGTGATTCCGGCATGGCCATCGCGCGGGTGAGCGGCATCCGGAACGAAATGATCGTTGTGTTCGCTCCCGCGCATCGTCACGCAGCCGAATCCGATCCCGTACTCAACACCGAGGACTGCGGGGAGCGAGAAGAGTGCCTTCGCGAGGTCCGCCTTGATCTTGTCGAACACCGGTTCGCCGAGTCCCGCAGGAATGTTCGTCGCGACGATCTCGGCCGCTCCGCCGATCGAGTCTCCCTCTTTGCGAACCTGTTCGATCAGCTCGATCATCTTCGCGGCCGCAGCCACATCGGGGCAGCGGACGATGTTCGGTTCGCCGCTCGGCAGTGTCTCGACCTGTTGCAGCGTGATCGCGGCGGGATCGGCGATGCTCGCCTTGATGTCGCCGACTTGAGTCACGTAACCGACGACGCGCCCGCCGAACGCTTGCTCCAGAATCTTCTTCGCGACAACTCCCGCCGCCACGCGAACCGTGGTCTCGCGAGCACTCGACCTGCCTCCGCCGCGATAGTCGCGGAAGCCGTACTTCGCATCGAAGCTGAAGTCGGCATGACCCGGCCGGTACAGGTCCTTGATGTTGCCGTAGTCCTTGCTGCGCTGGTCCTGATTACGAATCAGTATTGCGAGACTCGTTCCGGTCGTGCGGCCCTCGAACAGGCCGGAGAGAATCTCGGGCGTGTCCGATTCATCGCGCTGCGTGACGATGTGACTCTGCCCCGGCCTCCGCCGATTCAGATCGACGAGCAAGTCTTCCACGCTGAGTGCGATCCCGGACGGAACGCCATCAATGATGACCACATTCGCCGGCCCGTGACTCTCGCCCGCCGTCGTGATTCGAAACGCCTGTCCAAATGAATTGCCTGCCATAGTGCGGCCGATTGTAGGGAGGGCCGTTGAAAATCGAAACCGGATCGTTAGGGCCAGCGAATCAATAACTGCCGTAGCCGAAGTCGTGAGACTTCGGACCGAACTCTCACGAGTTCGGCTACATGCGACAGTTATTCCTGCGCCGGTCCTCACCGGCCCACGCTCTGCCCCGATCCGGCGCTGCTGCGTTTGAGGTCCGCCACGTACCGGACGTGCCCGTCACCGAGGGCATCGGTCAGTTCTTTGCGGAGGTTGGCGTTGACGGCCAGCTTTTGTTCGAGCGGTTTGTGAGCGACGTATCTCAGTCGCGCATCGTCTTCGGTGGAATCGACGATCAGCACGACATCGGCTTTGCCCGGGTTCTTTTGGAGGATGTCGCGGACGCGTTCGATGACGGCGTTTCCGTGCAGGCCCTTTTGGAACTTGATCCAGACCTGCTTCGTGAACTCCTTTTCGACTTCTTCCAGCGACCACATCGCGTCCACGATGACGTTCGGTTCGCGGTTGCGTTTGTCGAGTTTGCCACGAACGAAACGGATTTGTTCCGGTTCGACTTTCTCACCGAGTCGTGAGAATTCTTCGGGCCACATGATGCAGCGGACGACGCCCGTCGGGTCTTCAAAGTCGAAGTTCACGTACTTCGAGTGGCCATTGCGCGACGGCTTCTTTGTCTGAGCCTTTTTGATGGCCGAGACCATGCCGCCGAGGATCACTTGATCGCCATCGTTCATCTCGACGAGCTGCTTGTTCTCGTGTGTGGTGAACTGCTTGATTGTGTCGGCCATTTCCGAAAGCGGGTGCGAGGTGAGGAAGAAGCCGAGAGCCTCTTTCTCGAACGCCAGCATTTCGCGCTGCGACCACTCGGGGACATCGGGCAGGTTCGCAGGAGACGCGGCTGAGGTGGCGGTCGCTGGTGTTTCGTCGTCGTCATCACCGCCGAAGAGGTTCTTCTGGCCACGCTGCTTGTCGCGAGCCACGTTCGAGGCCGACTGAACGGCGCGCTCGGTGACGGCAAACATCGCCGCTCGCTTGCCGCCGAGGCAGTCGCAGGCCCCCGCCTTGATGAGCAGTTCGAGGATCCCCTTCGTCACATGTTTCGGGTCGCAGCGTTCCGCCAGATCAAAAATACTCTTGAACGGCCCGTTCGCGGCACGCTCGGCCACGATGGCCCCGACCGCTCCCTCGCCAACGCCTTTGATCGCGCCGAGGCCGAACGCCAACTTGTCGCCGTGGACCGAGAACTCGACATCCCCGATGTTCACGTTCGGCGGGAGGATTTCGATCCCCATCCGGCGGCAATCATCGACGTGCTCGACCAGCTTGTCGGTCTCACCCAATTCACAGGACAGCAGGGCGGCCATGAACTCGGCGGGATAGTGCGCCTTGAAGTACGCCGTCTGATACGCCAACGCTCCATAAGCGGCGCTGTGACTTTTATTGAAGCCGTAGCCCGCGAACTTCTCGATCATGCCGAAGAGTGTGGCGGCCTTGTCGGCGGCGTAGTTGTTCTCCTGCGAACCCTTCATGAACTGTTCGCGGTACTTGGCGATCGTCTCCAGTTTTTTCTTGCTGATCGCCTTGATGCACTGGTACGACTGCGGCAGCTCGATGCCGCCGAGACGGTTCAGAATCCGCATGACCTGTTCTT
Source organism: Schlesneria sp. (assembly GCA_043746775.1). GTDB lineage: Bacteria > Planctomycetota > Planctomycetia > Planctomycetales > Planctomycetaceae > Schlesneria. The sequence goes on from JAYTQJ010000066.1 coordinate 7,935, forward strand.
GGTAGACCATCACGCCGTAGGTCTCGTTCAGAATCGAATCGACGATCGGATGGACGCTCGGCAGTTTTTCGCGGCCGTTTTTCACGTCCACGTAGGTCATGACCATGCCGCCTTCCAGCGGGCCGGGTCGGTACAAGGCCGACGTGGCGACGATGTCGGCAAACTTGTCGGGCTTCATCTTCGTGAGCAGGTCGCGCATCCCGCCCGACTCAAGCTGGAAGATCCCTTTGGTCTCACCGCGCTGCAGCAGTGCGAACGTGGCCTTGTCCTTGAGCTTCTCACCCTTAATCAAGTCGGCGGGATCGATCTCGATCCCGCGATGCTTTTTGACGTTCTTGACCGTCTTGTCGAGGATCGTCAGGTTGCGGAGGCCCAGAAAGTCCATCTTCAGCAGCCCGGCTTTTTCGACCGTCGGGCCTTCCCATTGCGTGATGACGTCCGTCTTGCCGGTGATCGTTTGCAGCGGGATGTACTGCGAGATCGGCTCGTCCGACACCACGACGCCCGCCGCGTGTGTCCCCGCACTGCGAGCTAAGCCCTCGATCTGTTTGGCCAGATCGAGAATCTCTTTGATCTTCGGATCGGACTCGTAGAGCGCCTTGAGTTCCGCGCTCTCCTTGATCGCCTCATCGAGCGTGATGTTCAGCGTCTCGGGGACCATCTTCGCGATGACATCGACATCTTTTGGCGAGACGGAGAGGGCGCGTGCGACATCGCGGATCGCCGCCTTGGCCTTCAGCGTGCCGAACGTCCCGATCTGCGAGACGTTCGCCGAACCGTACTTTTGCTTGGTGTAGTCGATCACCATTTGACGGCGATCGCGGCAGAAGTCGATGTCGATATCGGGCGGCTCGGTCCGGCTCGGGTCGAGAAACCGTTCAAACAGCAGGTCGTATTCGAGCGGACAGACGTGACTGAGCCGCAGCACATACGCGACGATGGCACCGCACGCCGAACCTCTCGCGCTGCACGGAATGCCCTTCTCGACGGCAAACCGCACGAAGTCCCACACGATCAGGAAGTAGCTGGCGTAGCCCATCTGCTCGATGACGCCCAACTCGTACTTCATCCGCGCTCGATGCACGTCCGTGATGTTGTCCGCTCCGTAGCGGTAGACCATCCCGTCCTCACACAGTTCGCGCAGGTAGTCGATGTCCTTCTTGCCCTCGGGCGGCTTGAAGACCGGGTAATGCCGCGACTTCAGATCGAGCTGAATATCGACGCGGTTGGCGATCTCTTGCGACCGCGCGACGGCGTCCTCGAAGCCGGGGAAGACGGCATACATTTCTTCGGGGGTGCGGACGAAGAGCTGGTCGGTGTCCATCTTCATCCGCTTGGTGTCGGATCGCTCGACCTTCGTGTTCACGCACAGCAGCACATCGTGCATCGCGGCGTCGGACTGGTTGAGATAGTGCGCATCGTTCGTCGCGACGAGCGGCAAGCCCATCCGGTTCGCGAGATCGACCGTCATGTCCATGCACTGCTTCTGAATCGCGAAGCCCGCGTTTTGAATCTCCATATAGAGCCGGTCGCCAAACACACGGCTGTACCACGCGGCCAGCTTCTCGGCCTCGTCCATCTTCCCCTGCAGCAGCATCTGCGACAGTTCGCCCGCCGCGCAGCCGGACAGCAGGATGATCCCCTCGCTGTGTGCTTCCAGCAGTTCCTTGTCGATGCGTGGCTTGTAATAAAAGCCCTCCAGAAACGAGGCCGATGACAGCTTGACGAGGTTCTGAAACCCGACGCGGTTCATCGCGAGCAGCGTCAGGTGATAGCTGGCCTCTTTGACGCGCGTCGCCCCCGCCTTGTCGAACCGCGACCCCGGTGCGATGTACGCCTCCAGCCCCAGCACCGGATTGACGCTCGCGCCGCGACACTCGTTGTAGAACTCAAGTGCCCCGTACAAATTGCCGTGATCGGTGATGGCGAGGGCATTCATCCCCGCCCCCTTGATCTTCTTCACCACCTGATCAATCCGGTTCGCTCCATCCAGCAAACTGTAGTGCGTGTGACAGTGCAGGTGAGCGAACGGCTTTGTTGTCGTTGTAAGCTCAGAAACGGTGGTATCAACAGGAGCAGCGGCATCTGCCATGACGGGCATCCTTTCCGCAAAGAGATTCAGCGAGATTCGAGAACGGGCGGGATTGTACTGCCCGGCCCTCTCGACTCAATCAACGACGGCTGACCTGTTCCGGGCCATGGGTGCAGTCGTCAATTGGTGGTCCCCCAAGGACACGCTGTGGAACAGGCGTCCTTGAGAAGGTAGCCCTGCCGCTCCGCGACAGGAAGCGCGATCAGCAGAGGGCGTTGATCTGACGAGTCACCTCGAATCAACGGCAAACGCCACTCGTGTGTTCTCGCTTCCTGTCGCGGAGCGACAGGGCTACCACCAATTAGCGACTGCACCCCTGGGCCATCGACTCGTTGAAAATGAGGGCGGGTGCCACAGTCACGGAGCTTCGACGTGGCCGTGTGAGAATGTGATGGCCGTTTTCCCGGCTCACGGCCACGTCGAAGCTCCGTGACCGTGGTACCCCAGTTTGAAACGGGCGGTGGCCCTGCGCTCACCGCCCCTCACTGTGGACGATTGGGTGGAGGCGGGCCTCCGCCGGGTGGACCGAAGGCGGGCGGAGGCGGGGCGAGTTGGTTGAACATCTCGCCGACTTTGGCTCTGTCGAGTTGGCCCGACATGGACGTGTCTTGAGCGTCGAAGAGTTTCTCCGCTGTGCCGACGAGTTCGTCTTTTGAGAGCTGCCCATTCTTATTCGCGTCCGCGCGACGAACGATGGCTCCGGCAAGCATGGTGCCGGGACGGAACATCTCGGGATTGAAGCCTCCCCCCGGTGGGCCGCCCGGTCCTCCGGGACGAGGCCCACCATTCGGCGGGCCGCCCGATGGTTGGCCTTCACGCGGTGGACCGGCGGGCGGCGCTGCGCCTCCGCCGGGTGGACCGCCGAATGGTCCCGGTCCTGCTGGTGGTTGAGGGAACATCGCATTCAGCGTTTTGGCCAGCGACTTCTCGTCCGCCCAGCCCTTCGCGTCGGGGTCACTGTCGGTCAGGAGCTTGGTCGCAGCGACGAGCCACTCGTCCCGCGAGAGCTTTTCGTCTTTGTCGGCATCCAGTTTGTCGAGCACCGGCCCCGCAAGCATGTCACCTGGCTTGAAATTGCCGGGACCAAAGCCCGCTGGGATGTGGCCCTTCGATCGTCCGTTCAACTGCGCATCGACTGACGCCGTGCGTTTCTCAACGAACGTGACGAGGCTCGGCGGCTTCATGTTGACCATCGGTGGACCGAAGCTTGGCCCCGCCGTTTCCTTGCGAGCGACCGCAGCTTGCGTATCGCGGGCGATCAGTTCGCGAGTCGCCTCATTCAACACCGAGACTTCGTTCAACAGATTCTCTTTCGAGAAGACGCCACCCGCCAACTCGCGCAACAGCGACTGGTACTTCTCGTTCATCGCGGGGATCGCCAGCAGTCGCTCGGTCAGCTTGTGTGACCCCGAATACGGATGCACGATGCTGAGGTCCATCTGCTGATCGGTGGACCCGAAGATCGGGAGATTGGCCAGCGCCCGATCGACATCCCACGGGATGAAGTGAAATTTCTTCGTCTCTGGGTGGAGATAAAGATAGTAGTTGTGACCGAGTGCGAAAAAGCTGTCGGGGTTCACGATGAAACCCGTCACCGCGAGAAACCGCAGGTAGGCGTCGATGTCCAGATACGATTCGATCTCGTTCCGGAAGTGTTCGTCGTCTCCCTGATGAATCAGCCGCGCGAGGTCAATCACTCGCCTAGCCTCGTCGGGCTTGGCGTCGCGCTTTGCTGGAATGAATGCCCCGTGATAAGGCCCCCATTCCTCACCGCGATATTCGATGTCGCGCACTCCCTCGGGCTTCATGAGCAGCCCTTTGTCGGTTCCAAACATCTCGCGTAAGAACGGCTTGTTGATGTCCTCGATCAACGTGTAGACGCCGAGTAATTCGTTCTCAAACTTGCCGGGGACCGTGAGTCGCACTTCGGCCAGCGCGGTCTTCGGCGCGGGAACGCCAGCCGCGCGATAGAGCCGGTACGACAATGACTCGCGGCATTTCGACGGGTCGGCCACGCCGCAATGAATGTTGAGCGTCTTCATTCCGCGAAACGTCTTCGTTCCACCGAGCCGATCGAGATCGACCTTGATCGACTTCTTGATCGTCCGCGACGCATCCATGAACGTGCCGTTCCCCTTGTAGCGGATGGCCACGTTCTCAAACGTCTCGTCGCCGATCTTCACCGCGCCGGAAGCCCACGGCAAATCGACACCAAAGCGGTTGCGATGCAACTCGCGCCCCTCGGGATTCGCCGCAGGAGGTGGCGGTGGCCCGAATCCAGGGAACCCGCCGCGCCCCGACGCCTGCATCCCTTCGTACTCTTTGGCTGTGAACATGAGATGAATGTCCCACACGTTGGTCAGCTCAAAGACGCCCGCGCCCACCACGGCCTTCGCGGTCTTCGCCGCCTCATCAGCCGCCCAACTCAACCGACCGCGATCGCTCACGGCGACAGCCAGCACGGCAACGAAGAACCACTTCAGCGAGAGAGTCATGATTGGCATCCAGCTTGAACGACGTATCCGACAGACGCAGGCGAGCCGCGTGCCGTAAGGCTGCGGGTTCTTGATTCCCAATGAGAAACCCG
>JAYTQJ010000067.1:0-29101 GCA_043746775.1 Schlesneria sp.
GTAGCTGAATTCGTGAGAATTCAGCCGGCTTTGATGATCGTCTGAAGTCTTACGACTTCAGCTACACCCCAAAGTGAGTGCCATTGGGCGTAAGCCCCCGGACTCCTAACTGCGAACGCAAGAGTCCGGGGCTTACGCCACCCGGCTCACCACTTCTGTCGGTAACGCCATCCTTGAAGAACAAGACTTCGGAAGGACAGACTCATGGCCAACCACATCTCGCCCCTCGCTCACATCGACTCGCAGGCTCAACTGGGCGACGACATCGACATCGGCCCGTTCTGCGTCATTGGTCCGAACGTGGTCCTTGGCAACGGCTGCAAGCTCGACAACAACGTGACCCTCACCGGACACACGATGATCGGCGAGCGAAACCGTTTTTTCCCCGGCTCGGTCATCGGAGCGGAGCCACAAGACTTTTGCTACGCGGGCGGGCCGACGAAGGTCGAGATCGGCGACGACAACCTCTTCCGCGAGGGTGTGACCGTGAATCGCGGTGCCGACAAGGAAGATGGCATCACGCGGATCGGCAACCGCAACTTCCTGATGTCGAACGCGCACGTCGCTCACAACTGTCACGTCTTCAACAACACGATCCTGACGAACGGCGTGCTACTGGCGGGACACGTTCACGTTCACGACTACGCCATCGTCTCGGGCAACTCGGCCATCAGTCACTTCTGCACGCTGGGGACCGGCTCGTTCGTGGGCGGGATGTGCCGTGTTGTGCAGGACGTGCCGCCGTACATGATGTCGATCAGCGCGGATGATCCCGAGATCGCCACGATCAACGTGGTCGGCATGCGCCGACGAGGCATCTCGGATTCCGCGATCTCGCTCGTGCGTCAAGCCTTCAAGCTGATGTACCGCGAACACAAGAAGGTCGAAGAAGCCCGCTCAATCCTCGTCGAGAAGTCCGAAGGCGTGATGCCTCTCGAACTGATGACGCTGCTCAACTTTGTCGAGTGGACACAGAAGGGCAAGAACGGTCGCGGCCGCGAGGCATACCGCAATCAGCCCGCGGCCGAGTCCGAACGCCGCGCGGCGTAAGACAGGCAAAGCAGGGGGCAGGGATCAGCAGGCAGGGGTCAGAAGCCAGAGACCCGTTTTCTCAAGACCGCTGTCACAGAGCGATGCCCCGCTTCCATTCTTCACTGCCCACTTCCTCTTTCAAGACTCACATCATGTCTCGGTTGCGATTAGCGGTTGTCGGTGTCGGTGCTCTCGGACGACATCACGCGCGGATTCTGAGTGAGCTGCCCGATGTCGATCTGGTCGCCGTGGCGGACAGTCGGGCGGAACAAGGCCAAGACATTGCGGCCAAATGCCGCACGCGCTGGGTTGCCGATTACCGCGAACTGCTGAGCCGTGACGTGGTCGATGCGGTGTCGGTCGTTGTTCCCACGGTGGCACATCGCGCAGTGGCGGGAGCGTTTTTGGAGGCGGGCATCCCCGTGCTGGTCGAGAAGCCTCTGGCCGCCAACGTCACTCACGCGCGAGAACTCGTCACGCTGGCCTCGCGGCAAGGGACACTGCTCCAGGTCGGACACATCGAGCGATTCAACCCGGCCTTCCAAGCCGCCGCGCCGCTGATCGTCGAACCCAAGTACATCCGTGCCGAGCGAACCAGCGGCTACACGTTCCGCTCGACCGACATCGGTGTCGTTCACGATCTGATGATCCACGACATCGACCTCGTCCTGTCGCTCGTCCGCAGTGCGCTCCGCAGCGTCGAAGCATTCGGTACGACGGTCATGGGCGGACATGAAGATGTCGCGCAGGCCCGGCTCCGGTTTGAAAACGGCTGCGTCGCGGACCTGACTGCCAGCCGGATCAGCCCGACTGCGGTTCGATCTCTTCAAGCGTGGTCGGCCACCGGATGCGTGACCTGCGACATGCACACGCGCGAAGTGAAACGGTTCGCACCATCTGACGCCTTGAAGTTTGGACCAGCTCCGCTCGACTTGGCCCGCCAACCGGGAGCCGACATCGAGCGGCTCAAGAAAGATGTTTTCGGTCACTTCGTCACGGTGGAATCGCCGTCGATCGACGCCTCCAGTCCCGATGCACTCACGCAGGAATTGATCGAGTTCGTCGGCTGCGTTCGCAACGATGGTTCCCCCCACGTCGATGGCGAACAAGCACTTCAGGCGATGATCGTCGCCGACGCCGTCTTGCAAAGTCTGGCGGCTCACGATTGGACTCGGCTGAGTTCGTCGATCGCCCCCGCGTTGGCTGAGCCATCGCGCCGCGCGGCGTAATTTGGCTTCGTCACACCAACCCGAAGCGTAAGCGAGGATGTTCGCAGCCCCTCGACAACGATTTTTGGTCATGGGTGAGAGTCCTCGCTTACGCTTCGGGCTAATGTTGGTTCGCTCAATGTCGAACTAGTGCCCCGTCAGGTCTTAATTTTGGGGTAGCCGAACTCGTAAGAACCTGTCCAAGAATGACTCCGCTGTTTGTCGCCTTTCGCTCCGCGAAAGGGCGTTCTTTCGCGGACCGAAAGACGACACTGTTTTTGGACGGGTTCTAAGAGTTCTGCGTTTTCTGAAGTCTCACGACTTCAGCTATCCCCAAATTAAGAACGGACAGGGCACTAGCCGAGTTCCGCCAGCTTCGCGGCGACCTCGGCGACGTGCCCATCGACTTTGACCTTGGGCCAAGCGGCCACGATGGTTCCTGATTTGTCGATCAGGAACGTGGACCGCTGGATTCCCATCGAAGTCTTGCCGTACATGTTCTTCTCAATCCACACTCCGTATCTTTCGGCCAATTCATGGTTTTCGTCCGCCAGCAGCGGGAACGGGAGCGAGAATTTCTGGGCGAACTTCTGGTGAGACTGGACAGAATCGGCGCTGACTCCCAGCACGACGGTCTCGGCCGACTGAAAGTCGCCGATCATGTCTCGGAATCCGCAGGCTTCCGTCGTACAGCCCGGTGTGTCATCACGCGGGTAGAAATAGAGGACGACGTTTTGCTTCCCCTTGTACTGAATCAGCTTATGTCGGCCATCAGGGAATGCGGCGAGGTCAAACTCGGGAGCTTTGGCTCCCACAGCGGGGATTGTGATTTCGGACATGATGTTCCTCAACGTGTTGAAGAGAAAGGAATTGACCGCGGTAACAGTCTGTTGAAAAACGTCAGGGTAAGCGTCTCGCTTGCCCTTGCTCCTACTACATTCACGGGCAAGCGAGACGCTTACCCCTACGCTTGCCAGCCGGTCTCCAAAGGCGGCGAACGCGCGGTTGGATTTCCGTTTTGACTCCGCTCCAAGCGGTAAATTCATCGCGAACTACCGAGACGACCCGTTTTCGAGCGGCTCCAGCACGGAGAGAGAAGCTTGGCTTGACCACGGTAGGAACGCAAACCAATAATCTGCGGCTCTTTCCAACTGCCCTGAGCTGCAAACCAGCCTCACACTCGTCTGCCAAGGTGCCCGCCGATGTTAAAAAAGGCTGATATTGATGAATTCAAGCGGCTCCTGCTGGTTCTCCGGGCACGAGTTCGTGGCGACGTTAAACAGATGACGCATGAGGCTTTGGATCGGAACGATGGCGAGTCCGAGTCCAAATCACCGACGCACTTGGCCGAATTGGGAACGGAAACTTACGAAATCGACTTCGCACTGCGTCAGGTTGAAAACGAGCAAGAGTTCTTGGCGGAGATCGACGCGGCGCTGGAGCGGATCGAGGACGAGTCCTTCGGGATCTGCCAAGGCTGCCAAACGGAAGGTCGATCACTGGCGAAGTCGGTGATACCCAAGCTGCGATTGCGGGCGATTCCCTACACGAAGAACTGTGTCGAGTGCGAACAGAAACGTGAAGCCAGCGAATGCTAGAGCCGACTGACGGCGACATCCCGCCCATGAGTCCATCGTCTCCCGTCGCTGCAACTCCTACGTGCAGAACGGAGTTGCCGGTTTCCGCCGGGCCGTCGCTGGCTCGCACTCTGGCCTTGCTGGCAATCGGCGCGGCCGGTTTGGGCTGGGACTTGTGGTCGAAGCATCAAGTCTTCACCGCTCTCGGTTGTCCCGGAGTTTTGCCTGGTCCGGGAGTTCATCCCGTCTGGAAGGGCCAAGTTTTGGGAGTCGCCATCCAGTTCCAACTGGAGACGACGCTGAACTTCGGCGCCTTGTGGGGCATGGGCCAAGGACAGACTTGGTTCTTCGCGTCGCTGAGCGTGGTGGCCGTTTGCGTGATCGGCTGCTTCGTTCGCAACGGACAGGCGACGGCCTCGTGGTGGCTGACGATCGCGGCCGGGTTGTTGCTGGCGGGAACGCTGGGCAACCTGTTCGACCGCCTCGGGTTGCACGGTCTTCGAGATGCTCAAGGCCAGTCGATCCGTGCCGTGCGAGACTTCCTCGACTTCTGGTTCTTCGGCAACTTCCACTGGGCGACGTTCAACTTCGCCGACATGTATCTGGTCGTGGGCGCGATCATGCTGGTCGTTCACTCGTTCCTCGCGCCGCAAGAAGAGCCAACGGCCTCGGAAATCTCGGTCTGCACATCAAAGCCTGACGCGCAAGCGAAGTAGCAGCCGAACCGACGGACTTCGCTTGCGTCAGGCTTCGATGGTGAATCACGTCGCGGCGGCGACCGTTGTTTTGGCGGCGGACCAATGGCACAGGACGATGCCCAATCCGTACAGCACCAGCAGCGGGGCCATCATCAGCAGCATGGTCATCGGGTCGGGAGTCGGCGTCAGGATCATCGAGATCACGGCGATCGCCAGCACGGCCAGCTTCCACTGCGCGATGTATTGCTCGGTTTTGAAAACGTTGATCCGCGACAGAAACAGCATCGCCAGTGGCAACTGAAAGCTGACGCCGAACATCAGCGGCAACATCACCGCGAAGCTGATCCACTCGGAGATGCGGATCTGTGCGGTCAGGCCCATCCGCACGTTGTAGCCCAGCAGGAAGTCGAGCACCGTGGGGAGGACGCTGTAAAAGCAGAAGCCAATCCCACCGAGGAACAGCACGATCGACATGGGCAGGTACGTGTAGATGTACTTGCGTTCGTGCGGATACAGCCCGGCGGCGACGAACAGCCACAGTTGGAAGAAGACCCAAGGACTCGCCACGATCAAGCCCGCGATGAACGAGACCTTCATGTAGGTGACGAACGCCTCTTGCACGTTCAGAGTGACTGGCCGGTCGATCTTTTCGAGGCCAGTCCAGAATTGCGCAAACGTAGAGGACTTGGCTTGCAGCGTGAGTTTCTTCTCCCGCAGCTCTTCCGGAGCAGCCGGATAAAGTTGGGGAGCCGCCTCGTGAAGCTGTGAAGCCAGTTCATGTGCCGAAAGTTCGAGAGTGATCGTTCGTCGCGATTCTTGCTCTTGAGGACGCACTTTTTCGATCTCTTCCTCCGTGGCGGCTTTGGGAGCGAACGTCATGTTGTAGAACGCGCCGCTGACAGACTTCCAGAAATCGAAGCCCTTCACGTCGTCTTGGACCTCGGTGACTTTGGTTGCCCGCCTCAGAGCCGCATCGACCGGATGGCGGATCACCCGCACGAGGTCTTCGCCGAAGATCAGTGCGAGAAACACGCAGACCGCCAGCCCCAGCATGGCTCGAATGAGATGGAAGCGAAGCACTTCGAGGTGCTCGCCAAAGGTCATCGCGGAATCGTCGAACAGGTCTTTGTTGCTGGCCATGGTGTCTCTCCAATCGTTCGGGCCGGGCATCCTGAACGGAGAACCGCGCGAACGCAAGCCGGGGCGGAGTCATCAGAAGTCGAGGGCCGCGAATCAGTCCGGTCGCAAGCAGCGTTCCCGTTGCACAAGGTGCATCGACTGTGCGGTATCCACTCGAAAAATCCCGGCCAAGTGAGCTGGGAGGGAGAGCGGGGCGGCATTTTACGGGAAGACCGGTCTCTGTCCAGCGAGTCTTTTTCATAACGAGTCCAAGGGGCTGTGCATCTACTGCTACGTCCGAAAATTGCAGTCCGGTGCGTGGCTCCGTTTTCAGAACGACACCCTGATTGGCAGGATCGGCACACTTCCCGATCCCGTTCCGACTCCTCGCTCTGTCATCTTTCTGTCTCCTTCTTCCTGCAAAACATAAGCGGGGAGACAGAAAGAGAGCGGCAGAAAGATGAGGACAGTGAAGCCCGACCGAACTCTCGGAGATGGTAAATGCACCGCCCCCAAGCAAGATCACTTGCGCATCACGACGCCATTCGCCAGACTGTCCGCGTGACCTCAATTCAATCACGCCCAACCCACCACAGTCGGAAGCGATCTCATGAAGCAGGTTCTCAGCGTCGGTCAATGCGGGTTCGATCACGGCGCAATCAGCCGCTTCTTGAGCAGTCAGTTCCAGGTGGAGGTCACTGCCGCAGCGACGGCGGTCAGAGCGTTCGACCTCTTGAGAACGCGGCCGTTTGACTTGGTGCTGGTCAACCGCCAGTTTGATGCCGACGGCGATGAGGGGCTGGATTTTGTGAAGGCTCTCAAAGCGGACGAGGCTCTCGCGGCGAAGCCGGTCATGCTGATCACGAACTTTCCGAAGTACGACCAGCAGGCGGTATCGCTCGGAGCGGTGAGCGGCTTCGGCAAAGCGGCAATCGGTTCGCCCGATGTCGTTCGCAAATTGGAACCGTTCTTAGGCGAACGGCAGGAAATCGCCTTCCCCAAAGTAGCCGAGTCACTCCGTGACTCGAAGATTCCGGGCACGGAGTGACCGGTCTACTTTCTTCGGCGGCTCGCCTGACAGTGAGACGACTCACGACCCTACGCAACGAGGCCGTGACTTGGCCCAACGGTTCGCTCGCGTGAGGCACAGGTGGGCGGTACAACGTCGTCGCCATTTCCGATCCGTGATTTCGCCATCACGGGTCGAGGGGGCATGAAGACTGAGACACAACGATCCCGACGGCCCTTCATCAACTTAGGAGACTTCACCGTGGACAAGACCAGTACCAAGACGGATTCCTCGAACAGTGTAGGCGTGACGCGCCGCGAGCTGCTCAAAACGTCTGGCCAGATCGTGGCGGCGTCCGCGTTGGCGGGGATCTCTCTGCCGCAATACGTCTATGCGGGCGAAACAAGCACTGTGCAACTGGCCCTCGTCGGTGCGGGTGGTCGCGGGACGGGAGCGGCTCAGAACGCACTTCAGACGAAGCTCGGACCGGTCAAGCTGGCGGCGATGGCCGACGTGTTTCCTGAGCGGCTCAAGCTGTGTCACAAGACCTTGAGCGATCAGTTCAAAGAGAAGGTCGATGTTCCGCAGGACCGCCAGTTCATTGGCTTCGATGGCTACAAGAACGCGATGGACTGCCTGAAGCCCGGTGACGTGGTGATCCTCACTACGCCGGTCGCCTTCCGCTGGGTCCATTTTGGCTACGCGATCTCCAAGGGACTGAACGTCTTCATGGAGAAGCCGACCACCGTGGATGGACCGAGCACTCGCAAGATGCTGGCCCTCTACGAAGAGTCGATGAAAAAAAACCTGAAGGTCGGCGTCGGTCTGATGTGCCGTCACTGTGAGGCACGCGGTGAACTTTGGCAGCGCATTCAGGACGGGCAACTCGGCGACATCATCACGCTGCGAGCCTACCGCTGTGCCGGTCCGACCGCGTCGGCCTTCTCTAAGAAGAAGCCCGACAACATGAGCGAGTTGATGTACCAGATCAGCCGGTTCCACTCGTTCCTGTGGCTGAGCGGCGGGGCGTTCAGCGACTTCCTGATCCACAACATTGACGAGTGCTGCTGGATGAAGAACGCGTGGCCCGTCGAAGCCAAGGGCTACGGCGGACGACACTATCGCGGCGACTACATCGACCAGAACTTCGACAGCTACACGACGGAGTACACCTTCGCCGACGGCACGAAGCTCATTATGGAGGGCCGCTGCATGGAAGGGGCGTCCACCGAGTTCGCCAGCTACGCGCACGGCAGCAAGGGTTCGGCGATCATCTCGGCGTCGGGCCACTGGCCGTCCAAGGCTCGCATCTTCAAGGGCCACAAGATGGTCGATGATGAGATCGTCTGGAAGGGCGAAGACGTGGTCAACCCGTATCAGGGTGAGTGGGAACACCTGATGAACGCCATCCGCCAGGACAAGCCGTACAACGAGGCCAAGCGCGGTGCCGAGGCGAGCCTCGTCACCTCGATGGGCCGCATGGCCTGCCACACCGGCCGCACCATCACCTACGACGAGATCCTCAACAGCGACCACGAGTTCGCCCCGAACGTCGATCAACTCGTCATCGACGGCCCATCACCGCTGCTCGGCGACGCCGAAGGCAAGTACCCGGTACCAGCCCCCGGCATCAACAAGAAGCGCGAGTACTAACCTACGAAAAATGAGAAGAAGGACGGGCACTCTTGCCCGTCCTTCTTTCGTTTCGGCGTGCAAGAGTAACACGTTCAAAAAGATCAGAATCAGGTGAGCCGGGTTGCGCTAGCCCCCGGTCACTTTCATTCAACACAAAGAGTCCGGGGGCTGACGCCTCCCGGCTCACCACATTATGTGTGTCCGTTCGGCCAACCCTTCTCGTGGAGTCCTGCATGCCACTCTTCCTCCAACGCCGCCGTTTCATCACCGCCCTGCTCACCCTCGCCATCATGGTCAGCGTCAGCGGTCTCGCGCTCGGTTTGTTCAAGCCAACCGAGACCGTCATTACCGAGATCGCTCCCGGTGTCTTCTTCCGCAAGGTCGAGACCGAACCAAAGTTCATCGGCTGCAATCAGGGTTGGATCGTGTTCGAGGATTTTGTGCTCGTCATCGAAGCCAGCTTCCCGAATCAGGCGGCGGAACTCATCAAAGAGATCCGCAAGACGACGGACAAGCCGATCAAGTACGTGTTCGACACGCACTGGCACGGCGATCACGCGGATGGGAACCCGGTCCTCATCGCCGACGGTGCGGCTGCGATCGCGTCGGAACAAAGCCGCGAGCAGTTCCTCAACAAGGGGATCGCGTCGTTCGACAAACAGAAAACGGAAAAGCCCGAGGAATACGGCAAGCTCAAGTACGGCATCCCGTCGCTCTACTTCCCCAAGAAGATGGTGATCGAGGACTCGAAGCAGCGCGTCGAGCTGATCCACTTCGGCCACGGCCACACCAAGGGAGACGCCGTCGCTTGGATGCCGCAGCACGGCATCCTGTTCACCGGAGACAGTTGCGTGAACGGAGCCTTTAACTACACGGGCGAGGGAGACACCGCCAGTTGGATCGCCGTCCTGACCGAGATGGCCAAGCTCCCGATTAAGCGCGTCTGCCCCGGCCACGGCGAGATGTCCGACGCCACGCTCGTCACCACTCAACGCCGCTACTTCGTCGAACTGCGACAGGCCATCCAAGAGGCCATCAACGCCAAGATGTCGCTCGACGAAATCAAGAAGAGCCTCGACCTGCCTTGGTACAAAGACTGGGCCAGCGTGGACGTGAAGGAACGAACCGAGAACATCGAACACGTCTACAAGGAACTGACCCAGAAGTGACGCCCGTAGGATGGACGCCTCGTCCGTCCGTCTTAAAGTAGCCATCATCGCTCCGCGTGATGAGCCTTATCAGATTGAGCATCGAACGCTCGAAACTCTTCGAGAGGTGGTTGGTGAAAGGCTCATCACGCGGAGCGATGATGGCTACGTTGGTCTGACGCGGGGCCTCGCGACAGTCTTCACCACCGCGTCTCCACCACGATAGAGTAACCGGAGTACACGACTTCTGCGGCGATGTCCGCTCCTGCGAGGAGAGTCCCGATGACGACCGACATTCTGGAACAGACGGCCGTGCGAGCCGCAGCTCCGCCCATTCGCGGTGCTTCCCGCCAAGTCAGTCCGTTGCTGCGCGACGGCGACCGGCTGTCGCGCAACGAGTTCGAGCGTCGCTATCTGAACGCTCCCAAGTCCTTCAAAGCGGAACTGATCGAAGGAGTAGTCCACGTGGCCTCACCGGTTCGCAATGAATTGCATGGAGTTCCCCACGCCAATCTGATGTGGCTACTCGTCGCATACAAAGTCGGTACTCTCGGCGTCGAAGTCTCCGACAACGCCACGGTGCGGCTCGACTGGGACAATGAACCACAGCCGGATGCCAGCCTGCGGATCCTGCCCGAGTTCGGTGGCCAGTCGCGCAACGAAGACGGGTACGTGGCCCTCGCCCCCGAATGGGTGGGTGAGATCGCCGGCAGCAGTGCCAGCTACGATCTGCACGACAAACTCGAAGCCTACCGCCGCAACGGCGTGCGCGAGTACTTCGTGTGGCGCACCGAAGACGGAGCCCTGGACTGGTTCGTCCATCGCGGCGGCCGTTACGAACCGCTGGCAACGGGTGCCGACGGCTTGCTCCGCAGCGAAGTCTTTCCGGGTCTCTGGCTCGATCCCGCCGCATTGTTGGCGGGCGACCTGCGTCGCGTCTTGGAAGTCCTCAACGCCGGACTAGCCTCGCCCGAACATGAGGCATTCGTCACGCAACTCCAGACCCGGCGAGTCACCCGGTGAAACCGGCCATACACAACTGCGGCATAATCACCTGTTCTCTCCAAAGCAAAAATGACATCAGCCACCATCAAACTCTTCCTTCCTCGCGGAGACGCGAAGAGCTTACGCACAGCCGAAATTTCTAATTGGACCGGCAAGGCAGTTGCCGCCCCAAGAACCGAGCTAGACGACCTTCTGGCTCGCGAGGAACTCGAAAAGGCTGGTGTCTATATCCTGATTGGGAGCGACCCTCTTACGAATGCAGCTCGCGCTTACATCGGCGAGGCCGAGGTCATTCGTGAGCGACTGAAGCAACACAAGACGAAGGAGTTTTGGGTCTCCGCCATCGTCTTTGTCAGCAAGGATGAGAACCTTACTAAGGCGCATGTTAGGTATCTCGAAAGTCGTCTCCTCTCCGAAGCCACGTTGATTGGCAGGTTCACGCTCGAACAGAACCAAGCTGGCGGTTCAAGACTTCCTGAATCCGATCGTGAAGACATGGAAGTGTTTCTCGCTCGCATCAAGCAGCTACTTCCAGTTCTCGGCTCTGACATTCTCGCGCCAATCACGCAACCCGCGGAGAAACCTCAGCCCGGCGGCGTCCTCCTATGCCGCATCAAGGGAGCCGAGGCGCGAGGTCAGCGAACCGCGAACGGCTTCGTCATATTGAAGGGTTCCACTGCCGTGTTGGTGGAACGCCCTGCTGCTGAGAATTACCCGTATGTCATAGCCCAACGCAAACAACTCATCGCTGATACCACTCTCGTCGAGAAAGACGGATTCTTAGTTTTCACCAAGGATGCGGAGTTCTCTAGTCCATCATCAGCGGCGGTCGTTATACACGGCGGGAGCGCAAACGGACTTACCGCGTGGAAGACGGAGGACGGCAAAACGCTTAAACAACTCGACGAACAATCATAACCGCGCGGCAGGGTCGTCGGTCTAGGAACGAGGGAGAGGCTCCCGCCCCTAGACGCGTTCAACGCGAATCACGGAGAACCATTGTTCATTCAAGGCGATGCCTTCGCCGGATTAGTCCAGATTTCTGTGAGGAGTTGGAAGAGTTCTGGTTCGGCATCTTGGAGTTCGGCGCGGTTGAAGGGGTAGAAGTCGTTGGTGCCGAAGAAGGCTTCGGTCATCTCGGCGAAGAATTCCATTTGGTTCGTCAGGGCATAGTGCTTCACACGTTTGCCGTTGTAGAGCAGCGTGGCGTCACCGTGGCCGCTTTGCTTGAACTGCGTCTGGGCGGCCTTGATGCGGGGCTCGTCGAAGCCCAGCTTCTGGTCGTGAAAGGCGTGAGCCAACTCGTGCAGGATCACCCACGGTTGCTCGTTGATGTTGCGGCGCGTTGGCAGGTCGGCGGCGCGCGGCAGGTGGACGCACTGCGCGAGGTCCGCCTCGTAACCGTTGGCCTTCAGCCAACCGGCACTCGGGTGATACTGCATCGCACCAAGCTTGCCGCAGTTCAGGTCCAGCACGATCGTGACCGACTGCAAGTCCTTGAGCCGCTCGGCCGGGACGACTGCTTTGATTTCGACGAGCTTCGCTTCGAGGAACCGCAGTGCCCGCGTGCCGAGCGCCGCGTCGGGTGTCTCGCCGAGCAACCGGTCATCGACGCGGATCGTTTGAAAGAAATGCACCGATTCCAAGTCAAGCCGACATTCAATTTGCAATCGTCGTGGTTGCTGTCGCTTCAATACAAACCACCCACGCTCGACGGCGACAATCATGCCGTCCTGCTGTGGGGCGACTCACGAGCGGGGAAGGATCCGCTTGGCGCTCATCTCTATCAGGACAAGTTCACGATCGCCGTCGATGACTGCCGCCTGCACCATCGCCAGCAATTCATCACCCCGGCTCTCCTGAGGAACACCCCTGTGGAGTGCGGCGGCTCGACGCCGCTTTTGTTTCTCTCTGGCCACCGCCAAAGTCGAAGGGGGAAGGCCAGAAACAAAAATCCCAAAGCGGCGTCGAGCCCCCGCACTCCAAAAGGAGGCGAGATCAGCCTCTGCCCCCAGTTCCTCACCAACGAGTGTCCCCCACGGGAACGGGACAACTAATTTGAGGCCGTGATGTCTTGCCGCTCGCTTTACGCTGCCCGGCTCACCACTTCTGTCGGAAACGCCAGAGATGACAAGGCACTGTTTTTGTGGAGCGGCTGATCCCAACGCCGTGCCGCTCAACGGAGGGATGGCAAAGTGAGTGTCATCGCGCTGGCGCTTCTTCGCTCACGCTTCGGGTTGGTGTGCGGCGATCATCGCTTGGAAGAGGCCGGGCCAGGTGAACTCGGTGGCTTCGGCGGCGATGGGGAGACCGGCTTTCTTTGCGGCGGCCGTGGTGACGGGGCTGATGCTGGCGAGCTTCGTCTTGAGGCCGAGGTGCTGCCGCGCGGCGGGTGTCAGCAGGCGCGCGAAGGAGCGGGCGATCGACGGGCTGGAGAGGCCGATCCAGTGGAGGTCGCCTCGTTCCAAGCGGTCGATGTCCGCGCGAGGCAACTCGGTCACGTCGCGGTTCTGGTAGACGACGACTTGTTCGAGCGTGGCTCCGGCGGCCGCCAGCTCTGCGGGCAGGACATCGCGTCCGCGTGAGGCGCGCGCCCAGAGGACGCGACGGTTGGCGATGTGCGGTCGCAGGGCGGCGGCGAGAGCTTCGGCGCGGAACTCGTGGGGAACGAGATCGGCGCGCAGCGAGAACTCATTGAGGACTGCGGCGGTCGCGGGACCGATGCAGGCGAGTTTGGCTTGTCCCAGCGCTCGCACGTCACCGCCGGTCTGCCAGAGTCGGTTCAGCAACCCGCGCACGCCGTTCGCGCTGGTGAAAACGATCCAGTCGAACGAGGGGAGTCGCGGCAGGAGGGCATCAACCTCGGACCAGTCGTCGGGCGGGGTGATCTCGATTGTCGGGAGCATCACCGGGAGCGCGCCGAGTTCGTAAGCCTGCTGTGCGGCATCGTCGGCTTGTTCCTCGGGGCGCGTGATCCCGATGACTTGTCCAAACAGCGGCCG
The DNA here is from genome assembly GCA_043746775.1 of Schlesneria sp. Taxonomy (GTDB): domain Bacteria; phylum Planctomycetota; class Planctomycetia; order Planctomycetales; family Planctomycetaceae; genus Schlesneria. The sequence continues at coordinate 13,434 of JAYTQJ010000067.1, forward strand.
GTCTTCGAACCAACGCGCTTGTTCGCGGACTTTCACGCAGTCGCCGATGATGACCAGTGACGGCGGTTGCAGTCCGGCGGACTTCGCGAGGGACGTGATGTCGCTGAGTGTTCCCGTGACGGAGCGTTGCAGTGGTTGAGTGGCTCGGCAGACGACGCAGGCGGGGGTGTCGGCCGGTTTGCCCGCCGCGATCAAGGCGGACGTGATCGCCTCCAACCGATGCAGACCCATATAGAAGACCAGCGTACCGGGGAAGTGTGCGAGCGCGTGATAGTCGAGCGCCGTGGCGGGCTTGGTCGGGTCTTCGTGTCCCGTGATGAAGGCGACGGCTGACGCATGGTCGCGGTGCGTGAGCGAGATTCCCGTGTAGACCGCCGCCGCCGTGGCCGCCGTGATGCCGGGCACAACTTCAAACGGGATCCCTTCCGCTGCGAGTGCTGCCGCCTCTTCGGAGCCGCGTCCGAAAATGAACGGGTCGCCCCCTTTGAGTCTGACGACCGTCTTGCCTTCCTTTGCGGCCGCGATCAGTCGGCGATTGATTTCGTCCTGCGGGAGCAACCGACCGAGTGGCCCTTCGGCCCGGCAGGTTCTCTCGACGGCAGCATGTCCGTGACGGAGCAGCATTGGATTGACGAGGCCGTCGTACAGGATCAGGTCCGCGCGACGCAGGCACTCGGCTCCCTTGAGCGTCAGCAGGCCGGGATCGCCGGGACCGCCGCCGACGAGATAGACCTTGCCGATTGTGCGCGGGACGGCGGTGTCTGCGAGGGACGGCGATGGTGAAGTCGAGCGATCGGCGGTCGTCATCGGAATGGGGGTCGCTGTGTGGGAGGTGTGAAACGACTGTGAGTCATCAAGGGCGATGGCATCGTAGCTGCCGTGTCGTAGGCGCGAAACTCGTCAGGGCTGAAACAACCGTGAGAGCCAATGCGATGAATGGCTGGGCCGCGACGAATCGGTCTTGTCACTCCCGCAACTGTCTGCCAGACTTCGACCCGTGGTTGGATGGCAACAACGTTCAAGGGATGGCTGCAATGAAGGCGTTCGTCGCGGGTCTGGTTTGTGTGGTCGCTCAGGCGGCGTTCGCTCCGTTGGCCTATTCGCAGGGGGTCGTCTGCCGATTGCCTCCCGACGGAACGTGGGTGCGGTTTGAAGGCTCGTACACGCAGAGCGAGATTCGGCCGGACTCGGCCGAAGGGAAACTCGACATCAGCCCGTGGATCGAAAAGGTCTGGATCAAATCGGTCGGTGCGGAGATGGCCGAGTATCGTGGTGAGAAGACCGCCTGCCGCTGGATCGAGATCAAGATTGATCGCGGACGCGAAAAAGATGGCAACATCGACACCGGTCTGACCGGCTCCGAGATTTACAAAGTCCTGATCCCCGAGTCGTCCGTGATTGCAGACAACGTAGACCAGAACAAGGTTCCGGTCAGCTTCCTGCCGCTGGTGAAGGGCTTTCGCAAAGTCGGCAAGGCCGATCCGAAGCCGCTGACCGAACCGGCTCTCCAGCTTTATCCACTCGGCATTCTCGTCGGCTATTACCGCGAGCTGAAGGTCGTGGAAGCGAGCGTCGATCCCGAGGTCGGGATTGAAGCGGTCAAGCAAGCTCAGCAACTGCAAGGACAGATTTCGATCGAACGGACGACGAGTCGCACCGTGCAGGAATCGACAATCTGGAAGAGTCCCGACGTGCCGTTCGGTGTCGCTCGCTGGAGTGCGAAGATCACGCGCGAGGTCAAGGATGCTCAGGAAGCCCGCGACGCCTTCAAGCCGGTCAGCGAAGTGACCATCGAAATGAAGGCCAAAGAAACGGGCACCGAAGGAGCCGAAGGGAAGAGCGAACTGACCGTGCCGTGATGGCGGAGCGATTTGACTTTGTGCTAGTCACGGCTCGTTAGCCGCTGAACGCAGCTCTTGAACATTGTGCCGGACGTACTCGCTTGGATCATGCTCAAGTTGGTCAAGCCAAGCACCGAGTTGAGGCGAGCGAACCGTGTGTATGACGTGAAGTGCCATCATTCTTGTGTACTCAAAATCGTCGCTCAAATCGGCAATCGCGATCGCTTCGGCTTCTGATGGAGAGAATGGTGCAAAAGACCACAGGGAAAGTCTTCGCACGTACTCACAACCGTCTTTAAGCAGTGGGCGAATTAGGTCGGCCGCGTCGTCCAAATTGGCTTCGGCTACTGACTTGGCAATCAACCACTTTGCACCAGGTTCGCCGTGGTTCACAACTGCCTTGGCCAATGTTCGAAGCAGTAGTGGAGCATCAACAAGATGTGCTGCAAGGTTCTCGTCCTCTTCATCCATTGCTATCGCGAAGAGCAGGTCGTCTACGAGGTCTGTTGGAACGTCACCCACTCGGAATCGATCCATCACGGTAACTGCGGCGCGACAAAATTCGTCCCAACGCTCGTATAACCCAGGATCTTCAACATTCCAACTTTTGCCATTTGCAACCCATTTTTTGAAACGGGCCACTTCATCGCCGAGCTCTAACATGCGACGGAATCCCAACGAGGTGAACAGCGTCACGTTCCTTGCATCTTTAGGCGGCACGATGTTGGCCAAAGCAAGAGACTCACATGTCGAGCTTGCTGCGGCGGTCGCGCCAGTCGCTCTTGTGGTCCTTCACGTGCTTGGTCAGGAACACGAACATGTGTTTCTCGACACCGAGGTTCTTGTTCAGCAGGTTGGTTCCCCCGAGCGGTGATTCGTACTGTTCGATGTAGATGATCTGATCCTCGTCTTTGTCCTTTTTCGGGGCGAGCTGGTCGTGCATTTTTTTGGCGGTGGCGAGGTCCGTCTTGCTCTTGTTCCCCACGCAAATGAGCACCGGACGCCCGATGACTCGGATGAAGTCGACCGACTTGGAGGTGTTCAGTCCGGGAGCAGTTCCTTCGGGCGACAACAGGATCAGAGCCTGCACGTCCTGTCCGCGCGGCGTTTTTAGGGCGAGAGTGACGTTGTCGTCGTAAGGGGTCTTTTTCCAGTCGAGCTCGGTGTACGCGATCGCCACGGGAGTGCTCATGTCGGCGGCGACGATCGCCAGCTTGTTCATATTGAGCTGCTTCAGTTGGTGTTCGTCGCGCAAGAACTTCTTTACGGCTTCCATGTCTCCCGCAACCATCGCGGCGTACTCACGTTTTCCGGGAGCACCGGTGTCGGCCTTCTTGCCAGTGGCTGCCGCACCACCTCCGCCGGTACTTTCACCGTGGCCGCGCAGATCGACAGTCACCACGGCGAAGTCGGCCTTCTGCAACGCTTCCGCGTACGCCTTCCAAACCTGTCGGCTGCTTCCCTTGCCGTGGAGCATGACCACCACGGGAGTGTCTTGTCCGCCGGTCGATTTGAAATAGGTGATGGCGACGTTGGCGTTGTCTTTCGTGGGCAGCGTCTTCTCTTCGCTGGTGGCCTTCTTGGCGGGCTGTCCGAAAACCGGGGTCGATGTCGCCAAGACAACGCACAGCCCGAGAGCCAGCCACGTACTCGTTGTCGCCTGATGAACCCCGCCGAGCGTTCGCCATTGATTCAAGCTTGCAGAGAATCGCATGAGTTTCCTCCAGAGAATTTCGCCCGGTGTGGAATCGTCCGACGAGGGAGTCGGAGGGTGAAGTAACGGTGGCCGCGTCTTCATTCGTTGACGCTCATCAAACGTGGCGTCAGTGTAGGAGCGGTAAAAACCTCGGTCAATCAGCGATGGTCGCGATGGCTGTTTCAGCCGGAGGCTGTGCCGGTCAGGCGAACTGTGCTGTGCGCGAAGCCGCTCCGCCAGTGAGTGATTGAAGATGGGCTGCTTGTGCAGGCCCGCAAGGCCACGTACTACTCACCACCAGTCGGCTCACGCGCGTTTCGTAGCGTAGGCGGCTCGCCTGCGTCGGCTGTGTGGTTGGTGACACATCTCAGGCGGGTCGCCTGAGCTGCGGGTTGCGTCCCACTACACTCCCTCTTGAAAGTGGCCTCTGTGAGTCTTCTCGTTCCACCTTCGGGATTGTTTGTGACAGGGACCGACACGGGCATCGGGAAGACTCACGTCGCGTCGTTCATCGCGCGACAACTGGTTTCGTGCGGTGTGCGTGTGGGCGTTTACAAGCCGGTCTGTTCGGGAGCCGAGTTCGACGCGAATGGCCAAGCGCGGTGGGACGACATCGAGCGGCTGCGCGAGGCGGTGCGAGGCGAGTGGTCCGGCCACACGCTATCCGATCAGGCGATCTGTCCGCAGAGGTTTCTCGCGCCACTGGCTCCACCGTTGGCCGCGCGCGCGGAAGGACGGACGGTGGATCGCGCGCTGTTGAAGTCGGGAGCCGATCATTGGTCGAGTCTGGCCGAGGTATTGGTTGTCGAGGGAGCGGGTGGGCTGTTGGCTCCCGTCAGTGAGACTACGAACGGCGCGGACCTCGCACGGGAGTTTGGTTACCCGCTGATCGTGGTCGCGCGCTGCGGACTCGGCACGATCAATCATTCATTGCTGACGATCGAAGCGGCGGCGCGACGTGGACTACGCGTGGTCGGGATCGTGCTGAATCAGTCTCGTCCCGAGGATGATCTCGCGCTGGCGACCGACAACGCCGTGGAGATCGCCACGCGCGGCGGTGTGCCTGTGTTGGGGGTCATCGCGTGGCGATCGACAGCCGGTTTGCAACGCGATGGTCGGACGGTCACAATCGACTGGCGGTCTTTAGCGCAGTGCAGCATGAATGACACGAGAGTGATCTGAGAGGGACGTGATGGCGATGGAAGTGACTTGCGGTCAGTGCCACGGTCGTTTGCTAATTGAGACGCCGGGCGTCGTGGTCGCGTGCCCCCATTGTGGAGTCCACCTGTCGATTCCAGCTCCCGAGCTTTCTGAAGTTTTGGACGACGCGGGAAGTCGATTGTCTCCGGAGCTGATCCCCGACCCACCCTCATCGCTCGACAGGCCACCCAGTGCGGGTGCCTCGTCTGTTGAGATCAGTCCGATGGAAGCTGCACAACTCTTGGAACGTGTCATCGAGGGAGACACGGCCGTGGAGGAGCCTGCCGCAGTGGGAGCGGCTCCTGTGGAAACCGGTGAAGCCGATACCGGCGACATCGAATTGAATTTTGGCGAGGGCGGGGGCTGGTCTCCCAGCGTCACAGACGAACCACCGATGAAGGCTGCGGGAGCGTCGGACATTTTCAGTGGCAGTGATGACGATACCTTGGAGCACGAGGCTGAATTGGGCTGGCACAGCGCTCCGAATCTCTTCCTCTCCAAGGACGAGCCAGTTCCGTCGGAGACACCGAGCGCGTCGGAATCCATCGCGCCACAACCAGCACATTTCACGTCGCCATTGATGGGCTGGGCACCCCCTTCCAATCCGGCCGCGACCGATCAGCCACCAGCCACGTTTCCCTCGTTCGCGGAAACACCCGTTCACACAGACGGACCTCCGTCTGGGATCGTCTCCGCCGGGGCGTGGGATTTTATGGAGAGACGTAAGCCGGCCGCACCGCCTCCCGCAGCCGAGACTCCTCCGGACGAAAGTCCTGCCAACGTGGAGTCGCCCACGATGGTGTTCGGCGCAGCGTCGATGGAGGCCGGGCCCTCGAACGTTGCACAGATGAACAGCGGGAGCAGTGATGACTTCGCGCTGTCGTCGTCGCAGCAATTCCATTTTGGAGCGTTGCCCGAAGCGACGTTCGCGGCGGCAGACTCTCACCCGGCCGACCACGCTCCGCAGAGCGACACGGTGGCGAGGTCGATCACGGACGATTTTCCGCGCGGCTTGGCACCGGAGACCACGCGTTCCGGTGCCGAAGCCGATGGCCGCGGGAAGCCGCTCGATCTGATGATGCTGGTAGTGTGGAGCTATGCCAGTGCCGTCACCATCGTGCTGATCTATCTGCTGTTCTTCATCAAGGCTCATCCCTTGGAGAGCCTGCCCGATATCAAGGTTCCCACGCGCAAGGGAGGCGAAGTCGCGCTGACGTATTACGCGCCGAAGAACGATCTCGCACCGGGACACGTCCTGCGACTCGGTCAGTCGGAGCGGTTCGGCAGCGTGAAGGTGACGCCGGTCAAAGTGACGCGCGGCATCGTGAAGTTTGAACACGGTCGCGAGAAGGGAGCGGAGGCACGCTCGCCGACGGAGCCGCTGCTCAAGCTGTGGCTGAAGTTTGAGAACGTCTCGCGCGATCAGACCTTCGCACCGCTCGACGCCATGCTGATGTTCAAACGCAAAAGCAAGTCGTTCGGAGAAACCGTCTACGCCAACAACTTTTTGGGAGCGGCGGCCGATCGCAAACAAGGCGGGACGTTGCTGTATGTCTACGATCATCCCGTTTACAGCGAGTTCGTCATGGCAGACCAAAAGCTGGACGAACAAGTCGCACCGGGTACGTCTTGGTTGACGTATATCCCTTCTGAAGAAGAGGCCGTCCAATTGAGTGGTGATCTCGTGTGGCGCTTTCACTTCCGCAAGGGCTACCATCCCAAGTCGCGGAACGGCGTGACGACGTTGGTCGATGTCGAATTCAGCAGCCAGGACATCACCGACGAGAGCGGCGCGAGTTGATGGCCGCAGCCGAAGCGGGCGACTCTTGGGGCGTTAGCCCTTCACTGGTCTTTCGGAGTGGGAGACATCAGTCCCCTGAATCCGGCGACAACGTTTGTACTCGCGCGGTCGTTGATGAGACATCTGAGTGCGGCGGCGACAGCCAATGGCACTGACATGGGGGTGTAGCTGAAGTCGTAAGACTTCAGACGATTATCAAAGTCGGCTGAATTCTCACGAATTCAGCTACGTCGCACTGAACGTCAATTTGAAAATCGCTCAAAGTGAGTGCGATTGGCCTGACGCCGCCACGCTCAGAAAGGTCTCACCCTTGGCCGCGCGAAGTTTATTGATGCTGTTCCAGGGGACTCACGTCCCCCGCTCCGAAGGATGCTGACGCATGTCTGCTGAGAAGGCGGAAGGACTGATTCTGCGCGTGACCGACTTCAGTGAGACCAGCCGCATCGTCGTGCTGTTCACGCGGGAATTCGGCAAGATTTCGGCCTTGGCCAAGGGGGGACGGAGGCTCAAGGGGCCGTTTGAATCCGCTCTTGACCTGCTCGCGACGTGTCAGATAGTGTTCCTCCGCAAGCACACATCTGGCCTCGATCTCCTCACCGAATCCAAACTCGTCACCCGATTTCATCCTCAAGAGCGGGACTTGGTCTGCCTTTACGCGGGCTATTACGTCGCCGAATTGTTGCTCGGGCTGACTGAAGATTATGACCCCCATCTCGAACTTTATGCGGCCGCACAGGAAGCTCTCGCTTCGTTCGCGACCACGGAAACCACACGCCTTGGCATCCTGAGATTTGAATTGGTGGTGCTGCGGGAAATAGGACAGCTCCCCGACTTTGAATCGTGTGTCGCTTGCGGCAGTCGGCTCACGGAAGGACGAACGTTTGGATTCTGGGTCTCACAGGGAGGCCTGATCTGTCCGGACTGTCAGAAAGAGGAATACACACAACTTTCGATCCACGCGGGAACGGCTGCGGTGTTGCGAGTCATCTCCGACGAAGATGATGACGAGTGGCGACAGCTCAACCTGACCCCGCAGCAATATAAAGAAGCCAAACACGTCACGACGACCGCTCTGTCGCACATCTTGGGCAAGCGGCCAAAAATGTTGAAGTACCTCGGTTAGCACGTAGGGTAAGCGTCTCGCTTGCCCGTCTTACTAGCTAAGAAAAGGGCAAGCCGGAGGCTTACCCTACGATAGCGCGGGGCGTTGCCTACGCGGTTCAATGAGCTTTCCGGTTTGCCGGCCGCTCCCCTCACACGGTCATGGATGACCATGCAGCACACGTCACAATATGAACGATCGCGATGTCAGCGCGGGCCGATGGCTCTGTGTGTCGTCGTGATTTGGTGTCTGCTTCCGCTCCTCGGAGGTTGCGTCACTCCGTGGGAGAAATCGGCGCTGCTGAAGGACAACACGCCGAACATCACCAAGGTGCAGGGACCAACCGAGCGACGCCTGCGAAATCTGATGTGGCTGCGAGATCGCGAGAACGACGACGGCAGCGATTCGGACTCACTCAAGCCGCTCGCCGGGACGGACGAGTACGTCGCCGCAAGCGACATCTATAAAGACGAGCGATTTGCCGAAGCTCAGAAAGCGTTTAAGGCTGTCGCGAAGAAATATAAGAAGAGCGACATCCGCGAGGACGCGCTCTTCATGCAGGCTGAGGCCGCTTACCAGCAGGACCACTACGCGAAGGCGCACGATGTCTACGCGATGCTGCTCAAGGAATATCCTTCCACGCGGCATCTCGATGTCGTGTCCGAGCGTCTCTTCAAGATCGGTCGCGTCTGGCTGAACTTCCCCGAGGTCGCCAAGTTGGGCGAGGTCCAGCAGGTCAACTACGACGACCCGAAGCACAAGCTCCCGGCGGAAGAACCTGCCGCTGCCAGTGGCAAGCCGATGTACATTCCGAATTTCACGAACAAAGCTGAGCCGCTGTTCGACACGCCGGGCAATGGTGTCGCCGCGTTGCAGGCGATCTGGATGAACGATCCGACGGGACCATTGGCCGATGACGCGATGATGCTCGTGGCAAGCCATCACGCCCGCAAAGGAAACTTTGTCGAGTCCGATCGCTTCTTCCAAATGCTGCGTGAGACCTTCCCGAACAGCCCGCACTTGCAGGAGGCGTTCTTACTTGGCTCGCACGTCAAACTGATGTCGTACCAGGGTTCGGAATACGAAGGGAAGACGCTGACCGAAGCAGAGCTTTTGAAAGAGAGTACGCTGCGGCTCTACCCCAATATCGAAGACAAAGATCGGTTGAGGCGGGAGCTGGCCCAGATCGACGAAGCCAAAGCCGAACGCGAATGGGGACAGGTTCAATTCTGGCTGAGGAAAGACAACAAACGAGCGGCCGCCGTCTATTGCAATCAAGTGATCGCCCGCTTCCCCGAGTCTCCTTTCGCTGAGAAGGCACGGCGACAACTGGAAGAACTCGGTCCGCAGTATGCCAGCGGCGCAGCCTTGCTCGCGCCGGTCGATCCTCCGAAGACACCGCTCTTCGGACGAGCCGCTCCGCAGAACTCATCGAACTCCACCAAGCCGGCTTCCGCCAAAAAGAGCTACGCACCGGAAGCCTCCGCCGAGGAAGCCCCTTCGCGGTGGTCTGGCAACCCATTCAAGCGGTCGCCAAAAATGACCGACCCGTTTGAAGAAGGCTCTGAAGATCTGGAAGTCCGTGACGAGGAGACTCGTGGCGGAGACGCCTCCGGAAAGAACGACCTCGCTAAGAAACGGGGCTGGCTCCCGTGGTCCCCGCCGCGCCGACTGCCCGCCGATTCAGACAATGAAGCGAAGGAAGTCGAAGCTCCGGCGTCGGGCAAAACGAAACTGTGATCAAACGCGGAAGGCGTTGCCTGACAGGAGCCTGACGCGCAAGCGAAGGAATTCTCGACGTTCATTCCTTCGCTTGCGCGTCAGGCTCCTCTGTGCCAGTGGTTGGGTTTCACACTGTGGGTTGGTGTGAGTCGAACATTGCTCTGACGGCATTCCGAATTTTGGACGACATGTTGCACCGCACCTCTCCACACACGAACTCATCCGCACCGCGCGGGCCGCTCGGTGGCTGGATGTTCGTGAAGCCGGTCCTGAGTCGCGCGGTTGTTCTCCGCGCGCTACTGCTCGCGGTTCCCGTTCTCTCCGGCTGCGGCTACACAGTTGGCAACGGCTTCAACCCTGAGATTCGGACGGTCTCCGTGCCGATCTTCGAGAACGACACCTTCCGGCGCGGGATCGAAGTCCAATTGACCGAGGCCGTGCAGAAAGAGATTTCTAAGCGAACTCCGTATCGGCTCGCCAAAGGCTTGGATGCGGACACGCGGCTGACGGGAAAGATCGTGCAGACGCGCAAGGATGTTCTCGGTGAGAACCGGTTCGACGACCCGCGCGACCTGCAAGTTTCGCTGATGATCGTCACGAAATGGGAAAATCTGCGAACGGGCGAAGTTCTCGCACAGCAGGAAGTCCCGCTGTCGCCGAACGCGATCCCACTCAGTTCGCAGGCGGAGTTCGCTCCCGAAGTCGGCCAATCATTGGCGACCGGAACGCAGGACGCCCTCGACCAACTCGCGCGGCGGATCGTCAACATGATGGAAGCTTGGTGATCCGGCTCCGCTGTTAAGGATCGGGAAGTGATTGCGTCCCCGTTCCTAATTGCTTGAGCGACGCCCTGTCGTGAAACGAAATGTCCGCTCGGGACTGAGGCCCCACGTCATCCCCGCTATACTCCGCGCGGCAACATTTAAGACGCTTACACGCCGCGCGAGGTTTGAACCGCCAGTGCCCCCGACGCCCTTTTCTCCCAACGATTCTCGCCATGTGTTGGCCGCTTGGCTGTTGATGTCACTCGTCTATTGTGGTGTCTCCGTGTGGGTGAGAGTCTGGCAGCGGCGGCAGCAACAACTGAGTTGGCTCGACCTCTGCGACGAGCCGCGCGCGGCTTGGACCGGCGGTTCCGAGCGGTTGGCACTGCTGTTGGCGTGGCTCTGGTTTGGACTGCATCTCGCGTCGAAGATCGCGCCCGAGGTCGCTGCGAAACCGCGCGGGATCACTCACGCCGCGTTGTGGTCGGTCGTGGCGTTGAGTGGCGGAACGACGTTGCTGTTGATCGCGTTTCTGTTGGGAAGCGGCTGGCGTTCAGCAAAACAGTTCGGTTTGAAAGGGCGACCGCTGGCGAGACCTCTGCGCGACGGCTGGTTCGGCTTCCAACTGGCGATTCTACCGATGGCCGTGGCGATGATCGCGATGGCTCCGTTCCGCATGCGCGATACGCAGAACCCGTTGCTGACGTTGCTGGCGGACAATCTGGACTCGGTCACGATTGCCTTGGTCGTACTCATCGCGGTCGTCATCGCACCGCTGTCGGAAGAGCTGATTTTTCGAGTCATTTTGCAGGGCTGGTTAAGGACCGTGCTTCCCGCGCGGTGGGCGATCCCGCTCGTCGCGGTCAGCTTCGCGGCGATTCATGGACCGGTGGATGGCCCCGCTCTGCTGCCGCTGTCGCTGGTCCTCGGCTGCGTCTTCGAGCGACGCCACAGCTATGCCACCGTGGTCGTGATTCACGGCCTCTTCAACGCTACGATGCTCGCCCTCGCACTGCTGACGGTGGAGTAGTTGAGTGGCACAGTCCCCAACCAAGTAGACCCCACCGGGCTTGCCCCGGTGGATCTAGGTCTTTGCACTACTTCCGCGTCCAATGGAATCAGTGAAGCGAGTAGTGCAAAAACCCGCGAGCCACCGGGACAAGCCCGGTGGGGTCGCTTGAATCCAGCCTCGTTGAATGCGAGTGCCTGTTCCAAACACCTTTCCCTTGAATCCTTCTTCGAGTCCCTCGCCCATGAGTTTTCTGCCCGTTGACGAACAGTTGGCCATCATCCGGCGTGGTGTCGAGAAGATCGTGCCCGAAGAGGAACTGGCCGTAAAGTTGGCCAAGAGCCGTGAGACTGGCCAGCCATTACGAGTCAAATACGGCATCGATCCGACCGGCATTGACGTGCATCTCGGTCACACGGTGCCACTCCGAAAACTGCGACAGTTCCAAGAGCTGGGCCATCAGGCGGTGATCATCATCGGCAACTACACGGCTCTGGTGGGAGACCCCAGCGGGCGCGATCACGCGCGCAGCAAGAAGCTGACTGCCGATGAAGTGGAAGCCAACGCGAAGGACTATCTCCATCAAGTCGGCAAGGTGATCGACCTGTCTCGCGCCGAGGTCCATCGCAACGGCGACTGGTTCGGCAAGATGAGCTTTGCGGACGTGATCCAACTGTGCGGCAAAGTGACCGTCGCGCAGATGCTGACGCGCGACGACTTCGCCAAGCGCTACGCCGCTTCGACGCCGATCTTTTTGCACGAGTGCCTCTATCCGATGATGCAGGCGTGGGACTCGGTCGAAATCAAGTCGGACATCGAACTCGGTGGGACCGAGCAGCTTTACAGCTTCATGCTGGCCCGCGATCTGCAACGTGATCAGCACCTGCCACAGCAGATCGGCGTGATGTCGCCGATCCTCGTCGGACTCGATGGCGAACGGCGGATGGGCAAGAGTCTCGGCAACTACATCGGTATCGCCGAGTCGCCCTACGACATGATGAAGAAATTCATGCAGGTGCCCGACAGCGTGATGAAGATGTATTTTGAACTGCTCACCGCGATCCCGTTGGCGGAAGTCGAGACGATCCTCGCGGGACATCCGAAGGAGGCGAAGGTCCGCCTCGCGAAGTCGGTCATCGCGGGATACCACTCGGCCGAGCAAGCTCTTGAAGCGGCCGAGCGCTGGCAGCGTGAAGTGAGTGGCGGCGAGTTGCCCTCGGAAATTCCAACCGTCACGCTCAGCTTGAAGGCTCTCGCGGCAGAGCTGCCGCACTGTGCGACCGATCTCGCCGCCAGCCGACTTGTTGCACCGCAGTTGCTCAAAGCGCTGGGCCTCACCACGTCCACGAGCGAAGCGTCACGGCTGATCCAACAAGGCAGCATCTCGATCATTCGCGGCGATCAAACGTCACCCGTCTCGGACGCGAAAGCGCCGGTCGATCTGGTGTCGGACATGCTCGTGAAGGCGGGCAAGAAGCGGATCGTTCGACTCAGCGTGAGCGAGTGAAATGAGGAGGCATGAGCGAGCGAAAACGTGCCGAGGGTTTGTTGCATTAGCCCGGAGGGCGACAGGTCATAGCCCACGGTGTGAGCCGTGGGAAAATCGACACGTCAGCCGCCAAGCCCCGGAGGGGCGACACATTCGGTTCCCTTTCGCACGGAGTTCGCCAGTCACGCACGAAAGTGTCGCCCCTACAGGGCTGAGGACGTTGATGTCCGGCCTGACCCACGGCTCACGCCGTGGGCTATGACCTGCCGCCCTCCGGGCTAAAACAGGAACGCGTTGGCACGCATTCGCCGGATGAAACCGAATTATTACCGGTCTCGCCGTGAGCGAGCCTGCTTGTTCAAGGCGGGGCCGAGGGTCTGTTCGAGTTGCGTGAGGAGTTCGTTCATCTGCGCGGCCTCTTCAGCGGGAAGTTCTTCGTCGCCGAAGCGGACTCGGTAGAAGAGGTCTCTGATCGGCGTGAGGCTGGTTGACGAACCCGCTTCGCGCGAGGACTCGATGACGCGGAGTCGGTCGGCGAGGTGTTGAGTCGCCGCGTGGATGAACTCGCCCTGCGTCTGAGCCGGATGACGCTGTTCTCCGAGCGACTGCATCAGGCGCGCGAAGCGTTCGTAGAACTCGACCCGCCGGCGCGGCGCGGCTACTTCCTTGGAATGCCACCAGCCCCATCTCAATCCGAGTCGCAACACACTGCGTCGGAGCAACCACAGCAATGCGACGAACAGCACGAGCCGGATCGCTCCCGATGTTGTCTGCCAATGGCGCGGGTTGCCTAGGAACACGAACAACTTCAGCAGGCTGGAAGCGGGTGAGTCGGTGAAATCGGCCACATAATCTCGCAGGCCGGTCAGCGCCTCGCGCATGGGTCGGTAGAACAAGTCCTCTTGCCGTTCGAGCGAGATGTTCAGGACATTGGTCTCCCATGCACCCGACAGGCTCGACGACATCGCGGTCCAGATGCTGCGTTTGGCACCGATGGCGGTCACACTGGCCGCTCGGTCTGCTTCCGGTGTCGCGTCGAACGTGACCCACTTTTGATTGTCGATCCACGCCTCGACCCAAGCGTGCGAATACCGTTTCTCAACGAGCAGCACTCCGTCCGCTTGAACTTCGCCTCCCTTGAAGCCCGTCACCAATCTCGCGGGAATCTTGATCGACCGCAGCATCAGCCCCAAGGCCGAGGCAAAGTATTGGCAGTGACCGGAGTGGCTGTTGAAGAGAAAGTCTTCGACCGGATCGACCTTCAGTGGATGCGGCCGCATTGTGAGCGAGTACGAGTACAGGCCCGAGTCTCGCAGGTGGGCCTCAATGGCCCGAGCCTGTTCCAATTCTGTCAGCGCTCGTCCGGCCCGCTTCTGCTCCGTCGCAATCACCGACTTTGCGTGAGCCTTCAGCCGCTCCAGTTCATCGGGAACAGCGGAGCAGCGCTTCAGATACTCCGAAACGCGGTAGGCCGTGGTCGCCCGTCGGGACGCCACATGACCCGCATCGCTGCCGTCGCGCGCTGTGGGCATTTCAGAATAGGCGATGTAGTCCACCGCGCCCGGCAGATCATTGAACCAGTCCCTGCGGACTGCGATGCCATCCAAATACCGATTTCGTCCGCAGCGATATCCCTCGGAATCGCTCATCCCGACAGCTCGACCCAAGCAAAACAGAATGTCATTGCCAATGCGTTCGAGGCGAATCTCTTGCCGCACGAGTGTCGTTGTTGGTGACGCTGTTCGACCGGGAGCGGGCGATGGCGGCTCTTCGATGAGCCGTTCGACTTGCTCTGAGGCGAATCGGTTTGGCCGCCAGCGACCCTCGTCGTAATCGACAAGCATCACACCGCGAAACAACGGCTCGGGATGGCCCAGTCGTTCGGCATAGGTGAACGGATTGAGGCGTTGATTGGTCCCGTTATCAAACAGCCGCAACGTCAGGACGGGATCGTTGCTCTCCAAGATCGGCCGCATGTCGCCCAAGCGAATCTCGTTCGCCAACCCCGTGATCGTCCGGCGCAGTGTGGGAGGCAGTTGGTCGTCTGCCAGACCGAATGTGGTTCCGACCCACACGCGCGGAATGAACGCGAAGAACATCGAACCGACAATCAGCCCCAAGCTCGCACACAATCCGACGCCACTGACGAACCGCCAGGTGATCCACTGCGAACCGTCTTCCGAGCAGATCGCTCCGATCGCGTGACTGCTCTGTCGCGAAGTTCGATGGTTGATCTGTGTCGTGTCGCTGTTCACTGCTTTGGGTGAGGTCACAGCGGAAGTGCCCTCCGCCGCGCGTCGTTCCACATCAAACTCTTCCGCAGCCCGATGCAGTGAGAAGACCGACATCGTCCATGTGGACGCGACGAGGTACGCGAGGACGCTCAGCCCAAACCACGTTCCGTTCGTCAGCACGGACGCCACCGCGACCTGCAACACGCCCAGCACCAGCAACTGCCAATAGCGTGTGTCGTGCTTCCGTTGGAGCAGCACAATCCAGGTGAGGTACACGACCAAGTGAATTCCCGACAGCAGCTTCCCTTCCGGGTTGTTGCCGAAGAACTCCGCTGTGGCCGCTGCGAGAGACACGATGCCGAACACGAGTGACAATGTGTCACCGAGTCCCTCCAGCCGACGACCGTTCTGTCCGACAGCGACCTCGCACCACCAATAGCCAAGCAGCGTCATCGGCAACGACACGAACGGAATCCAACCGTTCTCAGCCGAACCGAGAACCAGCCCGACCGCCGCCGTCAGTCCGTAGATGCTCAGTTTGAAAACGGTCGTCAGATCCATCGACAACACCTTCGCTTAGGAATCGGTTCGCAATAACTTGCCGCTCACACAATGACGGCCGCCAATAGGGGAAGTTATTACGAACCGATTCCTGAACAATCGCCCCGTTGCGGAAACGCCTCGCACCGACCGCATCTTCGCAGACCGTCGCGCAAGATTCCAAGGGGGCGAATGCCTCACCCAAAGTAGCCATCATCGCTCCGCGTGATGAGCCTTTCACTAGGGACGCCTGATCTCACAAGGCTCATC
>JAYTQJ010000068.1:0-2452 GCA_043746775.1 Schlesneria sp.
TCGAGGTCCAAGACCACCGTAATATATTTATGAGTCTTCCCCAAATAGTTCTCGTCAATCACCAGGCGTTTTAATCCCGCCAACTGCGGCCTCGCCAACCAGGGCCAGCGCGCACGGGGCTGGCATGGGGGTGTGGGCGGTTAGCGCGAGGCGGTGTTAGGTTGTAAGATAGTCGGCCGTGTGGATCGTTGTATATCGCGGTGCATGGAGGCGGGCCGATGAGTGATTTCGTGAGCGTTGGTTTGGAGCGTGATCGCCTCTTGGAGGTCGGAAAGTATTTCGAGAGTTTGGAGGATCCGCGTTCGTCCGTGAATCGGCGGCACCCTTTGGTGAGTGTGATCGTGATCGCGCTGATGGGGATTCTGGCGGGGTCGGGCGGTCCGACGGCCATCGCGGCGTGGGCGGAGTTGAACAAGTCCCGATTGTTGGGTGTGCTGGATCTGCCGAACGGCATTCCTCGGAAGGATGTCTTTCGGCGCGTCCTGTCGATGGTGACGCCGGCCGCGTTTCAGGTCTGTTTCGTGAGTTGGTTGCAGGCTCTGCAGGAGCGGGCGGCGGCGGCCAGCGGCATCACTCAGCCGGTCTTCGCGATTGATGGCAAGACGCTGCGGCGAAGCCATGACCGGGCCAACGGCTTGGGGGCGTTGCACTTCGGTCAGCCTGTGGGCGGCCGACTTCGGGTTGACGCTCGGACAGGTGGCGACCGACGAGAAATCCAATGAAATCACCGCGATTCCCGCGTTGTTGAAGCTGGTCGATGTCAAAGGGGCGATCGTCACGATCGACGCGATGAGGACTCAAACGGCCATCGCGTCGGACATCGTCGCGGGCGGTGCCGACTACGTGCTAGCGCTGAAAGGGAATCAAGAGACGCTGTACAAGGCGGTCGTCGCCCATGTCGCCGAACAGATGCAGGCCGACTGCGGCGCCCGCCGCCTCGTCACGACCGAGACGAGCCACGGCCGGAACGAACAACGGATCGTGATTCAAATGCCCGCTCCCAAGACGTTGCCCGGGTTCGGTCGCTGGACGGGCCTGAAGACGATTGCCGTGGTGATGCTGATGTCGCTGCGCGACGGGAAGGAGACCTACGCCTCGCGGTACTTCATCAGCAGTCTCGCGGTGGGAGTGAACCGCATCGCCCGCACCGTGCGCAGCCACTGGAGTATCGATATCACCTACCGCGAAGTCGAGTCCCGCATCCGCGAAGCCAAACTGCGTGAGAACTTCGCGTGGCTGAACCGCTTCACCCTGTCATTATTAAAACAACACACCGACGGCCACAGCCTCGCCATGCAACGCCGACGCTGCGGCTGGAAATTCGACGTACTCCTCGAAGTTCTCAACACACAAACGACTTAGTGTGCGCTGACCCTGCTGCGGAAGGTGATCAAGCTGATCGCTGCTGCAACCGAATAACACCCGCTACCGCGCGTTCTGCGACGGCCTGCTGGCGATATATAGATCGGCCTGCAAGGCGGCAGCGGACCAACGTCTGGGTGACGCGGGACGACAGCGCCGCATCGACGAACTGGAAGAACAGTTGCGTGGCCTCTGCTGGGAACACCGCCCGTCTGAGCACACTCTGTCCAATCTCAAACCGCTAGCAGGCACCGTCAAACGAGACCAGCTCAACTTGGCCCGCGAGATCGTGCGGCTGATGGGTGTGACCGAGCTGTTCACGTTCGTGAAAGTCCCCGGCGTGTCGGGCACGAACAACGAGTCTGAGCGGACGCTGCGTGCCCGGCCCAAGATCGGCGGACGGATCAAACCAGCCGCAGAGTCCACGGCGAACCATCCTAGCCAGCGTGCTGGAATCGCTGCGCACGCGACTACCCCGGATCGACCTGCGATCGGTCCTGAACGAGGTCGCCGCCTAGGCCACCTCGGGCCTGAGTTGCTTCGGACAGGCCGTGAAAGCCCTCGGCTTGGCTCCGCTGGAACACTCGCCGTTGGACCAACTGGTCCCGCAGCCGACTTCCACCACCAATTCGTCCTAGATCAGACGAACTCGTCGCAGGCCGGCCCGCTCCCACGATCAGCCCCCGCACACTAACAACCGTCTCCCCTGAGAACTGCCAAACCGCAGCACACTTCACGCGGAGCAAACGATTCGTACAATGGACGGCTACCATGTGTACTTGCCAAGACTCGACACAAACTCCACCAATCTGTGGCGGAGTGGCGTAATGTAATACCTACGGTGGGGATCCACTCACTCCAAGCCGCGTATGGAACGAGGCTGATCATAATTCGAGAGTAACTGCTGTAGCTTCAAACTATAGCTAAGCACATCTATCTATCGAAAATCAACGAAAAGAGCAGCCGGAAACCAACAAACAAAAGAGCGAATCACTAGTGGTCTGCCAATTTTAAGTTGATAGGTTCGATGACAGGATAGAGTCGTTTGAGCTTGACGCGTGCATCGGGAGTGGTGAATTGCCAGTTGATT
>JAYTQJ010000069.1:0-29037 GCA_043746775.1 Schlesneria sp.
CGCGCGTCGAGCGACGTGGAAAGCGGCTTCGCTATTCGACGCGCGGGGCGTTGCCCACGCGGTGAACCAGCGCGGCGATTGGCCGCAATCCAAATCAGGGCGTAGGTGCTGCCCACGCGACGATTTGGCTCAATGGCTTCATTCTTCTGCCACCATTCTCCTGCCAACGTTTTTGACCGATGGGACACCCCCACATCGAGACGGAAATGGCAAGAGAATGAGGGCAGAGGAATTCAAATGCACCGCTTGACCCCGATCGCGCGTCCGTTCAAATCCCCGCAAGCGAACAAGAATCTGAGACCTAGTAGTACGACGGTGCGTCCATTTCGGACGAGAAATGTATCGGGTGAGGGATGTTGTTGATCTGTCGGCCTTGTAAGCCACCTCATCTGGGCGATGCCCGAGGGCCGTCCTATAGTCAACTTGGGTCCGGTTGCTTGTCGAATCAGATTACCGAGAGCATGTGACCCAACCAATCCCATTTTCATCAGCCGACCGGCGGCTGAAGTGACGGAATATGACTGCAAACACGGACCTTGCTCCCGAGATCGAACCGCCGCTTTCTCCCGACCATGATCGCTTGCGACGTTCGATCGAGAAGTCGGCCGAGTTGTTGCCGATTCATGGTCCGATCACGGCGTTCGTGTTTCTCAATACGTTGCAGGCTCTCGAAGACTTGCCGTTTGAGCAGGGGCTGTTGCTGGGCGCGAACCTCTTTGGCGTGCAGCCGTATCTCGCGGAAGATCGTTATCGAGAGAAGCTGTCTCACGGGCGGATTCGACTCGAAGATCTGTCGATCGTGCTACGACGCGATCTGGCCGAGCGGGCCGATGTCAAACTGGGATCGCTCACCACGCCATTCGAGATTCGACAGGCGATGCTGCAGCACGCCTTGCAGACGGGGCCGGTCGAAGAGTTGCGATGGTTCATTGCGGAGACCGATGCGCTGACTCGCTTCCGAGCGGATGTGCCGCAGTCTGTTCAGTCGTGTGTGATCGAAGAGACCAAACGGTGGGTCATGCGCGATCTACGCGACGGCGGTGACGATCCTCACCGCAAGACGGGGCCGCATGGGACTCACGATCAGCATCTGCACGACGATTTGATTCGGCGTTTCGGCGAATCCACGATCGAACAGTGGAGCGACGCGACGTGGGAGGCGTTCACGCTGAGACTGCTGTGGCGTGTCTGTCGTGACGGCGCATTGCATCTCAAATCCGGGCCAACGACCGCTACCAAATCGCAGCCGCTTCGACATCGTGATGCCTTGCAACGGGTGACGAATCAGGACAGTGACGCGCTGGTCAATGATGTGTTGATCCGGTTTTGTGCGGCCTTCACCGACCAGGGAATGGCGGGTTGGAAGTTGCCCGTGCGCGAACACGGCTTCTTTCGGGCGTTTTGCGAGGTCTACAGTCTGTCGGCCGGACCGCCGGATGTGTGGCTGCGCGGACTTGCGGGCGAACTCAGTCGAATTCAAACGAAGCAGCTCACACCGCTCGATTCCATTCGCGAATCGCTCGATCTGCTCGGTGTGAACGATGGCGAGCAGGACGACTTCCTCACGGCCAGTCTGCTGGCGCTGCGCGGTTGGGCCGGGATGATTTGGCAATTGGAAGTCCGTCCTGATCGCGTGGCGCTGTCGGCACCGAGTGGCAGTCTGATCGAGTTCCTCGCGATCCGGCTCATTCTGGAACGAGTCGCATTGACGCATGTGGCTTCGCAGTCGATGGACTACCGCGGACGGCTGTCCGGCTTGCGTGCCGCATCGGAATTGAAGAACGGCCACAATCACGTGAACCCGGTCGAAGGGCGGGCGCTGCTCCTCTTTCAACTCGCGCAGACGTTCGGTTGGAGTCCGACTGCACTGCATCGTTTGAACGCGGACGACTGGTCGGCGCTGGTCACGGAAATCGAAAGCTTCACCAGTGTCGAGCGGCGGCGGCTGTTCCATCTGGCGTTTGAACGCCGCTTCCGCAGGCGTGCTTTGGATGCGATCTCGGTCCATACGAAACGCGAGTCTCACCGCGTTCCCTCACCGCGCTTCCAAGCCGCCTTCTGCATCGACACGCGCGAGGAATCGTTCCGGCGTCACATTGAAGAAGTGGCTCCCGACGCGGAGACCTTTAGTACGGCGGGCTTCTTCAACGTCCCGATCTATTTCCGTGGAGTCGCCGACGCCCACTTCTCGACGTTGTGTCCGATTGTCGTGCGTCCGAAGCATTGGATCACGGAAGAGGTCGTCTATTCGCTGGTCGATGAGGACCGGCGGCGAGCGAAGACCCGAAAGGCCATCGGAGCAGCGTCACATTCGCTCCACCTCGGTAGCCGGAGCATCGCCCGCGGTGCCGCATTGACGGCAGGATTGGGTGTGTTGGCTTCGGTGCCACTCGTGGCGCGCGTCCTCTTCCCAAGGTTGACGGCTCAGTTTCGCAGGACGGTCGGCAGCTTTGTCGAGGCGCCGCAGATCACGCGGCTGAACCTTGAACGCAAGTCCGATCCGCCTGGTCCTGACGGAGATCACGTCGGCTTCAATCTCGAAGAGATGGCCAACATCGGTGAGCGTGTCTTGCGCGACATCGGGATCGCACCACACTTCGCACGGCTGTTCCTGTTCTTCGGGCACGGCTCGTTCTGTCTGAACAATCCCCACAAGTCGGCGTACGACTGCGGTGCTTGTTCCGGCGGCGCGGGCGGACCGAACGCGCGGGCCTTGGCGGCGATGCTCAACGATGCGCGAGTCCGCGAAGTTTTGGCCTCGCGCGGTTTGAACATTCCCAATGAGACCGTCTTCCTCGGCGGACTGCACAACACATGCAGTGACAAGCTGACGTACTTCGATCTCGACCAGTTGCCAAAGTCGCACCTCGCCGACTTTGAAGCCGCCCGCACATCGCTCGAAACGGCCTGCGAACGGAACGCGCACGAACGCTGCCGCCGTTTTCAATCGGCCCCGCTCAACTTGTCCTTCGCCGAAGCTCATCGTCACGTGGAAGGCCGGTCGGAAGACCTCGCCCAGACGCGGCCCGAGTTCGGCAATGCTTCCAACGGCATCTGCTTTGTCGGGAGACGGTCACGCACACGGGGGCTGTATCTCGACCGACGCTGCTTCATGCAGTCTTACGATCCGCATCAGGATGACGAACGGCTGTCGATCCTCGGTCGCATCCTCGCGCCGGTCGTTCCCGTCTGCGAAGGGATCAACCTGCAATACTTCTTCTCGTACATCGACTCGCCCGGCTGGGGTTGCGGGACCAAGCTGCCTCACAACGTCACGTCGCTGCTGGGTGTGATGGATGGGGCGTCGAGCGACTTGCGTCCCGGCTTGCCGTGGCAAGGAGTCGAGATTCACGAGCCGGTGCGGCTGCTGTTCCTCATCGAGACCACGCCCGACGGCATCCGTCAAATCATGGATCGCGACCCGCTCGTTGGAAAGATTTTGCGAAATGGCTGGAGCCAACTGGCGTTGCTCAACCCGAACTCGAACGAAATTCTGGTCTACCGCCAAGGAGAATTTCATCCCTACCAACCCGACATCACCGAACTCCCCAACGCCGCGTCCTCGCTCGATTGGTATCGAGGAGATCGCGACCACATGGAGTTCGCCCAGATCGTGCCGTGAGCGATCTAAGCCCCGTCGTTTCACCGCGTGATTCTTGGGCGTCAGCCCTCTTCTGTTTTTCGGAGCGGGGCGGCGTCAGCCCCCTGGCTTTTCGGTTGAACATTCGCCGTCTCGCCCCGAGTTGACCGAAGATGGGCTAACGCCCAAGACGAAGAGCCAGGGGGCTGACGCCGCCCCGCTCCGAAAGGCAATGGGGAGCTGACGCTCTCGGTGAACTGATGCCAATTCCTCTCCGATGAGACACCATGCTCCCAATGAGACACCATGTTTGACCAAGAGCTGACTTTTCAAATCTTCGGGCTGACCGTCGTCGGTGCTCCGGCGGTGCTGTTTGCGCTGCTCGGGTTGTCGTCGCTGCTGCGCGAGAAGCCGTTGAAGGAACGGACCATCGTGGCGTTCGTCGAAGTGGCGATCATCACGGGGCTGCTCGCGTCGGTCGCGATCCTCGTGCTGATGCTCGCGTCGGGGACGAGGCATGTTCCGATCGCGCTCGGCAAATGGGTCGATATCAACCAGCCGCAATTTCACTATCACTTCGTGTTCAAGTTCGAGTTCGACCGGCTGTCGGTCCCGTTCGTCATCATGACCTTCGCGCTGTGCGGCACGATCGGAGCCTTCTGCAACCGCTACATGCACCGCGAGCCGGGCTTCAACCGCTTCTTCGTGTTCTATTCGCTGTTCGTGTTGGGCATGGTGATGACCTCGCTGGCGGGAACGATCGAAACGCTGTTCACCGGCTGGGAGCTGGTTGGCCTGTCATCGGCACTGCTGGTCGCGTTCTATCAAGAGCGGTTGTCTCCCGTGCAGAATGGTCTGCGCGTCTGGTGCGTCTATCGTCTGTCCGATGCTGCGTTACTCATGGCCTCCATCGTGCTGCACCATCTGACGGGTGAGGGTGACTTCGACAAGCTGGTGCGCGTCGGTTACTGGCCCGAGGGGACGGCGTTGTTGACCGAGCCGCAATGCTTGGCAGTCGGGCTGCTGCTGTTGGTCGCGGCAATGGGGAAGTCGGCGCTGGTGCCGTTCTCGGGCTGGTTGCCTCGCGCGATGGAAGGACCAACGCCGTCGAGCGCCGTCTTTTACGGAGCACTCTCCGTCCATCTCGGCGCGTTCCTGTTGTTGCGAGTCAGCCCGTTGCTCGACCGGTCGCCGCTGTTGAGAGTGATTATCCTGGCCGTCGGTCTGACCACGGCCGTGTTCGGCGCGTTTGCCGCGCGCGTGCAGACCGACATCAAGTGCGCGTTGTCGTTCGCCTCGCTGACTCAAGTCGGCATGATCGTCGCCGAGATCGGACTGCTCACCGGTTCTTGGCGGTACATCGTGCTGGTTCACATCCTCGGTCATGCCTGTCTGCGGACGTTGCAGTTCCTGCGGGCACCGACACTGCTGCACGACTATCGCACTCTCGAAAACGCCATCGGCGAACGCCTCTCCAATCAAACGACTCCGCCGGGGGGGCACCTGTCGGAATCGGGTCGTTTGTGGCTGTACAGGCTCGCGCTGCAACGCGGCTACTTGGATGCGTGTCTGACAGATTATGTCGTCGCGCCGGTGCTGACCTTCTTTCGAGGTTGCGATGCCATCGAGCAACGCTGGACGCAGTTCCTGTCGGGTGGAACCAGTCGCACTGGCGAGGCCGATGACGCGGCATCGCCCACATTGGAGGAGCTGCTATGAGTGATCTGCATTTCCCGTGGTTGGAAGTCTCTGTCCTCGTGGCGCTGCTCGGCGCGCTGTGCGTCTGGCGGGCGCGTGATCCGCACCAAGCCAGAAACGGCTGTTTGGCTTTCACCGGTTTGGTGCTGCTCTGCACGGCCGGTGCTTGGTTCGACTTTGAGCAGATGCACGCTGTCGAAGCGGACGATGCGTGGCATCTGTTGACGCGACTCGTCGGCCGCGAAATCTTCGTGATCGACCAACTGAGTGCGCCGCTGTTGCCTCTCGTGGCGCTGCTCTATTTTCTGACGACGCTCACCACGCAGGGGACGAAGGTGCGCCGGTTCTCGTTCGTTTCGACCCTCATTTCCGAAGCCATTCTGCTGGCGACGTTCAGTTGCAAAGAGCCGTGGCTGGTGATCGCACTGTTGGCGGCGGGCACGATCCCGCCGTATCTCGAACTGCGGTCGCGCGGTCAGCCGACGCGCGTTTACTCGCTGTACATGTTGGTGTTCGTGGGCCTCATGGTCGCGGGTTGGACCGAGTACGAGATTGAAGGGGACGGCCGCATTCACAGCCTGTGGTGTGTGGTGCCGATGCTCGGAGCGGTGCTGATTCGGAGCGGGATCGCGCCGTTCCACAGTTGGCTCCCCGACTTGTTCGAGCGAGCCTCGCTGGGGACGGCATTGCTGTTCGCCGCACCGCTGACGGGAGCCTATGCCGCCGTGAGACTCGTGCTGCCGATCGCTCCCGACTGGGTGCTGCAAAGTATGGGGTTCATCTCGCTCTTTACGGCGGTCTATGCGGCGGGAATGGCTCTCGTGCAGCGCGACGCCCGCCGGTTCATCTGCTTCCTGTTCCTCAGCCACTCCGCGATGGTGCTGGTCGGATTGGAGATGGTCACGCCGATCGGGTTGACCGGCGCGCTGTGCGTCTGGGTTTCGATCATGCTCTCGCTGGCGGGGTTTGGACTGACGTTGCGTGCTCTCGAAGCGCGACGCGGTCGGCTGAATCTCACCGAGTTCCAAGGGTTGTACGAACACGCTCCCGCGCTGGCCGTCTGCTTCCTGCTGACGGGCCTCGCCAGCGTTGGCTTCCCCGGAACAGCAGGCTTCGTCGGGGCCGAACTCCTCGTGGATGGCGCGGTCGAAACGTATCCCTACGTCGGCGTCGCGGTCGTGATCGCCGCCGCGTTGAACGGCATCGCTGTCGTGCAGGCTTACTTCAAACTCTTCACCGGGACGCGGCATCACTCGACGGTCTCGTTGCGACTCGGGAGCCACGAACGCTTCGCCGTGCTGACTCTGGCCGCGTTCATTGTGCTTGGCGGACTGTTGCCTCACAACGGAGTCGCCTCCCGCTACCGCGCCGCTCACGAACTGCTGCAACACCGCGAGGGCCTCTCGACAGAAAAGCCCCCGTCCGACGAACTCCAGGATGGTTCGGAACAACACCATACGAGTGATCACGAAATCGACTAACTTGAGGAAACAATCTTGTCCACAGCACCAACTCCACTTTCAACAAATCCCTCCTCATCACTCGCCAGCGATCTTCGATCCGGATTCATGGTCTTTCTGATCGCGTTGCCACTCTGCTTGGGAATTGCAGGGGCGAGCGGTTGTCCGCCGATCGCTGGGATCTACACGGCGATCGCGGGAGGAGTCATCGCGACGTTGCTCAGCAACTCGCAGCTCACGATTAAGGGACCGGCGGCAGGACTGATCGTCATCGTGTTGGGCTGCGTCGCCGATTGCACGACCTTCGCGAAGGATGCGGGACTGTCGGAAGGAGACGCCGCACTCGCCGCGTACAAGATGATGCTCGCCGTCGCGGTGATTTCGGGGCTGATGCAGATCGCGTTCGGGGCGTTGAAGGGAGGTGTGCTGGGCGACTTCTTTCCGTCATCCGCCGTTCACGGACTGCTCGCTTCGATCGGTGTCATCATCATGGCGAAACAGCTTCCGGTTGCGTTCGGCGTCCCCAAGGAATTCTTGATGGACTCGCATGGCCACAGTTTTGAACCGCTCGATTTGATCCTACATCTTCCGACGGCACTGACTCACTTCAATCCTTTGATCGCTGTGATCGGCATCACGGGGCTGATCATCATGTTTGGAATGCCCTCATTTTTTCCGAAGCTGGCGAAGCAGGTTCCCGCACAGTTGATCGTGTTAATCGCGACCATCCCGCTGGCGCTGTTCGTGCTACACGTGCCGTTACCCGGCGCGGCCGATTACACGTACTCCGCGTTCGGCGGCAGCTTCACGCTGGCGGCCAAGAAGCATCTGGTGAACGTGCCGCTTGACGCCGTGCAGACGCTCGGCACGCGAACACTCGATCTGACGCGAATGGTCGTCTTCCCGGACTTCTCCGTCTTGAAGCAGGTCTTCGCATGGAAGTGGATCGCGCTGTTCGCGATCATCGGCAGCCTAGAGTCGCTGCTCAGCTCGAAGGCTGTCGATACGCTCGACCCGCTCAAACGCAAGACCGATCTGAATCGCGACCTGCTCGCGGTCGGAGTAGCCAACACCGTGATCGCGTTTCTCGGCGGCATCCCGATGATCGCCGAGATCGTTCGCAGCCGCGCGAACATCGACAACGGGGCAAAGTCCAAGTTCTCGAACATGTTTCACGGGATGTTCTTACTCGCCGCCGTTGCCTTCATCCCCACCCTGCTCAACCTGATCCCGTTGGCGGCGTTAGCGGCAATGCTGGTCTTCACCGGTTCTCGGCTGGCTCACCCGCGCGAGTTTGCCCACGTCTACCATATCGGCCGCGAGCAGCTCGTCGTCTTCGTCGCGACGATCATCGGAGTGTTGGCCACCGATTTGTTGGTTGGCATTTTCATCGGCATCGGAGTGAAGCTGCTGATCCACTTCATGCACGGGATGCCCCTGTCGTCACTCTTTAAGCCGTTCCTGAACATCGAACAGGTCGATGACAAAACCTGCCGGATCGCCGCCAGCAAGTCTGCCGTCTTCAGCAACTGGCTGCTCTTCCGCAGCCAGATTTACCAGTACGGACTGTTGCAGGATAAGAACGTGATCGTGGATCTCTCGGAGACGATCTTGGTCGATCACACGACGCTGGAGAAATTGCATGAGCTGAGCCGCGACTTCGAGTCCAAAGGCATGACGTTGAAAGTCGTCGGTCTCGATCAACACCTCAACCCGTCGCAGCATCCGCAGGGAACACGCATCCGCAGCCAGCCCGTGGCTCACGCTCATTGATGGACGGACGAAATGTGTTCATCCTGACAAGCCGAGGTCATGGACACTGAAATGGAATGTGCGAACCCAATCGCTCCTGCTTGTGTCCGACTTCCTGAAAAATGTGGAACGAGGCGAAGTCCCCTCTTGCCATCACCGGCAGGTTGGGGAATGATCTCGCCCGTGGGTCGCGGTGACGTACGCGACGGACTGGAAAGGTCGCGAAGTGGTGGGCACTGGCTGCCTGGCCGAAGCGAAAACTCTAGCACGAAAGGACGGTGACTTTTTGAATCCAGACAGTTGTAAATGCCAGCGAGGTGGCCAAGCCTGACGGTAGTCGACGGGCTGTCCAGATGGCGGCCACCAACTCGTGCGGACTCTCTAGTTCCGACGCGAGGGTTAAGTAACGCAGGCCCGGTGCTCTTCAATGAGTACCGGGCCTGCGGCATTCTTTGCGTGTCGAAATGAAGGGCAGACGTAACCGATAAAAAGTAGCCTTCATCGCTCCGCGTGAAGAAAGCCGAGTCACCAGCGACCCCAATCCTGGAAAACACGTCGTTCGCCATTCGGCTCACTTCACGCGGAGCGATGAAGGCTATTTTTGGCGGGCGCATCAAGGCAGAGTTTCAACCACGGATGGCACGGAGAACACGGATAAAACAGGAATGACAGAAATGCAGGGGGCGATCTACTGGAATGAATGCCCGCACTTCTCTTCATCCGTCCCCTCAGTGAAATCCGTGGTCGCCTGCTTCCCATTCGGGTGAAGTCGATGCTGGGCGGTTGGTTTCGCTCGGTGACGCACGGGACTACTGACCGCTGACGAAGCGATAACCGGTCCCTCGAACCGAGAGGATGTAGCGGGGGCGAGTCGTGTCGGGTTCGATGAGCTTTCGCAGACGCAGGACGAAGTTGTCGATGGTTCTCGTCGTGACATCGGTGTTCTGGTCCCAGACCGCTTCCAGAATCTGGTGCCTCGACAACACTTCGCCCTCGTGTTCGATGAAGTAGCGCAACAGTTGCATCTCTTGCGTGGTGAGGCTCTGCCGCTTGTCGCCGACGACGACTTCAAACGTTTGCGGGTCGAGGCGGAAGTCCTCGAAGACAAAGCTGGGTGGCGGAGTCGTCGCGACATCGACCGGCCGCGTGGCATGAAGCAGCGTTCTGTGGCGTTCGAGCAGATTACGGACTCGGTTGAGAAGTTCGGGGAGTGCGAAGGGCTTCGTCATGTACTGGTCGGTGCCGCAGTCGAAGGCGTGCATTTTGTCCTCGCTCAGCGTCCTCGCGCTCAGCACGAGGACCGGTACGAGCTTGTCCACGACGCGGATCGCCTTGCAGATTTCATAGCCGCTCATGCCTGGCAGCATCAGGTCGAGAATGACCAGATCGACAGCGGGCGATGCCGAATGAAACAGCTTCAGCGCCGTCGGGCCATCTCCCGCGAGCAGCACGTCGTACCCTTCCTGCTCGAAGTTGAACTTCAAGCCGTTGGCGAGGGCCTCTTCATCTTCCACGATCAGAATGTGCATGGCGTGTCGTTCAACAACCCACGGAAGAAAGAGGTAGGGCGGGCACTCTTGCCCGTCTGATTTTATCGAGACACGACGGGCAAGAGTGCCCGTCCTACGTTTTTAAGAGGCGTTCAACCCTCACCTTTGCGACCCGGCAAATCGACCTCAAACACGCTACCCGAAAGCCCCGGGCGATCATGAACGCTGACGCGCCCCTTCATCTGTCGGACGAGATTGCTGACGATGTACAGACCGAGTCCCGTTCCTTTCTGTCGTCGCGTTAGTTCACTTCCCGCGCGAAAGAACATGCCGAAGATCCGCTTCCGCAATTCGGGAGGAACGCCGTCACCGTTGTCCGCGATGCGCGTGATGACTCGCCCCCGATCGGTCACGCGCACGTTGACCTCCACTTTGGCGGGATCACCCGCGTACTTGATCGCGTTGTCCATCAGGTTCCGAAAGATGGTCTCGGTGAGCAGCGGCCGAGCGTAGAGGACGGCCGGTTGCATGTCGTAACTGATCGTCTCGGCTTCATCTCGCTTGTGGTGAGCACACGCCGCCGCACCGCACCGCCGCAGCATCGACTCGACCAGAATGTCCTCGGGGTCCGACTGTTCACCAATCGCGTCGATCCGTCCGACTTCGAGAAGCTGCGTGATCAGATGGTCCAGCCGTTCGAGTTCCTGATCCATGACCCGATAAAACTTGGCCCGCTGCTCCTCGGAGACCGGCCGCATTTCGAGCGTCTCCAAGTAGAGCTTCAGCGATGCGATGGGCGACTTCAGTTCGTGAGTCACACTATCGACGAAGTTCGCCTGACGCTGGTTGAGCCGCACCTCTTTAATCATCAGGAACAGATAGAACGACAGCCCGACCAAGATCAACGCGAAGACCACCACGCCGACGATCAGCGCTCCCCAACCGGCCGCTTGAGCGAGGATCACGATCCAGCAAATCAGCATCGTCACGTTCAGCGTCATCAAGACGACGCCCAGCGTGATCGGCAGACGCAGAGTCGATCGAGAACGGAGCCAAGATGCCACGGAACGGCTTTCCTCAACGAATTCCATCACACGCACAACGGCTTCAAGGTAGTCCTGCCGCTTCGTAACCGAAAGTCAGAGGACGATGTGATGAACGATGAACGGTGAGGGAATGGCAAAGCGTATGGCTCACAGTGGGTCGATCCCCTCTATTGAACTCTTCGTTGCGGCGACCGTAGAATCCCGCCCCGTGCGAATCAGCCGTGGAAGCTTTCGCAGCGGTCTCATGCCGACCTTTCACATGGCTCTTGGCCTTGGTTGCAAGGGTTCGCAGCTCACGTCCGATTTCCAGTCGGGTTGCTCCGCACAAACTTTGGATGCTACGCCTGACTTCTCTTGGGCCTGGGGCCGGAGAACCAACCCAACTCACACGATAGAGGAATCGCCTGATGCTCCCGGTCGAAAAACACAGTTTCCCGCCGATCTGGTTGGTCCTGGTTCTGCTCGCTCTGACCGCGTTTTCGTTTGCGAGGCCGGTCACTGTTCATGCTCAAGATGAACCGGAAGCGGCCGCGCCCGCCGCCGGAGCCGATGCCTCCGAAGAGACCAAAGGCGAGGGGCACAAGCCGAAGTCCACGCTGTGGTGGATCATCGAAACCTCGGGCTTGATCGGCGCGTTCCTGCTGCTGGTCTCGATCTACTTCGTCGGTCTCGTCGTCCAGCTCTTCATGGAGTTGCGAGCGCCGGTTGTGGCTCCGCCCGAGGTGATGGAAAAGTGTGAGGCATTACTTGCGAAGCGCGACTTCAACGGAATCTACAAGGTCGCCAAGGATAGCGCGTGCGAGCTGGGACAACTGATTGCGACCGGCATGACGGCACTCTCGTTCGGGTTCGACCATGCCCGCGAAGCCATCGACCGGCAGTCAGAAGAACTCACGGTCGAGATGGAAAAGCGGATCAGCATGTTGGCTGTGATCGGGACGCTGGGACCGCTGATCGGTCTGCTCGGCACGCTCAAAGGGATGATCGCCAGCTTCAGCGTCATCGCGTTGTCGGACACACAATTGAAGGCCAGTGAAGTGGCTGGCGGTATTTCCGAAGCACTGCTCCTGACGTTCGAGGGTGTCGGTCTGTCAGTTCCCGCCATCTACTTCTTCGCCGTGTTCAAGAATCGGGTTTCGAGCCTCAGCGTGCAGACGATGAATGCCGCTGACGACTTCATTTTTCGAGTCCACACGACGGCTCACAAGAAGGCTCCCACCGAACCGGCTGCGTGAACTGGTTGCGAGTTGAAAGCTTAGAGCAGGCGGCTCGCCTGCTCGTACTTCGATTTGAAAATCACTGCGTCACTTTGAAAAGTACAGTGTCACCTTGAAAATCACAGGCGAGCCGCCCGTGCTACGACCGCTGCAAGACGAGAGGGGGTTGGCATGTCCGAAATGAATTCCGAAAGAGCAGAGCCGAATCTGACTCCACTGCTCGATCTGGTTTTTCAGTTGATCACGTTTTTCATGTTGGTGATCAACTTCAAAGGGGCGTCGATGGACTTGTCCCTCAAGCTGCCCGTTCTGGGGTCGGCCCGCCCGCTCGATCGACAGGGAAAGTTGGAGCCACTCCTGCTGAACATTGATGCCGAGGGGGGAGTTCACTGTGCCGGCAGACTCGAAGAAATCGAAGCGCTCATCTCCAAAGAGGCCCGGCTGTTGAAGCAGCAACTCAGCGTGATGGGGACTCCCGACGGTGCCGAGTTTCCTGTGGGAATCGTGATTCGGGCTGACCGCGCTGTTCCTTTTCACTTGCTCAATCATGTGATCGAAGTCTGCCAGAAACACGGGTATCGGCAGTTCTCGTTGAGCGCGATGACCCGACAGGAGACTCGTTGAGATGCGCCGCAATCGCCGTCGTCGCCGCCGTGAAAGTGGATCGGTCGAGATGAACTTGGCCGCCATGCTCGACATGGCGTTCCAACTGTTGAGCTTTTTCATCCTGACGTTCCGCCCTGCCCCCACCGAAGGCCAGCTTTCGCTCAACCTTCCGCCACCGGTCCCTGTGACCAAAGTCGATCAACAACCCAAGGAAAACAACAGCGGAGAAGCCGGAGACCTTGTCGGGCTGGATACATTGCATCTGCAAGTCATGGCCAATGATCGTGGTGGCGTGAGGCAAGTGATCCTCGAAGCCAGCCCGGTCGTCCAAGGTGAAATGAATGAAGCCAACATCCGTCGGCTCGATCGCGAACTCCAAGCGATCTTTGGCCGAAAGATGATTGCCTTCGACCGTATCCAGATCGCCGTTGAACGGCGTGTCCGCTATGGGGAGTTGATGAAGGTCATTGATGTCTGCACTCGCCAAAAGACTCCGGATGGCCAGCAAATGCGCAAGGTCAGTTTCACGGAGTTGAGCACGGGTGGAGCAGAGGCTCCTTGATGGCGGGGTTTACCTCTCTCTCGAAGTCCGGCTTTTCCGAAAGCCGGACTTCGGCCGTTCTTGGAAAAGGTTCCCAGCAGGAGAACTGACATGCGTCGCAGAGTCGCTCGCCCGTATGGGCACAGCATTTCAGTGACCCGGTTGGCGTCCCTTGTCATGGCGTTGGCTGTGCTGTGGATGTTCTACGAGCGGATGAAAGACCCCGCAACGTGGCGCATCCTCGCTGACGAAGAGCCGGTCGCCAAGCCGGTTGAAAGAACTCCCGTCGCGGAAAAAGAGGCGATTGTCCCCGGTCCAAATCACAAGAATGATGAGGAACTGGCGGCCGCTCAGCGGAACTTCGAGTTCATCGTTGATAAAGCTCCATTGAAGTCGCGCGAGATGGACGCCTACTGGCGACTGATGGCGTGGAGTCGCACCGAACCCTTGGCCGACTTAGAGAAAGCCGCCAAGCGGGACGTCGCCTTCACCCAGCTTTGGGATCAGCCGGAACGCTACCGCGGGCAGTCCCTTCGACTCCGCCTCCATGTGCGCCGCGTGTTGGAGTACGACGCACCCGAAAACCCGCACGGCTTCACCAAGGTTTATGAAGCGTGGGGCTGGACCGACGAATCCAGCACGTTTCCCTACGTCATCGTGTTGCCGGAGAAACCCAAGGGCCTGCGCATTGGTGAGGAAGTCAGCAGCGAGGTCGTCTTCGTCGGTCACTTTCTGAAGATCATGAGCTACACCGACAAGCTCGGCAGAACGCGGGGAGCACCGCTGCTGATCGGTCGTTCTCGACTCGTGGCCACTCCACCCGCTCCGTCCTCGAAGACTGATACCTCAGTCGTGTTGCTCGTGATCCTGATCTGTGGTGCCTTGCTCGTGGGATCGTTTGTCTGGATGAGACTGCGTCCTCGCAAGAGATCGCTCCTGAAGTCGCTGCCGGGCGAACTGCCTGCCATCGGATCACTCGACAGTACGGCTACCAGTGAGATCTTTTCCATACTCGACACCAAGCCAAAATCATCCGAGATCGAGCAACCCGTCGGAGCAACACCTCAAGCCTGAGTGGTTCAAGGCGGCCGCGTGATCCAAATTTGCCGATCACCGGAAAGTCTGTCGCCAAGCGTTCGAGCAGCCCGAGGTTAAGACTTCACAAGTAAAATCTGCGGTCCTTTTCGTAGAGGGACCGATGATTGTTAATGACTCCTGCCGACAGCAAAGTCACATGGACGATTGAAGAGACTTTGCGGTTGAAGCGGTGATGTGGCGAGCGTGGTACTTTTCATACCAACCCGAAGCGTAAGCGAGGATGTGAGTGGCGTCTTCGCTTACGCTTCGGGTTAATGTCCGCTTCTGCCGCGTGGTGTTACTGTTCCACACCGAAACCACCGGTTCGTGGACAAGAAGTCGATCATGGAAAACGTTCCCGTAACCTCAGACCGTCCTCATGGTGAAGTGCCACCGACGGCTGCTGTCTCGGGTTCTTCCAGTGCAGCGGTTCCCTCATGGCTCTCAGCGAGGCGATCACGACCGCCTGAGGCCAACGGTTTGCCGAATCGCAAAGCAGCTCCCGCTCCAGCCGATTCTGCCGCAGCTCAACGACGCTCCCATTTGGCGACGCCCTGTTCGCCCGACAAAAGTTTGCCGGCAGATTCAGCATGGCAAGGGTTCCAGCGCCTGTTACGCGGTCCCAAGCGCGCGGCCATTTACGGCGTTTGGGTCTCGCTCTCCATCCACGTCGCGCTGCTGTTGACTCTGGCGGTCTTCGCCATCGGTGGGCAGGCAATCTTGCCCGCCTCCAGCGTTCTGGTTGAGTTCGGCAATCCCGGTGGCGACACAATCATCGATCCGGACCTCGAAGCCTCGCTGGAGATGGACGGCGGACATGAGGCGGCTCCGCCACAGGCAGAAGAGATCAATCAGCCGCCGTCGTTAGAGGCGATCAACTTCAACCCCGGTGAAGCACTCGAAGGAATGGTGAACGGCACCGGCACGGGAGATGGTCGAGGAATTGGTGATGGAACCGGCAGCGGAACGGGAACCGGGATCAGTGTTCCCGCGATCAACGTTCCTTCGTTTGCTGTCTCGAAAGGGAGCTTTTCCGCATGGACGGAACCGCGCGACCCCGAGCCAAACAGACAGTACGTGATCGTTATTCAAGTCCGGCTTCCGACGAACATCCGCGAGTACCGTGGCAGTGATCTGACAGGCAAGGTGATCGGGACCGATGCCTACAGGCAGATCATCAAGTACAGGACGACGGACAAGTTCCCCGTGAAGGAGGGAGCCGTCGAATTTCGGATTCCGGTCCCCGGCGGTTCCACGCGCGTCCGCGACACGATCCAAGTCGAATCGCGACTACTGCGCGAGAAGCAAACGCTGAAGATCGAGTTCTGATCGCAGTGCCAGTCATGGTTCGCTGGCCTTTCCAGGGACATCACCCTGTTTGGGGGTAGGGTGGGACCAGTGGCGCTTCGCCGCGCCGGCCCACCATGATTTACCGATGGTGGGCCGGCGCTCGAAGCGAGCTGGTCCCACCCTACGCGGAACAAGGCGCTGGTTCGCTGGCCTGGCGACTCGAATTGACTCGATTGGTGACGAGACATAGAGTCCGCGCCAAACGGGACGGGCTGTTTTCAGCGAGGCAGGGATGAATTCGCCGCGAGTCATTTTGAGCAGAAGATTCTGGCGACAGAGCAGTCGGCCGAAGGCTCGTTTCGTCCCGAATTTGTGTTCTCTACTGTTTCACTCGGCATTGCTGCTGCTGTTGGCAACCACGTACCGAGGCAACACGGGGGGCGGCATTGGTCGAGGACAGGGGGAGTTCACGACGATCATCACGCGCGACGACGGTGTCGTGGTGGCGAACCCGTGGGGCGACCGTCCCGACGCACAAGTGGAAGGCCCGGCGAATGACGTTCCTCCCGGTGACCAGTCCCAAGGATCAAACGCCAGCAACCAGCTCCTCCAAACCAAACACAGCGTCGCGAACGAGGCCCCACCCGCCGCCTTGATGCTGCCCACGGCTGACGGTGTTGGGGCGAGCAACTCTCGCGTGAATCTCCCGACGGGGACGGGGTCCGCTTTCCCACAGGGAGGCATCGGAACCTCAGGCGGAACGCGGCCCCTCGCATCCGGAAAACGGGGCTTTCAAGACGGCGTCATCGGTGGTGGCAAGCCGGGAGGCGGCTTCGGTGCAGGCTTCTTTGGCACGCGCGACGCGGGCATGAAAATCGTCTTCGTGGTGGATGCTTCCGGCAGCATGACCAGCAACAACGCGATGCAGGTCGCCAAAGCCGAGTTGATGGCCAGCTTGCAGGCCCTTGATGAACGGCAGCAGTTTCTCATCATCTTTTATGACGACACGCCGCACTTCGTGAAGCTGAATAACGAGGTCAAGCCGACACTCGCACCTGCTACTGATCTCAACAAGACACGCGCGCGACAGCAGATCGCGGGGATCCAACCCGGCGCGGGAACGGACCACTTTCCGGCAATGGAACTGGCCCTCAAGCAGTACCCCGACATCATCTTCTTCCTGACCGATGCCGCCGAACCGGCCATGTCTCCCTCGGACCTCGATAAGGTGAAACGGATCAACGCCGGACGCGCCCGCATTCACACCATCGAGTTTGGAGTCGGCCCGGAATTGATCGAGTACACGTCCAACTTTCTGCGCCGCCTGCCACAGCAAAACGGCGGGACGTATAGCTATCACGATGTCACCAAATTCAAGGACCGGTGAATCGGCGATGCCCGAGCCGCAGCAATTGCATCCGCGAACAGCCCCCATGCGCCGCCTGCCGTCACTCATTTTGATCGTTGCCACCGGGCCACTGGCTTGGCTCTGGATGCAGATCATCCACGAATGCGGTCACGCATTGTTCGGCTGGCTGACGGGAGGAACCATCCGTCGAGTCATCCTGCATCCACTGACGATTTCGCGCACGGATCTCGATCCGAATCCTCACCCGTTGATCGTCTGTTGGGCCGGACCGGTGCTCGGTTCCATCGCTCCGGTCGTGGCTTGGCTGATCTCTCACACAGCGAAGTGGCCCGGCGAGTATTGGCTCCGTTTCTTCGCTGGCTTCTGTCTGATCGCCAATGGAGCGTATCTCGCCGTCGGTTCCTTCGAGGCGATCGGTGACGCAGGCGACCTGCTCAAGCATGGCTCTCCCGCTTGGATGCTGTGGCTCTTCGGAGCCTGCACAATTTCCGTGGGCCTTCGCCTGTGGCACGGCCTTGGCCCGAAGTTTGGCCTCGGCCCATCAGCCATGCCTATCCGTTGGCCCACGGTGTTGATGGTCTGTGCATCGCTCTTCGCAACCGTGATTGCAGAAGCCCTGTTCAGCACACGTTGAGCGACTTCTCAATGAGCGGTGTGAAAACGAGAACAGCCGACGAGAAATCTCGTCGGCTGTTCAGTGCCCGTGTTGGGCGGATCGAATGCTCTGTCACTTCAGAAGCCAGAGCCAAGTGGCGGGGGCCGGATTTGAACCGACGACCTCGAGGTTATGAGCCTCGCGAGCTACCGGGCTGCTCCACCCCGCGTCAGGGTGCCCCTTGGTTGGGGGACGGGAGTATATCGGCAGACTTCGCGAAGGGAAGTGAGTCGGTTTGAGAATTCTCGTTGTGAACGCCATCCTTGGTCTCGCTCATTCCAAATCTAAAGTCAGTCCAAGGGGGAGTTGAATCATGTTCAAACGCGATGTTGTCTCATTGTGTGTCGCCAGTGTGTTGGTCTTGGCGAGCGTGGCGATTGGTCAAGAGACGCCCAAGCCGCCCGAAGCGGATCGCTGGGAAGCGGCGATCACGGCGTTTGAGATGCAGGACCAGAAGTCTGCTCCCGCCGCTGGTGCCAACGTGTTTGTTGGCAGTTCGAGCATTCGGATGTGGAAGCTTGAAAGCAGCTTTCCACGGCACGCGTGTGTGAATCGCGGCTTCGGTGGATCGCAGTTGGGCGACTCGGTGAAGTACGCAGAACGAATCGTCATCCCATACAAGCCTCGCGTCGTCGTGGTCTATGCGGGGGACAATGACCTCAACGCAGGCCAGACTCCCGAAGCGGTCTTCACCAACTACCGCGCCTTTCGAGGCAAGGTTCATGCGGCGCTGCCCGAAACGAAGATCGTCTTCGTCGCGATCAAGCCCAGCCCCAGCCGTTGGAAACTGCGCGAGAAGGCTCTCGAAGCGAACCGGCTCATTCGAGAAGAGATCGCAAAAGGGAAGAACCAAGTCTTCGTCGATGTCTGGACGCCGATGCTGGGTGTCGACGCGATGCCTCGCCCCGAGCTGTTCCTCAAGGACCAACTGCACATGAACGACGCGGGCTATGCGATCTGGTCTCACCTCGTCGAACCGCACTTGGTAGCCCGTTGAAAAATGTAGGACGGGCACTCTTGCCCGTCGGTCTTCCATCAGAAAGACGGGCAAGAGTGCCCGTCCTACAGGCTCTTTCTACACGTTGTTCGCGGCGACGAGTGGTTGATCGTCTCAGACGGACTCCGCGATCTCGCGCAGGTTGTCTTCGATCATGGCGCAGATTTTTTCCAGCGGCAGATCGTTCACGTCCGAGCCGAACGGGTCTTCGATCTCCACGCCGATCTCTTCGATGCCGAACAGGACGTACGAGATCATCAGCGTGACTGGCACTGTTTCCCAGCCGTATTTCTGAACCAAGGCCAGCGGCAGCGAGAAGCAGTAGACGATCAGTGCCCGGCGCAAATGGACGGCATACGCGAACGGGAGCGGCGTGGAACGAATCCGCTCGCACGCGCCGCAGTAGTCGATGAGCAGTTGCACGTTTTGATCGAGAGCTTGCAGTTGATGTCCGTCGATCAAGCGACGGTCTCGCGCGGCGGTGATCAGTTCGGTGAGGCGTCGCGCAATGGCGAGCGGGATGTGACCGCTCTTCAGCACATCAGCCACATCGGTGGCGGAAAGCTGTTCTCGCGCGGGACCGATCTCGGTGATGCCGCGCAGCCGGTGCATCGTGCTATGAGCGAACGCGACCGTCCACCAGACGACTCGATGAGTCAACTTACCATCCGCAGCGAACCACACCGACGACTGCCGCGCGAGATTCCGCGACTCATTGACGATCCCGCCCCACAGCTTGCGGCCCTCCCAGAACCGGTCGTAGGAGGCGTTCGTCCGAAAGACCAGCAGCAACCCCATCGAAGCCCCGATCAGCGCATGAGCCGTCTCGGCAATCGCAAGGCTGTCGAACCAATCGGGGCCGTACTGGTACAGCCCAACCACAACAGCCGACCAGATGACGCACGTCATCACTCGGCCCAAAATCTCGCGCACCATCGAGCCTTCAATATCGAAGAGATGGCTGGTCCATTGATGAGGATCGTAGGGCGTCATGGAAGATCGGGGTCTCGCGGCAAAAGCGGGCGGTCGTCGAGCCGAATGGCGGCGGGATTGTAGTCGCTCGTCAGCGGGTGAGAACTCGGTAGCACACGCCGAGAAAGTTGAGCGTATGCCTCACTCATCGACCTTCACCGACCAAATGAACAGCTTGAGGGCCTCGAACTGTTTCTTCGCGTCGCCTCCTTCGATGTGCTTGGCCGCCGTGGTTCGAAGGTCCGGGGCGAAGCGGGGCATTCTGGAACCGAGGTCGTAGCGCGGGGGATCGAGCATCTGGCGGAGGGCGAACTCGGGACGGAGGCGGTCTCGCGAGAGAGCGAAGTTGATGCCGAGAGCGATCTGCGTTGCGGCATCTCCGCGCGGCTGTTCCTTGCCGATGCCATGACACTGTCGGCAGTCGAGACCTCCGTCGCGCAACGTGAGCTGACGACCGATCTCGACTTGGTTCGCATCGAGCTTCGTCGGCAACGGCTCCTCAAACGGAACGCCATGCTCGGCCGCCATGCCGTGTGCGATGAGGCCAGCATACGCAGGAAAGCTCGGCATCCGAGCGCTCAGCCACGGACGAGGCTTTGTAGGATGGGCACTCTTGCCCGTCCCCTCTTCGCTTTGGTCTCCCACTCTCACTTGAGTACCGTTCGTACCCACATCAAGCGGACGGGCAGGAGTGCCCATCCTACGGTCGAGGCTCCCATCGAGTTCTCCCTTCAACAGCTTCTCGATCCACGGACCTTGCAGCTTCTCACCGACCCAAGTCAGTTGCGGAACCGACTCGACCGCACGGCCCGATCCTTCCTCGGCAACGATCTCGGGCCAGAGCGACCGCTGCTCGTCGCGCGCGTGACAATTGTTGCAGCGGAGCGATTCCATCGTTTCTGAAAGGGCATAAGTGACGAGATCAGATTGCCGCGCTACCCCCTTTTGTTCACTGACTTCCGCCATCATGCTGACGTAGACGCGAAGTAAGTCTCGCGTTGCGTCGTTGAATGCAAAACGAGGAACCTTCCCGTCAGCAGCCGTTTGCTCCGCAAGGCACCCGCGCGACGGACTGTCAGTAAAGACGGAAGCCAAGTGCGCCACAGGCAGTTTGTCGTCGGGCTTCAGCGTGTGACATTGACCGCACTTCAACTGCTCGAACGCGCGGCGACCTCGCTCAATATCGCCGGGTTGAGTCCCCGCCAGCTCACTCACTTCGCCGAGCGACTTCTGGCGGATGAACGTGGCCAGCGATGCGGCCTCATCGGCGCTGAGCCGGAAGTCGGGCATGAAGCTCGTCGCGTGATGCCGTTGCGGGGCGAGCAGGAATCGTTCGAGAGCCTCATCCCGAAACTTCGCCTTCGCGAAATGGAGCGACACGCGATTCCATTCGTCCTCGTGCTTTGGCTCCGTGAACCGATGACACGCGATGCAGCCGAGTCTTTCGAAGAGGTCGTTGCCGCGCCGAGTGGCCTCGTCAACTTCTGCGGTCTTCGCAACGACCGGCTCGGCCCGTCCAACAGCCTCAACCAACGATCCAAGATACGCCGCGAGATCGACGGCCATTTGAGGCTCATTCTTCGCGATCAATGCGGGCATCGTACTGTCGTGCTTCAGTCGTGACGGTTCGGCGAGCCAGTTGCCCAACCACGCCGAAGTGAACCGGTGCCCCGACTCATCCAGACGCGGTGCTCCTCGCAATGCAAACGGCGTCGATTTGCGAATGCCCATGTTTTCTTCGGCGGCTGAAGACGCATGGCAGCGAGCGCAGTTGTGCATCTGGAAAAGAAACTGTCCCGCCGAGAAGCCGTTCCACATTGTGGCCCCCACGCTGTTGAGACGATACCGACGCGCGAGGCTCGTCGCGGGAACGGCCTCGCGCGGGAAGCGAGGTGATTCCCACATGAGTCGGAAGCGGGCATCCCCCTCGCGCGGCAGCTCGTATTGAACGGCGATCTCGTTCAGGCCACGCTTCAGTTGCATCGAGACTGGCGATTCATCAGACAACGGCTGAGTGACATCCTTGCTTCCGTGGAATGCAATCGTCGCCGATCCCGTTCCTTCTCGTGTGAAGCGGTACTCGCCCGTTGAGGGGACTCGCAGCCAAGCCGCTGCCCGCACGCTGACCGACTCGACACGACCAAACTTCGGCAGGCTGTCTGATGGAATGACCCATGCGAACATCCGGTGGCCTTGCTGGTCAATTAAGAGGTTCGACTGAATGCTGATTCCATCTGCAAGATCGCCGTCCAACTGCATCGATGGTTTCGGACGATGCAGCTTCTCTTCCGGCATCGTTCGGTCGGGGATCGAGTTCAGCGTGAGAGTCAGCGTTTGCTCGATCTCGACTTGCCCCGTTGGGGTGGCCGGGGCTGGAGCGTCTTCGCGAAGCCCCGGGGTTTCGCCCAAAGCGGCTCCAACCCCGGCCACCCCGACCGCAGTCGCCGCAGTCCCGGAAGAGGCTGGAGATGATTGGTCCTTCGTTCCTTTGGTCAGCAGCGTGTAGCTCACCGCCAACTGATCGACGGGCTTGAGGTTGGGAAGCTCGATGAAGACCGTGCGGCCATCTTCGAGCAGCGTGGCCGATTTCGGTTCGATCTCATCGTGTCCGACCTGTCCCGGCGCAGACGGCTTCAAGTCGGGCGAGCCATACGCGGCGGACCACTTGTAATTCCAAGCTTCGAGTTGATAGCTGCTCGGGTCTTCAGCGGACTCGCGGTCGAGTTCGCGAGTGAACGTGAGAGCGATGCCGTTGCGGTAGGTCTGCATCGCGAGGGGGAAGGATTGAGGGTCGAAGTTTGAGGGTTGAGGGGCTGGCGGTGCGGTGGCCCCTCTTGTCCCCTCTCCCCCGTCGGGCACCGCCGCTTGGTGTGTTCGGGAGAGGGGGGCTTTCGGCTTCTCTTCGTTTTCTGTCTTGTGCCTTGTTCCCTCCCCTCGGCGGGGAGGGTTAGGGAGGGGGGCGGATGGCGAGTTGATGCCGGACACTTCCTCGCCCCCCCTCCCCGGCCCTCCCCGCCGAGGGGAGGGAGGAAGAGAATCAACGCCCGGACCCGCACCCAGATAACGGACGCGTTGGAAGCACCCGTCATTCACCGCGTTGCTGACCCAACCCTTGAGGCCCGTTAGATAAAGCTGGCCGTCACGCGGATTCATTCGTCCGCGATGGATGCCGGAGGCGAACGTCAGTGGCAGTTCGACGGAACCGCCGTTGAAGGGTCGCAACGAATTTCGGAGCGGGGTGGCGTCAGCCCCCTGGTTCTTGGGCGTTAGCCCTTCTTCCTCGCGAAGAGCCAGGGGGCTAACGCCACCCCGCTCCGAAAGACGAAGAGTCAGGGGGCTGACGCCGCCCCGCTCCGGAAAACGCGCTGCTTGGCTGAAGCTGCTCCGCTCAGAAAGAGGATCTACAGGGCTGACGCCCGCAGAACCGGGGGAGTTACGTCCTCCGCTCAGAGGCGCTTCCTGATTTCCCGCGTCCCCCTCAACCTCTTCCCGCAGCAGTAGCCTCAGTTTGCACTGACCAAACGACATGTGCAGCAACTGGTTTGAGAGTGGCCCGAATTTGTCGCTCGTGGCCCAGACTTGGCCTCCGCAACTGTTGTCGTCTCGTCGGGAGAACCAGCAGATCGGGCGAATGAAGTCGGTGGGCAAGGTCGTTTGATGGTGAGACTGCATCATGCCGTAGAAGCCTCCCTCGCGCACGTCGAAGACGCCGGAGGCGGGAGTCCATTCGCCTTCTTGCGGCGCGACGGTGATCTCGTCGTTGGGGCCGATGCTCATGCCGTTCGGGTTGCGGAAGCCGGTCGCGAAGACATCCAGCTTCGAGCCATCGGCACTGACGCGCAGCAGGCTCCCATCGTGAGGCGTCGCGGAATTGCAGTTCCCTTTGACGTAGTACAGGTTCCCCGCGCGATCAGCTTCGAGACACGCGACGTACTCGTGCCCGTTCATCGTCGTGTGAGCATCGTTGTTGAAGTTCTCGTAGTAGTCGGCCTCGCCGTCGTTGTTCAGGTCGTGCAGCCGCGTGATCTGATCGCGACCGACGATGAAGAGGGAGGAAGTGGCGAGTGACGAGTGGCGAGTGGCGAGTTCCTGAGAAGAGTCCCGAGTATCAGTCGTATTCCCATTCCTTTCTGGCACTCGCCACTTCACTCCCAACGGTTGAAACAGCCCTGTTGCGAAGCGTCGCCAGGTGACGTGTTCCAACTTGTCATCGATCCCATCCACGATCCAAACATCACCGTGAAGCGTGCAGACGGCGGCTCGGCCATCGGGGAGGAAGTCGTGGCCGCCGCAGAACAGGAGCGCATTGAACGGGTTCTTGAAGGGGAGCGTGATGGTGTCGATGACGTAGGAAGGGTTGAGGGTCGAGGGTTGAGGGGCGTGGGACGGAGGTGTTGGCGTTTGTACCGCTTTGTCCCCTCGCCCCGGCTTTGCGGGGAGAGGGCTAGGGTGAGGGGTCTTCTCCGTCGAAGATGCAGTGCCTGAAGAGCCCCTCACCCCCGGCCCCTCTCCCCGCAAAGCCGGGGCGAGGGGTGATGCTTCGCCCTTGTCCCCCAGCCCTTGTCCCTCAGCCACCTCCCCCTTCGTCACGAGCGGCTCGCCCCAGATCGTTGGTCCGGGTTTTGTCAGGGCCAGCACATCTTCCGGCGCGGGCGAAGTGGCGACGAGCTTGTCGAGCGCCGCTTCGTTCATGTCGGGGGAGGCGATCAGCAACTTGATCGTGACCGGTTTGTCATGCGGCTCGATGGTGAGGACGTGACAGCCGCCATGCCCCGGCGCGACGGAGCCTCCTTCCGACTTGGGATGCAACCTCACGCGAGCCTTCGGGTCGGCGACGAGCATCTTGAGCGCGACGCCACTCGGACCGATCAGCAACGTCCGCGTGAGGGCTGCGGCGTCAGCGGTCTCTTCAAGCCAGGGGGTTTCAAGGATGAAGGTTGACGGTCGAAGGTTGAGGGTTGAGGGTGAAGACTTTTCCTGCTGACCCTCAACCGTCAACCTTCGACCGTCAACCTTCATCGCCAACACCACTCGCTGCCCATGCCGGTACAGCCCCTCGTAGTGAGCGACCTCTTTCGGCAGCGGCCCGTAGCGGTGGTCGGCTCGGAAGTTGGGGAACTCATCCTTCAGAGACCAGCCGGGGAGCGATGGCGTGACGAACGTGATCGGGCCGTCGGGTCTCGGGGCACCGATGATGCCGAAGCGGGCGGGGTCGAAGCGGACGAAGCCGGTCCAGCCAGCGGTGGCTCGCAGGAGTTCCGTGTCGTAGCTGATCGAGGCTTGTCGTTTCGAGCCGAC
The DNA here is from genome assembly GCA_043746775.1 of Schlesneria sp. GTDB lineage: Bacteria > Planctomycetota > Planctomycetia > Planctomycetales > Planctomycetaceae > Schlesneria. Next base: position 25,049 of record JAYTQJ010000069.1, read on the forward strand.
GCGCACGACGATCGCCTTGTAAACCGGATCGTGCCACGCGGCCGGGGCGAGCGGCACGCCGAGACTCGTGCTGAGAAACGGCCCGACATCCATCTGCCCGAAGCGGTCGTCGCGCGAATCGGCTTCGGTCCAATCGAAGCCGACAGCCCCCTTGCTCCAGTGGCCGTCCATGTTTTGTGGTGCCGGTTTGGAACCTCCACGTGAAGCCGTGGACGAAGAAGACTCAGGCAGGTTGGAAGCTTGCCCCACGAGTGCCGCGTTCTTGTTGCTTGTTGCGTCGTCGAGTCGCTTGGTCTCAACCAGTTCATCGAGATGCCACAGCGCGAGGGTCGATTCATCAGGCGCGAACGGCTTGTCGGGAAGGGCCGTTGGGACGCGCGTCCCCTTCGAGATGCGGACCTCATCGACGAGACCGGTGCAGCCGATCACGCGGTCGATCAGTGTCGCGAGGCCCAGTTCACCGGGGACCGACTTCATTTCCGAGCGACTGTGCTTCTGATCGGCCACCTGTTTGCCATCGACGAACAGGCGGACTCGTTCGAGTTCGAGGACCATCGCAACGTGATGCCACTGGTCGTCGCAGAGCATGACATCCGAGCGGCAGTGGTCGGGAGCAAAGCCCGGCAGATACGCGGTGAATGTGCCGCCCGGCATCGAGAAGAGTTCCCAATGCGTGCCGGACGACTTCGGCTCGTGAGCGACCAGAATGTTGAACGAATCTTTCTGATCGAGCTTCGTCCAGCACTCGACGGTCAGCGGGAACTGACGGAATTCGTCGCGTCCCTTCACGAGTGCGCCGCCGCTTCGTCCGTCGAGGGCCTTGCCGAACTTGCCTTCGATCAGTGCGGAACCGAGCGGTTTGGGAGCGGCTGGAGCCACGGCAGCCACTGGTTTCGGAACCGGTGTCCGCATCTTCGGCTTCGGACCAGCAGGCTTGTTCTGCAACTGCGGCAGCAACCAATCAAGTCCATCGAGGTTGTCATGCAACCGTTCCTCAGCATCATCCTGCGTGTGACCGAGGATGCCGATGGGGCCGGTGTAGCCGCTGTCTCGCACCACCTTGAGCAGCTTCAGGTCGAGATCGCCTTCACCAAGCTGCATGATCTTCTGGCCTTTGCGATCCCCCTCTTTGGTCATCCCGTTCAGATTGAGACAGAACAGATGCGGCTTCATCTTTTGCAGGAGTTCCGCAAAGCGGTCGATGTGATCGTGACCGTGATGCTGGTTGTAGACGATCCCCACGTTGTCGAGTTTCAGTTCCTTGATGACCTCGATCTGGTTCTCGGGTTCGCCGAACCAGCCGCCGTGGTTGTAAAGAGCCACCTTGCAACCGACCTTCGCGGCGGCTTCGGCAATCGGTCGGATGCGGCCTGCTTCAGCAACGACCCGCGCCCGTTGATCGGCCTCGTCCTTGGTTGGTCCTCCGCCACCGGTGACCCACAGTTGCGGAGTGACCTTGTGCTTCTCGAACACGGCAAGCGTCATCTTGGCTTCATCATTGAGCACCGTCGGGAACCACCACGCCGAGAGTTCGACCTTGTGCCGCTTGAGGCATTCAATCTCCTGGTCGAACGTCGGGATGTGCTCAGCCCGGTAGTCGTACGCGAACTTCGAGAAGCCCAGCTTTTCGAGCATCGCGGCCCGCTCCTCCGGCCCACGCTTCTTCGAGTCAAATGGCACGATGCACCATGCGACGAGATTCGGTCTCGCGAAGAGATCGGTCGAGGTCGGTTCGACGGCGGGCAGCGGCCTCGCGCCGCCCAATGCCACAGCCAGACAGGCGAGTCCAAGCAACAAACGGTTGGTCATCGAGTTGGTCTCCGAATAAGGAAGGACGGTTCATCTGACTCATGCGTGCTGAGCGTTCATGTTTTCAGCCCAGAGGGCGGCAGATCATAGCCCACGGCGTGAGCCGTGGGTCAGGTCTCAACTAAGTCTTCAGCCCTGAAGGGGCGACACTCTCTTGGCATGACTCGCGAACTTCACGAGAAACGGCCCCGAATGTGTCGCCCCTCCGGGGCTTGGCGGCTGACCTTCTGATTTTCCCACGGCTCACGCCGTGGGCTAAGACCTGCCGCCCTCCGGGCTAAGAACTTGTCCGAGAATTACGCCGCGTTTTGAACAATACCAACCCGCAGCGTGAGCGAGGGCGCATGTCGCTCGACTCTCGTCCTTGCTCACGCTGCGGGTTGGTGTTGTTCTTGGACCAGTTCTCAGGATGTCCCGCAGTGGGCCATCAGTCGTCAAACCCATTCCTCTGTTCGGGAAGCCGCATGGACTCGGACTGGCCGATGGATGGCAGCCGAGGGTTCTGGTAAAAACGTTCCGCCGTGAATCAGGCTCCGCGTGCCCGTGTGTTGGGCGAGTGATGGGGCCTCGGCAATAACCGAATTCGTGGGAAGGAATGATTGCGATGACAGTGGCGATTAGTGCCGTGCATGCTCGTGAGATTTTGGACAGCCGAGGCAACCCGACCGTCGAGGTCGATGTGGAATTGGAAGACGGGACAATCGGTCGTGCGGCCGTTCCGAGTGGAGCCAGCACCGGTGCTCACGAGGCGTGCGAACTGCGTGACGGCGACAAGGGACGGTATCTCGGCAAGGGCGTGCTCAAGGCGGTCGAGAACGTCAACGAACACTTGGCCGATGCCATCATCGACATGACCGTCACCGATCAGGCGGGCATTGACCGCGCGATGATCGAAGCGGACGGCACGCCAAACAAGTCGCGACTCGGTGCGAACGCGATCCTCGCCTGTTCGCTCGCGACGGCGCATGCGGCGGCTCAGGTCAGCTTCCTCCCGCTGTTCCGCTACCTCGGCGGAGTCGGTGCCAACACGTTGCCCGTGCCGCTGATGAACATCATCAACGGCGGTGCTCACGCCAATAATGGGATCGATCTCCAAGAGTTCATGATCGTCCCTGTCGGCTTCGACAAGTTCAGCGATGGCCTGCGAGCCGGTGTCGAAGTCTTCCATCACCTCAAGAAGGTGCTGAGCGACATGGGGATGAGTACCGCCGTCGGCGACGAAGGCGGGTTCGCTCCCAACTTGGAGACCAACGAATCGGCCATTCAGGTCATCCTGAAGGCGATCGAGAAGGCGGGCTATAAGGCGGGCGAGCAGATCAAGCTGGCCCTCGACTGTGCCTCGACCGAGTTCTACGACGCGAAGACCGGCCTGTACGAGATGGACGGCAAGAAAGTCGCCCCCGCCGAATTGGTCGGCATCTGGAAGACATGGTCCGAGAAGTATCCGATCTGCTCGATCGAAGACGGCTGTGCCGAAGACGATTGGGATACGTGGAAGCTGCTAACCGATGCCATTGGCGACAAGGTGCAACTCGTCGGCGACGACCTGTTCGTGACGAACACGAAGCGTCTGAAGGACGGCATCGCCAAGGGCGTGGCCAACAGCATTCTGGTCAAGGTGAACCAGATCGGTTCGCTGACCGAAACGGTCGATGCCGTGCAGACCGCTTACCGCAGCGGCTACACCGCCGTGATGAGTCACCGCTCGGGCGAGACCGAAGACAACACCATCGCCGACCTCGCGGTTGCTTTGAACTGCGGCCAGATCAAAACCGGTTCGGCCAGCCGCACGGATCGCATCTGCAAGTACAACCAACTCCTCCGCATCGAAGAGTTGCTAGGCAGCGACGCCAAGTACGGCGGAACGCTCTGAGCGAACCTGTCTGACATCGTGAAGCAAGAACGCAGCCCGGCATTTCCGAAATGCCGGGCTGCTGTGCTTTCACGTTTCTTTTCGACGCGCGCCGCGCAGAATTGTGGTGACGCTTTTGTCGCGTGAGTCCTGTCGGATGAATTTCGGAGCGGGGTGGCGTCAGCCCCCTGGGTCTTCGGGCGTCAGCCCTACTTCCGTGGCAGTGAACTCCAAGAACCAGGGGGCTGACGCCCAATGGCACTCACTTTGAGCGATTTTCAAATGGACGTTCAGTGCGACGTAGCTGAATTCGTGAGAATTCAGCCGG
>JAYTQJ010000070.1:0-12583 GCA_043746775.1 Schlesneria sp.
CGCTGGTGACTCGGCTGACTTCACGCGGAGCGATGAAGGCTACTTTTGGCGGTCACGTCAAGCATCCCTTCTTTCGGAAAAGCCGGACTTCCAAGTAAATCATCGTTCTGTTCCCTACGGTCGATTTTGTTTGGGCTGCCGAATACGGTGAGACAAACGGCACCCGTTCCGAATCCCAGGCCCCCCGCTCAAGGCGACCTCATGTCTCCGCTGTCTCCTCCCGTGACCGATCCGACTTTTCTCTTCGAGCATTTTCGAGGCAATCACGGGACGGAATTGCTCACCGTGGCGGTTGCTCACCTCGACCTGTTTCCACTGCTGGCCGAACGCCCGCTGTCGCTGGAAGAGTTGCGAGTACGAATGTGTCTCGATCATCGACCGGCGGTTGTGTTGCTCACCGCACTGCGCGCCATGAAGCTGATCGAGGCCGATTCATCGGGGCGACTCCGCGTGAGTGATACCGCACGCGAACACCTGTTGCCGGGAGGTGAGTTCTTCGTCGGTGACTACATCGGCTTGGCCGCCAACAGTCCCGGCGTGCTGGAGATGGCCGCGCGATTGAAGTCGAACCGATTGGACCGCGCCGAAGTCACCGATCCGGGCGCGGCCTTCATCTATCGCGAGGGTCTCGATTCTGCGATGGAGCAGGAGAACTCCGCTCGCCGGTTGACGCTGGCTTTGGCGGGACGAGCCAAGAATGTCGCGCCCGTTTTGGCCGAGCGACTGACGTTCGATGGCGGCACGCTGCTCGATGTTGGCGGTGGCACCGGCATCTACGCGGTCGCATGTTTACGGCGTCATCCCGCGCTGCGAGCCATTGTGTTCGATCGTCCCGAAGTCTTGAAGGTCGCCGCCGAATTCGCGGTGGCCTACGGAGTGGCCGACCGTCTCACGCTCCATCCCGGCGACATGTTTGCCGATGAGTTGCCTGCGGCCGACGCGATCCTGTTGTCCAACATTCTGCACGACTGGGATCGCCCCGAATGTGCCACGCTCATCCAACGCTGCGCGGCCGTGCTTCCCGTTGGAGGCCGGCTGCTCATTCACGATGTCTTGCTGAACGATGACCTCGACGGCCCCTTGCCGGTCGCACTGTATTCCGCAGCCCTGTTCTCACTGACGGAAGGCCGCGCCTACAGTGCCCGCGAGTACCGCGAATGGCTCACCACAGCGGGCCTGACCAGCGGCGAAGTCGTCCCCACGCTCGTCCACTGCGGCGTCCTGACCGGAACGAAATGACGCCCGCCGCAATCGAACGTAGCAGAAGTCGTAAGACTTCTGGAGAGCCATCGGGGCGCCAGAATTCTCACGAAATTCTGCTACAGAAATCCTGAACGGCGTTGCCCGGTGGCGTGAGCGTCAAAACGAATGGCCTCGACCGCTTCTATGTCATCGACGGCGTTGAGTCCTGTCTCGACAACCTGTCGCTCGGTTGCGATGACATTCTCGCAACCGAGAATGCCCGCCTGAATCTGCTTGCCCGTTCTCGCCCCGGCGTTGATCTCTTTGGAACGCCACCCCATCAGGAACACTCTCTCGTGAAACGCTCCCTGACCCTCACGGCCATCGTCAGCATCATCTTCTTCAATGTTTCTGGCGGGCCGTATGGGTTGGAGTCAGTCCTCAAGGATGGCCCTGGATTGGCGATGTTGCTGATCTTGATGATGTTGGCATCTGCCCCTCGCTCTTCTGCGATTACCTGTGGTACTTCTTCAATGTTTTCGACAAGGAATCGGTGAGCTTCTGGGATGGGAAGGGGGGGGGCATGTTGACCATGATCTGAAGCTTCGTGCTGCTGAATCTGCGCGGAGCCAGAGTGGTCGGGAACTTCGCCAAGAAAATGGCTTTGATGATCCTCTCACCGATCATGATTCGGATCGGGTGTGGCTTCTCGTCGGGGGGACAGTGCTCACCCGACCCTTAATGAACGTCCCCATTAGTGTCCGATTGCCGGACCGCGCCTGTGAGCCAAGTGCTCAGGATTCGGATGTTTGTGTGTGATCCATTGAGGAAGCAATCCTCCGAGCAACATTCCCATGAACGAGGCCACCAATCCATAGAGTTGCGGCGGAACCTCGCACCACAACGGCAGGGTCACTTCCGGTTCTGCCAACGGGGACTTGGTGGCGTCCACCTGAGTGGCCGTCGCTTTGGCAGCCTCTTCCAGCGCGGACACGGTCGATGTTTGAAGGAACATCGCACCGAGCCAAACGGTCACTGCGAGTATGATCGAGAAGAGGGCCGCCTGTGTGGAGGCTCGCTTCCAGTAGATGCCGCAGACGAGCGGCACGAACGCCACGACCAGCGTGACGCTGTAGCCCGCTTCCACCAGTTGATACATCGTCTTGTCGGTGGTCACCGAGATCGTCGTGGAAATGATCGCGACGACAACCAGCAGTGATCGCAGTACCCACAGCATTGCTTTGTCGCTCAGGTGCTTAATGAACGGTTGCAGGACGTTTTCGGTGAGGACGCTGGCGGGTGCGAGGACCGTTCCACTGGCGGTCGAAAGAATTGCCGAGAGGACAGCGCCGAAGAACAGCACCTGACACCAAACCGGAGTGCTGTTCAGAACAAGTGTTGGCAGCACTTTCTGAAACTCCTTGGACTGCTCGGGATCGAATTGCGCGGCGATGGCGGGATCGATGATCGTGACCGAGTACGCGATGAACATCGGCACGAAGGCGAACCCGAAGTAGAACAGTCCACCACACAGCGTCCCGATGAAGGCCGTCTTCTCGTCCTTGGCACTCGTCACCCGTTGAAACACGTCCTGCTGCGGAATCGACCCAAAGGCCATCGTGATGAACTCGCCAATGAAGACCAGCCACGCCGCCGAGGTCACGTGCGGGAAGAGGTTCAGTTTTCCATGCTCGTAGGCATGGTTGATGACGACATCGAAGCCACCCGCTCGATTTCCGAGCAGAGTGGCGACCACAATCAGTCCAATCACAATCGCCGCCGTCTGGATGACATCGGTCAACGCCACCGACCACATCCCGCCGAACAGCGTGTAAATGGTGACGATGACGGCTCCGATGATGATGCAATAGCTCAAGGGGATTTGCGGGAACAGCACGTTCGTTACCAGACCGAGCGCCGATAACTGGGCACTCGTCCAACCGAGGTACGAACTGGCAATGGCCAGCGACGTGATGACCTCTATCAGCTTGCCGTAACGCTGGTGGTAGTAGTCGCCGATCGTCAGCAGTTGCAGCCGATAGAAGGTCCGCGCGAAGAAAAAGGCCACGAGAATCAGACAGAGTGACGCTCCAAACGGATCGCCCGAGACGAAGCCCATTCCCTCATGAGCGAACTTGGCCGAGACCGACAACACGGTCTCGGCCCCGAACCAAGTGGCAAACACGCAGGCAAAATTCATGTACAGCGGCAGAGAACGGCCTGCGACCATGAAGTCTGTTGAGTCTTTCACCCGAGTCGAAGCCCAAATTCCAATTGCGATAGTCACGGTCATATACGCCAACACACAGGCAATCAGCATCGTCCACTCCCAACGAAACTCATTCTCATGGATGGAAAAACTCGGCGGGATGCTAGCAGCCTTGGCGGGGAAGCAAAACTCTTCGATCGCTGTCGCCAATGGATGAAAGCGATCAAACTCAGATCGCGACTTCGCGTACATGTTGCGGCTGATGTTTCACAAGGTCGTCGTGTCAAACGCTGGTGAACGGCCTCTCAGTGGTTGAGATCGATGCTCGCGGGAATCACTACTCTCCGTGATCGACTGTTGCGTCGGCAAGATTTGCCGGAACTGGACTTCACGCACTTGGCGGCTTGTGTTAGAGACACCGCCCTTGTCCGGCCAGAGGGTCGCCGTTTCAAAGAGTTGTCTCGTGAAGACAGGCATCGCGAAGCGGAGTGATCGGCGGGCAAGCATCGAGTCGCAGTGACGCGGCTCGATCGACCGGGGGGAGCTCAAGAAGGGGAAGGGATTCCCAATGTTGATCAGCGGACTTTGGAAGCTGGCCGCAATGGCGGGCGTGATTGGCGTCGGTTTGGTCGCCGTGTTTCAAGCACAGCAGGGCTTGGAATCGCCACCGATTGTCGCTCCCAGCGGCGATGAGACCGGCGATTTGGCTGGGCTTTCTCCTACAGGTGAAGGCGGTTCGTTAACGAACACGGCGACGAGTACCGACGACCCGCTCAAGCTGACGGACCCCTTCGCTGCGACAGTCGGTTCAGACTCCGTCGTTGCTCCGCGCAGGTTACCAGACGACTCCGAATCGTCCTCGTTGGCGAACGACTCGTTCGGTCCTGGCTTGGATTTTCGAGACGACTCGAATACCGGACCAGCCCTTGGTAAAGCTGCAACCACAGTTCGTACCAAGTCGGCGATCGTCCCTGCGGGGTTCAATGAGCCTTCATCAGGAGAACGTTCAGTCGCCTCGGATCCGTTCGCAGTGACAGAAGCTGGCGATGCCACAGGCACGTCACCCACTGAGCCAGTCGATGCGAACGCCGATCCTTTTCAGGACTCCGCTCCTTCCGTGGGAGCCGCGAACTCGTTGACTTCCGATCCCGCCGCGAAGTCCGATCCGTTCGACGAATCCTCACCGTCCGGCGTGACTCCCCCCGCTCGTGCCACACGCGAGGCCGATCCGTTTGAAGTGTCTCCGTTCAACGAAGCCGCACCCAACGGTCCCGCATCGAGTCCCGTCACTGAGAGTGATGCACCCGCGATCACACCGTCTCAACCGACAGAGGCGATCGATCCCTTTGGCGGCGCAGCCCCGCCAACGCTCGCACCCACGGATGTCCGTCCGGAAGTTCCGACGCGCGAGCCTCTCGATCTGGCCCCGGCACTCACGTCGCCAAACCCGTCGGCTCCACGAACGCGACTTCCCAGTTCTCGCAGTCCGGTGCCGCGTTTGCCGACGGAAGTTCCCGCTGTGGAGGAATTCCTTGAGAACCCCCGGCCCGCAGATCGTCTGCCCGCCGGGCGCTTCGATGAGGATTCCACGGAGCAGCCACGCGAACCACGCTCAAATCGCCGCATCCGCGAAGCGGGTGAGCGACCGACCACCGATGATCTCATCGGCGACGGCACCGTGACGAACGCCACCCCGCGTGGCCTGCAACAGCCACGACTGACGTTGGAAAAGATCGCGCCACAAGAGGCCGTGTTGGGGGCGGAACTCGTCTACCAAGTCATCGTGAAGAACGTCGGTAGCAGCGACGCGAACCAAGTCGTCCTCGAAGACCGTATCCCCAAGGGGACCGAACTGACGGGAACCTCGCCCCGGGCCGAGATGGTGGACAAGAAGTTGATCTGGCGGATTGGCACGCTGAAGCCGAATGAAGTCCGCAAAATTTCGATCAAACTGATCCCGCGACAGGAAGGGCCGATCGGCAGTGTGGCGCGAGTCAATTTTGCGACGGAAGTCGCGGCGGAGATCATGGTCGCCGCACCTCAGTTGTCGATCAAAGTGAACGCTCCTCGTGAAGTTCATGTGGGCGAAGTCATCGACCTGACGTTCCTGCTGAAGAACTCTGGCGGTGCCGCCGCGAACAACGTTTCCGTCCGCGATCTCATCCCCGACGGACTCCAGCACGAGGCGTCGTCCGATATTGAATGCCCGATCGGCAAGCTCGGCCCGAATGAATCGCGTGAGATCGTCTTGCAAGTCACGGCCGTGAAGCCGGGCCGAGTCAAGAACCGCGCGATCCTCTCTGCTGACGGCGGGATCACGCAGGAACTCGAATCGACAATCAACATCATCGGTGAGCATCTCGTGCTGACTCGCACCGGACAAAACCGCATCTACGCCGAACGCCCCGCCGTCTTCACGAACAGTGTGAAGAACGATGGCAACGCGGCCGTGAAACATGTGAAGGTCTCCGAGATCGTCCCGGTCGGGTTCGAGTTTGTCGAAGCCTCTGACGGCGGTCAGTTCAATCCCGCCACACGCTCGATCAACTGGACGGTCGGACCGCTCGCGGCCGGTGATGAACTCAACGTCACTGCGAAGCTCATGGCCAAGACGCCGGGGATGCAGCTCGGCAAGATCAGCGCGACGGGATCGGCGGGGAGCGCCGCAACGGTCCAATCGGAAGTGGATGTCGTCGGTCGTCCCGAACTGCAAATGGAGACGCTCAACGCGACGGGCGTCGTCGCGATTGGCGACAAGCTGACCTCGAAGATTCAACTCAAGAACAGTGGCAGCGCCCCCGCTCGCAACGTCGCACTCAGCATCAGTGTCCCGAAGGAACTGCGGTTGGTCGAGGTCCGTGGCGCACGGTATCAGGAGACGAAGAACGTCGTCCGCTTCGAGCCACTCGCCGAACTCGGCACGCGCGAAACGGTCTCCTTCGATCTGGTCATGGAAGCCATCGCCGAAGCCGACGCCCGCATGGACCTCCAAATCACCGCCGATCACCTGCCGAAGCCCGCCCACCGAATCGAAACGGTCCACATCGCGACCGAAGTCCGGTGAGATCTCGGATGTAGGACGAGCACTCTTGCCCGTCCGTTGTTCAAACGGCTGGCGGGCATGAGTGTCCCACTCACAAGCGCTCACGCAGGCGGGTGATTCACACTAACAGCCTGTTGAAGAACGTAGCTTGGACGCCCTCGTCCGAGCGATTTCGAGTTAAAAACGGACGGACGAGGGCGTCCATCCTACGGTTTTCAACAGGCTGCTAACCCGAAGCGTAAGCGAGGATGCGAATGCGGCCTCGCTTACGCTTTTTGAAGTTGCGCCTTTGGAGATTTCAGCCCCAACGGGGCGGTGCTATGTCAGCCCAGGGCAACGCCCTGGGTTGGCGGTTTACCGCGATATTCAAGCCCTGAAGGGGCGACCCTATTCCTGCGAGCAACATAGTGCCGCCCCTTCAGGGCTTGAGATTCTGTGATGACCGGCACCTAGGGCGGCGCTCCCGTTGGTCGCTTGCCCTAGGCTGACTTACGGCTGCCCCGTTGGGGCGGAAATCCAGAACAGCGCAACTTCAAAACTTACGCTTCGGGTTAGTGTCAGCTTTGGCCGCGTAGTGTCTCTCACCGTCTCACTTCGGCGGCTGGCTGCTCAATTGAACCAGCGCCTCCAACACGCGAGCACGCTGCTGATCTGTCAGCTTGAGATACCGATGCTTCCCGTCGGCGACTGGCTCGAATTTTGTGAAGCCGTCCGCCTCGACGATGACTCGGCCCGCAGGCGACACGTCGAAGTAGTCGCGATCGGGATGAACGGCATACAGCACGCTCGTCAGATCCCACGTCGGTCGATCGTGCGGCTGCTTCTCATAGCGGCGGTAGGCTTCGGCGAGCGGATGATCGCTCACATACGAATAATCCTTCACGATGCTCGCGGCGGGATACGGCAGCGCGATGCCGATCTCGAAGCCGCTCCAGACGACCGCCGTTGGCCATTCGTCGGCCAGCTTGCGGCAGTTGGCAATGTCCTGCACCACGTTGTATTCGCAGTAGTGCTTGTTCCCGCTGATGTCGGTGAACGCGCCCGCCATGACTGATAACACTTTGATCTTTTTCTTGATGAGTTCGACACCGGACAGCGGCGACGCCTCATCGGCCTTCGAATCGAGCAACCGCGCGAGATTCGTCGAGAACCCGACCTGTGCAATGCTCACCGAACCATCCGATTGCGCGGCGAGCGTCTTCCTCAACAGAGTCACCGCTTCGGGCGCCTCCACGCTGCAGAGGAGGTCGTGCGGATAACGAAAGGCATCGCCGCGCTCTTCGGAGGCCATCGGCAGGAACTTGCCCGGCTCGGGCGTCTTGCCAGCACGAACGACTCCGATCGGCGTGTCGCCTCGTCCGTAGAACGTGTTGATGGCATCGACGAACGGCCCGGCCAGATCGCTGTCCTTCGTCACCGTCACCGCCAGCAAACGACACGCGCCGCGAGACTGAAGCGAATGAATCATTCCCAGCGCCAGCACGTCATCCACATCGTTGCCGATATCGGTGTCGAAGATCAGCGACACCGGCTCGGCCGCGCGGGCCGAGAGAGAAGGAGCGAACAGGACCAACAAACACAGCGGCACAGACCACAACAGACGATTCATGAGCGAGCGACTTTCCCAGCGAGGACGGCGAATGTTCGAGCAGCCTCAAACGACGCGAGGCATGAAACCAGATGGTCTCATGCCCCGCAAGCGGCCGCGTTCCAACTCAGGGGTCAGGCACTCCAAACTTCAAACGGCAGCGGAATGAAGCGTGAGTTGTCGATTACGCGTTCGACCGCTGCCGTTTGAAGTTTGGAGTGCCTGACCCCGCCCGCTTCCCCTTGGAGAGCGGTCGCTGCGCGACACTCAGAAGCCCACTGCTGGCTTCTTGCTCTGTGGGTCACTCTGCGGACTTGGCATCAGCTTCATCGTGGCCTTCACCAGTTCGACGAACTCACCGCGACGGCCGGTGGTGTCATCGCCCTTCGCACCGCGGGCTGTCTCCAGCACGTCGGCCATCGTCCACGTTCCGGCGTGCTGCGAGTGACGCAGTTGCATTCCGAACGACGCGACAGAGGCGGACCAGAGCAGATCGCGGCTCGGCGTCACCTTCTTGCCCGCGATGTCATCGACGACGACATCGACGGTGCGGACGCTCGCGACGGCATCGGGCTGCTTGTAGCGGAGCTTCACGGTGAAGAGGTCGTCGGCCGACTCGGGCGAGACGTTGGACGCAATCGGGGTCGCTTTCAACGACAAGTCCGAAGTGAAGAGGTCGTAGGCCGACTCGGGCGAGACGTTGCCTTTCTGTTCGACAGCTTTGGGAGCTGGTTCCGTGGCCGTGTACTTCAGCGGATCGACTGGCTGCACGGGCTTCCACTTGCCGCGAGGGACGATTTCGTAGAGAGCCGTCACCGTGTGACCGGCTCCGATTTCGCCGGCGTCTTTCGCGTCGTTGTTGAAGTCTTCGGCCGCCATCACGCGGTTCTCGTAGCCGATCAGGCGATAGGCTCCGACCGTGAGCGGGTTGAACTCGATTTGCAGCTTCACGTCCTTGGCCACCGTGTACAGCGTCCCCATCAGCTCCTCGTTGAAGTTCTTGCGAGCCTCGTTCAGATCGTCAATGTAGCCGTAGTGGCCGTTCCCTTTGTCAGCCAGCTTCTCCAGCTTCGAGTCCTTCAGGTTCCCCATTCCGAATCCGAAGATGCTCAGGAAGACGCCGCTCTTCGCCTGCTGTTCGATCAGGTTGACCAACGCCTCGTCGCTGCTGACGCCGACGTTGAAGTCGCCGTCCGTGCAGAGGATGACTCGGTTGGCCGAGTCCTTGTTGAAGTGACGCAGGGCCTGTTCGTAGGCCAGTTGAATCCCGGCCGCTCCGTTCGTCGAGCCGCCCGCCGACAGAGCTTCAATCGCCTGCATGATCTTCGTCTGGTCCGAGCCAACCGTCGGCTCCAGCTTCAGCCCGGCGTCTCCGGCATAGGTCACGATCGAGACGCGATCCTTCTCACCCAGCTCCTCGACCAGCAGCGACATGGCCCGCTTGACGAGAGCCAGCTTGTTCTCAGCCTGCATCGATCCCGACACGTCGAGCAGAAAGACGAGGTTCGTCGGTGGCCGCTGAGCCTTCGCGATCTCGCGTGCCTTGAGGCTGATGCGGGCGACATAGTGTTCACGCTGCCAAGGGCACGGCGCGGCCTCGGCCTTCACTGCGAACGGCTGCCCGTCCACAGGAGCGGGGTCGTCGTATTTGAAGTAGTTGACCAACTCCTCAATCCGCACGGCATCGGCGGGAGGCAACTGCCTCTGATTGAGGAACCGCCGCACGTTGGCATACGACGCCGTATCGACATCGACCGAAAACGTGGAGAGCGGCTGCTCGGCCGGCGTGAGGAACGGGTTCTCGTGGATCGCGGCATACGCTTCCGTCCCAAACTGTTCCTGACCGGACGTGGCTTTCTCGTACCAAGCGGTGACGGCGCGAGCGTCCTTTGTGTTCAACGTCACTAGTGCATCAAGGTCGGTCACCATGATCGTGCGGAGCGGTGTGATCGGCTTCCCTTTAGCCCTCTGCACCACTCGAACCGTCTGCTCCACCAAGTCCAGTTTTTCTTTGAGTTCAAATGTCGCTGCTGCCGCCTCGCCTCCAACATCAGAGACGAAGTTCAATCCTATTGGGTTCTTCAGCTCGTTGACGTTGACTCGCCCCTCTTTGTCCACAACAGAAAACCGAGAGACCGGATCTCTCGCTGAGGGAGCCGCATCTGACGAACTTGGCTTCGCATCAACCGGAGCTGGCTTGAGTCCAAATGGGTGTGCAGCACCGGGCTTAATGAAGCCCTTGCGCGTAGTCCCCGCTGTGACACCACTGTCGAGCTTTTCCCGATACTCAGCCTGAACGCCTCGTTCACCCGAGGACGCGGCAAGACCGACGACGGGTACGCTACTCGCGGGTTGTGTGGAACTGCTGAGGCTGCGTGCCGCGCGCACATCACGGGCCGACTCTTGCTTGCTGAGAGACACCTTTGCCTCAGCCGAAAACCCGTCCGGCTCAGGCTGACTACTCTTCACGAATGCAGCGTTGCGTCCTTCGCCCGCACCAAGGACGACCGGATGTGGCGTGTGATCAGCCAGCCCATCGTCCAACGTCCTGAACGGCGTCACGCCATCTTGAGTCACGCTGAAATCGTTCTCAATGTAATGGACACGGCCTTCCGGCAGGCCGCTGACACTCGGTGAGTCTCGCATCGCCAGCAACTCGCTCGAAGTTCGTGGCGATGTCGCGGGCCAGAGCATCACAGCGGCACTCAAAGCGGCCATCGCAGTCGCTGCGGCGAGAACCGCCCAGCGGTGACGTGTACGCTGCTGACGCGACACGATCGAAGCCGCAATCCCACCGGGCTTGTCCCGGTGGTGAACCGGTTTTTGCACGACTCCATTTTCTTGCGTGACTTCATCTGAACTCAGCGAGACACGGCTGGATGCGGCCTCACTGGATGCGGCCTCAGTAGTGCAGAAACCTGATTCCACCGGGGCAAGCCCGGTGGGGAGGTGGCTCAGTGGGCGAGCCGGTGCGAGGTGTTGCTCCAACCGCTGATGCTGCTCGGCAGTCAGCACCAGTGGCCGTTCCGCAGCCAGTTCGTCCCGGAGCCAAACAGTTGTCTCGCGAATCTCGACGAGAGCGTCTCGTGCAACAGCAGACTCGGCGAGCAGTCGCTCGAACTCAGTCAGCTCATCGCCGTGGAGTTCACCCAAAGCACAAGAAGTCAGTCGCGGATCGTTCGGATCGAAAGTGGTCGTCGGCATGATCGTGGTTCCTTATAGGGTGCGGCCGTTCATTGCCGCGTCATGTACTGAGTGGCCTAGGTGAGCTGGGTGCCGTGAGGCCCCGGATTCCTCGGCAGAAGAAGTCCGGGGCCTCACGGCACCCGGCTCACCTCATTATCACAGTTGATCGCTGCTCGGCGCGTTGCCCACGCGGCGGGGGTGGCCGGGGTTGGAGCCGCTTTGGGCGAAACCTCGGGGCTTCACGAAGACGCGTTCCAGCCCCGGCCATCCACAATCGTTCGCCCACCCGCATCATTGGTTTTGCTAAGAGCTATTCGCTAACAGCTCTCCGCCATCAATTCTCGCAACCGCTTGATCCCCGTGTGCAACAGGAAGCCGACGTTCGAGACACTGTGCCCCGTGATGTCGGCGATCTCGCGGTAGCTCAGGTCGTTTTGAAACTTCAGCCGGATCACTTCCTGCTGAGTCTCGGGCAAGCGGTCGAGCAGCGCGATCGCGTGGTCTTCGGTCTCGCGCTGCTCCAGCAATTCGTTGGGCAGGACCGCGCCGGGCGAGGTCCGTTCATCGAGGTCCAGTACCGCCGACATGCGACTCTCCTTTCGCTTGGCATCCAACGCGCGAGACCGACAGACGGCGAACAGCCACCGCGCCAGATGCGATTCCACTTCGGATCGTTCGTCGTCACTCAATCGACACAGCCGCAGAAACGTCTCCTGCACGGCATCGCGTCCCAGATCAACGTTGTGTGCCATCCGAGCCGCATACCGCACCAGCGGCCCTTCCCAACGAGCGATCACTTCACGCAACCAGTCCGCGTTGGAAATGAGGCTCTCATCACGAACGTAGGATGGGCACTCCTGCCCGTCCGCTTTTGTTTTTGAATTCGCTGCGTCACGGCCGCTCGGCTCGCCTGCTTCAACAGATTCCGCCGCACGCTCACCCTCAGACGAAGCGACCGCGTGCGGCCATTTTCCGAGCGGCGCAGCATGAGCATCAAGTCTGATCGCGGTCGGCTCCATCTCAGGTCCTGTGTGTCAGGTCAGCGGCTGTGCCCTTGAAGACGCACGAGCGGGCGATGCCTTAGAAGAAAACTGGTCGAGTCACCGAGAATCTGGAAAGTCGCGATGACGCGCCGCGACTGACTTTGTTCGACTCGCTCTCGTGGGCAACCTCAGCTACTGGGTACGTTGTGTCTTCGCCTCAGACCAAAGTAGCCATCATCGCTCCGCGTGATGAGCCTTTCGCAAGGAGACGCCTGATTTTACAAGGCTCATCACGCGGAGCGATGACGGCTACTTTGAAGGCAATTCCGAAACGGAGCTTAGCCGCCTGTTGAAAAAGGATTGTTGGGAGGGCGAGGCTCCCGCCGAGCCGC
>JAYTQJ010000071.1:0-5367 GCA_043746775.1 Schlesneria sp.
TGGTGGGCCAGCGCTCGAAGCGAGCTGGTCCCACCCTACGTTGGGTTGCGGTCGGGGCACCGCGACTCGACGCGAGATGCGGAATCATCGGCAAAGTCGGGCGGGCGGCATGATGATCTCAGTCAGCCTCGCGCCAGCTTTTCGGCCCGCTGGTTGAGTTCCACCGGCACCTTTTCCAAGAGCTGATCGATGACGCTATCGGGAGTCATCCCCTCACTTTGAGCCGCGAAGGTCGTGACCAGCCGATGGCGCAGGACCGGATGCGCGACCGACTTGATGTCCTCGGTCGTCACATGGAAGCGGCCTTCCAAGAGCGCGCGAGCCTTGGCGCCGAGAATGAGGTACTGCCCGGCACGCGGTCCCGCGCCCCAAGAAACGAACTCCTTCACGAACTTCGGCGCATCGGCCTCCTTGGGTCGTGTCGCGCGGACGAGATCGCGCGCGTAAACGAAGACGTGTTCGGCGACAGGCACTTTTCGCACGACCTCTTGCAGCGCCAAAATCTGTCTCCCCGTAAGCATGATCGAAAGTTGAGGCTCCTCGCCCCCGGTCGTCTGCTTGAGGATACGCAATTCCTCGGCGGCATTCGGATACTTCACGACGATGTTGAACATGAACCGGTCGAGCTGCGCCTCGGGGAGCGGGTACGTTCCCTCTTGCTCGATGGGGTTCTGCGTCGCGAGGACGAAGAACGGGACCGGCAACCGGTACGTGTTGGACCCGACCGTGACGTGACGCTCTTGCATCGCTTCGAGCAGCGCGGCTTGAGTCTTCGGCGGCGTCCGATTGATTTCGTCCGCCAGCAGCACGTTCGTGAAGATCGGCCCCTGCATGAACTGGAACAGGCGACGCCCCGATTCCGGGTCTTCTTGCAGCACGTCGGTCCCGGTGATGTCCGAAGGCATCAAGTCGGGCGTGAACTGAATCCGCCGAAACGAGAGTTGCAGAATTTTGGCGACGGTGCTGACGAGAAGCGTCTTCGCCAAGCCGGGGACTCCCATCAGCAAACAGTGCGAGCGACAGAACATCGCGATGAGCAACTGATCGACCACTTCGGCCTGCCCGATGATGACCTTGCCAATCTCCTGCCTCAGCCGAGAGTAAGCGCTGGCGAGTCCGCGAATGGCCGCCAGTTCGCGTTCGCGGGCGTTCGCCTCGCCGTCATTGCGGCTATCGTCGGGACGATCCTCGTCAGCGGGGATGAATGTCATGTCGAACGGTCTCGGAGTGAGTCGTGTTTCAGCGCGGGTGCTTTGATCTGCCAATTGAAACACCCCACCGGGCTTGCCCCGGTGGAATCAGGACTTTGCACTACTTCATTCCAATTGGTTTTTGAAGTATTGCAAAGCCCCGCGAGCCACCGGGGCAAGCCCGGTGGGGTGTTTTTCCGACAGACTGCTAAGATGCGGCGGCATGATAGCCGGGTCGAGTTCGACTCGCCTGTCTCTGGCGAACAGATCGAAAAGTCACGGGCATCGCCCGCCGAAACGAAGGCCCTCACCTTGATCGTGGTCCGTACTTCAATGCCCTGTGAGACCGAGTGGATGTTAGAAAAAGATCGCCATGCAGAGCCGGGTTCGATGGAGTCGGATCGCTCGCACGCCACGACCGTGTTGGAGCTCGTCGGCCAACTGCCCCCGCGCCGGTCTCGCTTGGCGTGGTGGTTGACCGCGTTTGGAGTCCTCGCAGCGACGAGCATGGTGTCGTGCTGCGTCGGCTGGATCGGATTGGCGATGGTATTTGGCCCCGCTCAGACCAAAGTGCCCGGCGAGGTCGAGGTAATCGCACAGCGCATGGCATCCCTGAAACTGCCGCCACAATTCCAACCGACGTGGGGTTGGTCCGCAGACAACTCGCTGTTTTGGTTTCAGGTCGCGCGGTTCGATCACAGTGAGAAACGCGGAGTGTTGCTCGTCGGCGAACTGCATGTCCGACCCATGGCGAACCCACAGGAACAGATGCAGCTCCGGCAACTGATCGGCGACTCGTCTCCAGACCTGCGTCTGATCGATGCGAAACAGACTGAGGTGCGCAAGTTGACCGTGCGCGGTGGCGAAGCCGAATTTGAAATCGTGACCGGCGAGGACCGAGCCTCAACAACCCAGATGCGACAGGTGACCGGATCGTTTCGTGGCCACGAAGGGACCGTGCTGCTGATCTTGCAAGCCGAGGTCGAGCAACTCACAGAGGATGCGATCAACGCGCTACTCACATCACTCACGAATTCAGGCGAAGGCTTGTAACGCGGCTTCGATGGACGAGAGCCGGCTTGCAACCTGTCGTCAGAAGCCAAGCCCCTCACCGGTCAACGCGGCCGTTCCGACTGTTCCGTCTTTGATCTCGAACATCGTCGGGAACCGTCTGGCCCACGGTTTGTTCGCGGCCGGGCAGTACTGTCGTCCGTTCCCTTCAATGGCGGCAACGGTCGGGATGCGAGCGGCCAAGCTGGCCGAGTGCAGGAAGGAATAGCCGGGGCACGACAAATCTTGGACGCAGAGGAACAGGCCGAATTTCTGAGCGGCCGCGCCGAGCAACAACGAATCCGTGTGCCCTTTGCACGCTTTGATCGCCACGCCCGAGTAGCCCATTTCGCGAGCCAGCAGCAGTGAGTCGTAGTCCGTCAGTGACTCATCAATCACGACCGGCTTGAGCTTCGCGGCCTCGTGCATTTTGTTGTCGGGGTACGCCTTCAAGTCGCGATTCGTCGGCTGCTCGATGTACTGCACGCGATCATAAGCAGGAGCGGACTTCGCCTGAACCTGCTTGAGGAAGTCGATCACGTACGCGGGACCGGAACACTTTTCGTTGAAGTCAAGCGAGTAGACCCACGTCGAGCAACTTCGCTTGGCTTGAGCCGCTTCCGCGACGCGATTGACCGCCAGAACTCGTTCCACATCCCAGTCGAAGTTGTCTCCAGACAATTTGATTTTCAGGTGAGTCAGCCCGTTGTAGGCGATCCACTGGCCGAGCGTTTCTGGAAGGCCATCGCCCACTTTCTTGGTGACTTCTTCGTCCGTCAGCGGATCGATCGCGCCGACCAAGTGGTACAGCGGTAGTGATGCCTTCGGTTCACGCAGCGTGTACTTGTCGAGGTACTCGCCCTTGAAGTCTTTGTCCAAGTACTCGGACAGATCGTGAGCCATGTATTTCGACGACAGCAGGTTGTAGCTGTTCTGTTCGTGCAGCCGCCCATAGGCATCGTGTAGAGCCGCATCGAAGGGACTCGCCGCGACGGCCAGCGCGAGCTTGGGGATCGGCTCGGGCAACTTCAGTTTGATCGCCAACTGTTTGCCGAGATGCTCGTACTCGGCCGACATGTGGTACGACAGATCGACGGGATGGCCGTAGTCGTTGCAGGAGTTCGCGAGGGCGATGACCTCTTCGGCGAACTGCTTCATCGCCGCTTCGGTCTGCTCGCCCGAGATCGCGTCGGTCGGCCATGCCCAGATGTTGCCGACGGGCATACTGCCCAGCCCCGCCGCGTGACGTTTGCCATCGCGCGACTCGACCTCCACATCGACATTCATGAGGAACGAACTGGATTGCACGCGTCCGCCGAATTTCAGCGGGGTTCGAAACGTCACGGCTTCAAACACGCAGGCGGCACTGCGGATGCGGATGTCGGTCGCTTTGGGCATTTTTCTCTAATAAGGGCTGGAGAAACGGGACGACAAAACGGTCGGCCTGAAGGCGGGCCGATCTTATCGGCGACCCTCGGAACGATCAAGAACGAAGCTGGGCATTCGCAGGAGAGAACGACGCAGCGTTTTTGTGGATGCAATCAGTGCGCTGGACCTGTCGTGTTGCCGTCCGCAGTTGCATCGCTGTTGCTCCCCAGCCACACTGCGAATGACCTGATTTTTCATCCCGGAGAGCGACGATGTCCGAACTGCTGACGCAACGATTGTGCGATGAACTGACGAAGCTGGTGCTGATCGATCCGCACACTCACATCAACCCTCATGCGGCGGCATCGACGACGTTGGCCGACATCATGGGCTACCACTACTACACCGAGTTGGCCCATTCCGCCGGGATGTCCAAGTGGCGCATCGAAGAGCCGGGATTGGCTCCGAAGGAAAAGGTCGGGCGGCTGGTCGAATACCTCTGCCATCTCGACAACACGATCCAAGTGAACTGGCTCGTCGAACTCTGCCGCAAGTTTTTCGGGTTCACTGATGACAGGATCACGCCCGCGAATTGGGAGGCTTTGTACGACACGTCCGCCGCGAAGATGGCCGAACCGGATTGGGAGGATCAGTGCCTCAAACAATCGGGGATCGAACGCGTCTTCCTGACGAACGACTTCGATGACCCGCTCACGGGCTTCGACACGCAGCGTTACATTCCCTGCCTGCGGACGGATGACCTCGTGTTCCATCTGACCAAGCCCGAGGTCCGTGCCCGACTGAACAAGTCGAGTCACGTCGAGTTCAACGACGCGGCGAGCCTTCGCAAGGCGATCGGCAACCTGTTCGATCACTTCTCAAAACACGGCGTGCGAGCCTGCGCGATCTCGCTCCCGCCCTCGTTCGAGCCGAAACAAGTCGACTCCGACGAGCAGGTCAACCGCGTCTTGCGCGGCATCTTCGCCGGACGCGAGTCCAACTCCGAAGAACAATCAATTCTCAGCCGCTTCGTGTTTTGGACGCTCGCGGAATACTGCGCCGAGTTCAAGTTGCCGTTCGATCTGATGATCGGCGTGAACCGTCGCGTCTATCCGGAAGGTGTCTTCCAAGGACAAGACCTCTTCGACCAACGGGTCTCGCTCATCCAATACAAACAACTCTTCAACGACTTCCCGCAGGTGACGTTCCCCGTCTCGGTGCTGGCCGCCGCGAGCAACCACGAACTGGTCAGCTACAGTTGGATTTTCCCGAACGTCGTCACCAACGCGCACTGGTGGTACTCGAACACGCCGCCGTACATCGAACTCGACACGCGCGCACGTCTCACCGCCGTCCCGCGCAACAAACAGATCGGCTACTACAGCGACATGTACAAGCTGGAGTTCGCTTGGCCCAAGTTCAGCATGTACCGCGAATGCCTCTCCCGCGTGTTGGCTGAAGACTTCGTGGTCGCCCGCAAGTGGACCGAAGACCAAGCCCTGTCGCTCGGTCGGCAAGTCCTGCGCGGCAACGTCGAGACGATCTTCGGCGTGTGAGCATCCGAGCCAAACTGGTTTCGTATCTAACCACAGCGTGAGCGAAGCCCTCGTGGGACATTCCCCATGCCTCGAAAGCTTGATGTCGAGAAGTTGCTTCAAACGAGTCCGGTTTTGGTTTGTCTTCAAAGTAGCCATCATCGCTCCGCGTGATGAGCCTTTCACAAGTGGATGCCTGATCCCAGCAGGCTCATCACGCGGAG
>JAYTQJ010000072.1:0-5346 GCA_043746775.1 Schlesneria sp.
TCGGCGGATCGGTCGAGCGTTGAGAAGTGGGTCGCGACCGCCGATGTCCTGCGCAACAAGGTCTATGAGGAACTGATCGGCAAGCTCCCCGAGCCGACGATGCCGCTGAACCCGCGCACGCGGAAGGTGCTCGAAGAGAAAGAGTACACCGGCTACGAAGTGGTCCTCGATGTCTACCCCGACGTGGTCGCCACCGGCATCCTGCTGCTGCCGACCGATCTGAAGCCGGGTGAGAAACGGCCGGTCGTCGTCTGCCAGCACGGTCTCGAAGGAGTCCCGATGGACACGATCAGCGGTCCCCCGGCGGACGGCTACAAGTACTACAAGAGCTTCGCCGTGGAGCTGTGCAAACGCGGCTTCATCACCTACGCGCCGCAAAACCCGTATCGCGGCAAAGACCTCTTCCGCACGCTCCAACGCAAGTCCAACCCGCTCGGCCGGTCGCTGTTCAGCTACATCATCCCGCAGCATCAAGTCACGCTGAACTGGCTCGCCACGCTGCCAAACGTCGATCGGGATCTGATGGCGTTCTACGGTCTGTCGTATGGCGGCAAGACGGCGATGCGTGTCCCGCCAATGCTGTCCCCAGGCCGCATCTCTGTGGGTCTGAAGGGACAACAAGGACCGAATGAAGCCGCTTCGTCTTCTCCCCTCAACCCTCAACCTTCCACTCTCAACCTCCCCAGCTACTGCCTCTCCATCTGTTCCGCCGACTACAACGAATGGGTCGCCAAGAACGCCTCGACCAATGACCCGTACAGTTACGTCTTCACCGGCGAGTACGAAATCTTCGAGTGGAACATGGGCCACGTCGCCAACTACGCCGAGCTGTCCAACCTGATGACGCCCCGCCCCTTCATGGTCGAACGAGGCCACGATGACGGCGTCGGCGAGGACGAGTGGGTCGCTTGGGAATACGCCAAGGTGCGCCGGCACTACAACAAGCTGGGCCTCGGCGACAAAACCGAAATTGAATTCTTCAATGGCCCACACACCATCAACGGCCAGGCCACCTACGAGTTCCTCCACCGGCATCTCAACTGGCCGAAACGGTGAAGTTCGTATCCATCAAACGCGGAATGAGAAACTGTGAGCGCGATCCACGAAGAAGAACGAGACGGCCGGCCCGGCAGACACCATGCCGAGCCGAGCCGCTACGAACTAACCCTGCTTCGCGCGCTGGCTCGGGAGTTCCCGAACATCGACTCGGCGCTGGCTGAGATCGCGCGGTTGTCGGCGGTACTCACACTTCCCAAGGGGACCGTGCATGTCATCAGCGACATCCACGGCGAAGACAAGAAGCTGCGGCACGTCATCAATAATGCGTCGGGAACGCTGCGACCGCTCGTCGAACACCTCTTCGAGCGGCGAATGGAGCCTCAGCAATTTCAAGAGTTCCTGACGCTGATCTTCTATCCGGCCGAGGTCACGCTGCGACTGGAGCAGACTCTGACCGACCGCGAGGAACTGCGGACCTTCGCGCGGCGAACACTCCGCCACCAGTTCGAGTTGGTCCGGGTTCTCGCCTCGCGCTACAGCCTGAAGCGGGCGATGCAGGTCTTCCCGCGCGAGTACGCCGATCTCTTCTCCGAGATGCTGCATGAGCCGACCAACGCACGAGGCCGCGAGTTTGTCGAGGCCATCGTCGATGAGTTGCTGCTGCGTGGCCGGGCGCTGCACTTGATTCACATCACCGGTCGGCTGATCCGCAACCTAGCGATCTACGAACTGATCATCGGGGGCGACTGCTGGGATCGCGGCCCGCGCGGCGACCGTGTCGTCGATTACCTGCGAGACCAGCCGAATGTCTCGTTCATCTGGGGCAACCACGATGTCGCGTGGATTGGTGCCGGACTGGGCCACGAAGCGCTGATCTGCCACGTCTTGCGAGTCTCCCTGCGGTACCGGTGTCTCGGCCAACTCGACGAAGGCTACAGCATCCCGCTCACGCCGCTGGAGCATCTGGTTCGCACCGTCTACGCCGACGATCCGGCCGCTCATTTCCAGCCGAAGCACGGCGGGATGCGCGAGGATTTGATCGTGGCCCGCATGCAGAAGGCGGCGGCCATCATGCAGTTCAAACTGGAAGGGCAGATGCTCGCGCGGCATCCCGAGTGGGAGCAGGATCATCGCCGCCTGCTTCACCGGATCGATCACGTCCACGGAACAATCGAAGTCGATGGCGTGACGTATTCGTTGCGAGACAACCTGCTCCCGACCATCGATCCCGCCGATCCGTACACGCTCTCGCCCGAAGAGCGCGAGTGCCTCGGGCGACTGAAGTATTCGTTCACTCACAGCCAGAAGTTGTCGGAACACTTGCACTACATCGTCGGCAACGGCTCGATGTATCTGCGGCGAGACGATCACCTGATCTTCCACGGCTGCGTCCCCTGCGATGAGCGGGGCGAGTTCCTGCCGATGCCGATCGAGGGGGAACAGCTCAGCGGCCGCGCAATGTTCGACGCCATCGAACGAGTCGTCGCGCGGGCGATGGAGCAGCGGCAGGAGCAGCACCTGGACTTGCTGTGGTATCTGTGGAGCGGCCCCCGTTCGCCGCTGTTCGGCAAGGACCGCATCGCCACGCTCGAACGAGACTTCATCGCCGACAAGACGCCGCACCACGAGACCAAGGATCCCTACTTCGCCCTGATCCACGAGCCGTGGTTCTGCGAAAAGGTGCTCGCCGAGTTCGGCGTCGATCCCGCCCGCGGCCTGATCGTCAACGGCCACGTCCCGGTGAAGATCGAGGCGGGCGAATCGCCGATCAAGCGCAGCGGCAAGGCGATCACCATCGACGGAGCATTTTCCGAAGCCTACGGCGACCACGGCTTCACGCTGGTCCTCGAAGCCGACCGCACGGTCCTCGCCAAGCACCATCACTTCGAGTCGGTCGACGCGGCGGTGCGCGACGGCGTGGACATCGTCCCCAGCATCACCGCCGTCCGCGAATGGGACCGCCCCCGCCGCATGGCCGACACGGAACGAGGCGACCAGTTCCGCTGCGACATCACCATGCTCGAACGCCTGATCGAACTCTACCGCAACAACGACCTCCGCCAGGACGATTGGAGACAGGCCGTGCGGTCGTGAAAGCAGTCGATTCTCAACTTGGGAGGCATTCACGCTTCAAACTGTCAGTATCGGGTGCCACTGGCGGCTGCTTTGAGCCGCCAGTGAATCAAGGAACACTGGCGAGCGAAGCCCCTCGCCAGTGGCACCCGGGGGCATTGAATGTCAAACGCAGGTTTCTAATGCTGCCGACTGCATCATGGTGTTCGGCTGGCTTCGCTCCTTCAGTCAGCATACCGCAGGATCGTGCAATGGCTCGAGCCTCAACGCCTCAATTCGTTTGATCTCTCATTGCTTGGAGCCCGTCGATCTTTCGTTGCCATTGCCCGGCGAGCACTCTCCCGTGGATAACAACAGCCAGGCACATGAATGCAAAAACGCCGACGAGACCGATGGCACCCTCCCATGGCAACTGTCTGGGACCAAGCGAACCTCCAATCGCGAAAAGCAGGAATCCTGGCACCGCGAGACCGATTCCCAGAGGCCATGACAGAGCGATATCGCGCTGACGCTCCAGTTGCCGGCGATGGTAGGCGGCACAGGTCTCGGTATCTGCCCCCACGGGGATCGACAGAGCAGAGCCGAATCTATGCAGGCCATACACCCCGTACAGAGCCCAGATGAGCAGCAGCGCACTGCCGAGACGGACCAACCCTCCGTCCAGCGCGATCACACCATACGCGCACGCAATTGCGACGATTCCGAAGGAAACTTGGTCGCGCAAATACCGCCGTCGAGTCTGCCGCTCGAACTGTTCAGTTCTTTCGCGAAGCTGCTCAGGGCTCAGTTGTATTGTGCCTGTAGCTTGGTTTCGCCACAGAACACGAAGATCTTCTTCATTTCGTTCGGTCATGGTTGTCTCCCGATGAAAAGTGGCGTTGCAAGAGTTTCTTCGCGCGATGAACCTTCTGTGCGACATTGCTCCGCGAGATTCCAACGACCTCGGCGATCTCAGCGGCTTCCATTCCTTCGAGGTAAAGTAG
Organism: Schlesneria sp.; assembly: GCA_043746775.1. GTDB lineage: Bacteria > Planctomycetota > Planctomycetia > Planctomycetales > Planctomycetaceae > Schlesneria. Next base: position 4,056 of record JAYTQJ010000072.1, read on the forward strand.
CACCACGTCACGGTCGATCGGCTTGAGCCTCTGAACAAACGCGTGCATCCTGGTGAGCAATACCAATTCATCCACGCGCCGTTCACCATCGAACTCGCACGGCAGGTCGTCCAGTTCTTCCAAGCTCACCGATTGCGACCGGCGCACTCGCCGCTGTCTCCGGACGTGTGTAGCGGCGGTGTTGTGTGCAACACGATACACCCAGGTTCGCAACGAACATTGATTCGCAAATGTGGCGAAGCTGCGCCACAGCGCCAGATGTATGTCTTGCAGCAGGTCTTCCTGGTGGGTGCGATCAGCCTCGTAAGCCGCCGCCAGCCGTGCCATCGACGGCCCGAACTCTGTGGCAACTTTGCTGTAGATCTCGTCCTGCTTACAAGCCACGTCTGCAACATTCCGCACGCTGACGTCGCCTTGTGATGCTGGTGTTGAAAGGCTCATATAAAGGTAGTCGTCCAGACTCAGGGCATGTGACAGATTTTGACGACATTTTCGCAGACGATGCCATGAGACCCTCTGGACGACGACGCCTGGGTGCCACTGGCGGCGGCTTTGGGCCGCCAGTGTCTTCGATGAACACTGGCGAGCGAAGCCCCTCGCCAGTGGCACCCGAAGTTGGCAGCCAGTGTCAGACGAAGAAGTCCCAAGGCAGGCCGTGGATCGTCGGCAGGTCCGGGTCTGTCAGTTCTCGATTCGAGGCGTACCAGCGGGCACTCGACCATTTCCACTGGGTGGCCTCGGCGACCAATCGGCGGGTGCCACTGACGGCAGCTTTGGGCCGCTTGTGCTTTCGATGAACACTGGCGAGCGAAGCCCCTCGCCGGGTGCGGGTGCCACGGTCACGGAGTCTTCGACGTGGCCGTGCTGATGAGGGGAGAAGTTGGAATACTCATGAACTGGCTTCAAAGAAGAAGCACGGCCATGTCGAGGACTCCATGACCGTGGCACTCCCATTTGAAAATGGACATTGGCCCTGGCTGCATCAACCGCAGTCAGATCACAGCCCGGCAATCTGGGGCGAGTTTGCCGCATGCGTCGAATTGGGGTTCGACGAAGTCTGATTCGCACGCCTGCCAATCTTGAACTGCAAACTCGTTGAAATCGTCACAACCGGCTGAAGCGATTTCGCAAAACCTCCGATCCGATCATTGGAGTGCCGTCCAGCCGCACATCCGGGAGAGTCATCACATCGGCCGCGTTGATTCGACGATGCGCGGAACCGCGAACTTCGGTGATGAAGTTTCAGACCGAAGGACGACACGCGGCGGACTGGGGGAGGATTGGAATGCTT
>JAYTQJ010000073.1:0-29011 GCA_043746775.1 Schlesneria sp.
ACCCCAAGCTTCGCTTGCGCGTCAGGCTTCGATACCCGGTATGACAACTTCAGCCGCTCACCTGACAAACACATCATCGGCAGTTTCAAGCGGTCGGCCGCACGAGTGCCATCGAACTCCGTGATACTTCTCGCGGCCGACGCTGACACTAACCCGAAGCGTAAGCGAGGATGCAACACACGTCCTCGCTTACGCTTCGGGTTAGTCTGAAATGTGCCATCCTCATTCGCGAACGGCTAACAAAGCTAAGCCGGACTTCGCAATCTACCTGTCGGACTCGAAAAACGTTCGTCTCCTCCTCTAAAAGTACGTCACGAATGTCTTGGGAGACCATGATTCTGACACACCAATTCTGAAAGGTGATTCGATGCGGTTAGATGAGGTCGAGGTTGAGACAGTCGGGAACCTCCGCCTCTACGTGCGCGACTTTTCGCCGTCTCCCGGTCGGCTGGCGGGTCGATTGGAATGGAACGGGGACGCTCCACGGACGGGATGTTCGTCGCGCACGCTCGTGTGGATTCACGGGTTGGGAGAACACGGCGGTCGCTATCTGCACCTGCCGGAGTTCCTGAACGAGCGCGGTTGGCGGATCATCCTCATCGACTTGCGAGGGCACGGGCGTTCGACCGGTGTGCGAACTCATGTCCGGTCGTTCGATGAGTACGCGGCGGATGTGGCGGCGGTTTGGAAGCGGTTCGAGTTGGGAGCGGGTGGCGCGGTCGTGGGTGCTCACAGCATGGGGGGCCTCGTGGCGCTGCGGGCGGTGCAGACCGGGTACGTTCAGCCGGAAGCTCTCGTCCTGACCTCGCCACTACTGGGAGTCAAAGTGTATGTCAGCCCACTCAAGCGTTGGCTGGGGCGACTCCTCGTGAAGGTTCATCCGGAAGCGCGGTTCCGCAACGGACTCGATCCCCGCAACATGACGCGCGACGAAGGCTTCGCTCGCGAACGGCGAGCCGATCCTCTGATCGTGAAGACGGTCACGGCGAGTTGGTTTTTTGCGATGGAGGCTGCGCTGTCCGAAGTCCATCGCGATGTGGAACGGATCACGGTGCCGGTCCTCGCGTTGCAGGGTCTCTCTGATCGCACGACAGACGGTGATCTCGTGACCCGCTGGCTGGAACAGACCACGACGCGCACCAAGGAGCTGATCGCACTTCCCGACCACGTTCACGAACTGCTTCACGAGGCGGACTGGCGCGACACGCTGGAGCGAATCGTCGAGTGGCTGGAGACTTGGGGGGCCGCTCGTGTCTAATGCCTCGAACCTCTCCGGCTTCGGCTCTCATCGAGCCTAAGAATCCGTCCAAGAAACAACTCCGCCGTTTGTCGCCTTTCGCTCCGCGAAAGAGCGTTCTTTCGCGGAGCGAAAGACGACACCGTTTTTGGACGAGCACGAACCTCACACCAGTCTGATCTCACGGCCTCTCTTGGCGAACTTCTGATGGCATCGGCTCCGCACTCGAATGGCAATTCGACGACTCGCTTGCCGGAAGCGCGCACGCTGCCGAGTCGCAACCTGACGCGCTGGATCACGGGCGTTCTCGCGTTGGCGGTGGCCATTGGTTTGGGGATTGCCTACTTCCTGCTGAAGAGCCTGACGGCGGACTGGGGTGTGCCGGAACAAATCGCCTTTCGGACAATCGTCGTCTTCATCGGCTTCATTGGGCTGATGCAGATCGCGATGGCGATGTCGGCCACGCGTGGAGTGATGGCGACACCGCGATTCGGTAGCCACCGGATGCTGATCCCTTCGGAAGGCTTCGCCTATTTGGGGATCATGTGTGTGCTGTTCACGGGAGCGATGTTGACGAAGCAGAACACGCTGCTGCTGGTCTTCGCGATGATGGCTGGGCCGTTTGTGGTGAACGGCTCGCTGACGTTTGGCATGTTGAAGGCCACACGCATCTCCCGTTCGGCTCCGCGCCGCGCGATGGCGGGCGAGTTGTTCGGGGTTGAGGTGACGCTGACAAACCGCCATCCACTGCTGGCGTTGTGGATGATGGCCGTCCGCGACGAGATTGTTCACGCGGTTGAGACCTTGTCCGTCAGTGTGCTGTTTGCGCGTGTCGCGCCGCGCAGTTCGCAGACCGGACACTATCAGCTCCGGTTGGCCCGACGCGGCCTCCATCGGTTGGGACCGCTCCTCGTGTCGTCGCGGTTTCCGTTGGGACTCGTCGAACGCAGCCGTCAGTTTGCGGAGCCGGGTGAAGTCCTCGTCTACCCGCGCATCGGTCGGCTCAATCCTCATTGGAAACGCCACTGGGTCGGTGAGGCGGAATTGGTCGCTCAACCGCAGCCTCGACAGGGCATCTTCCATGACGAGTTCCATCGGCTGCGCGAGTTCCGCACGGGGGACAACCCGCGCGACATTCACTGGCGCACATCGGCCCGACGTGGCGAGTTAATTCTGCGTGAGTACCAACAAAACCGCAGCCTCAATCTGGCCGTGGTCGTCGATCTGTATCAGTCCGCCAAGTCGCGCGGAGCGCTCTCTGGATCGAACGCGGACGACGACACTCTCGAATTGCTCGAACGGACGCTGAGCCTCGCGCTGACGCTGATCATCGAACACGGCCGCGACTGTCGCGACGGAACGCTCTCGCTGTCGGTGGCCGGAGCAACTGCGTTCCGTTGGGAGGGGCAGAGCGTCTCGGCCAGTCTCGAATCCCTGTTTGACGGACTGGCCCTGATCGAACCGGGAGCCGCCAGTGAGACCCGCAACTTGCTCGACGAGACACTGCTGCGCACCACGGCCTCCACCCAGATCGTGTTGCTCACCACGCGACCGGTTGATGTCGGTGACACCTTGGGACCAGCTGCTGGCAGCTCGCGAGTTCACATTCTGAGAGTTGCGAGTCTCGATCAGATCGAGGCCGTCCTGCACTTTGAAGATGAGCCGGTGGCGACACCAGACTTGCTGGAAGATCCCAGCGATCAGGCAGGATCGCACTGACTCCCGAACGGTCAGCCATTGAACAGTACTACATAACACTTAACATTTTGTTTCTTCGCTGGGCGCGCAGATTTGTGAGTGCGCGATGTGCCAGTGACTTGGCGACTCGGTTGTCTTTACTCCGAAGGAGTTGTGTCACATAGCCCAGGGTTGCCGCGCTTCGCGGCAACCCTGGGGAAATCAGGATCGGCTGTTTCTACCCCAACGGGGTTGCGTCCTCTTTGCCATTGGACGGAACCCCGTTGGGGTACGGAGCGGTCTTTCCTATCCAACCCAGGGTAGCTCGCTCCGCTCGCAACCCTGGGCTATGAGACGCAACTCCTTCGGAGTAAAGGCCGCTCCGTTCCCTGCGAATGAGCGAGATCCACAGCGTCCTTAGGTTGCGGGCAAAGCCCGCGCTGGGACTTCAACGTTTTGGCTTGCCAGCTTCCTTCGGGCCTGACACATGGACCTTGCCACCGTCTTCAAATTGAGCCTGTATGGCCTGACGGCGCTGGTCGGGTGGATTCTCGGCGCGGCGGAAGACCGGAGTTGGTTGCCGTATTACTCGTTGCCGTTCGTGCTGCTCGGCTTCTGGTGGTGTGAGGTCTTCGGCAAGTCGCGGTCGCTCGGCGGAACGCATCACGCGCAGAGCGAGCGCCCGCAACGCGGCATGTCGGATCAACTGGCCAATGCCTGCGGTGTCATCGCGATCACGTTCGCGGGGCAAGAGTTCGTCAGTGGCAATCACGAAGGAAAACTGCTGGCGGGAACGCACCTGCTGGTCTACCTCACGTGGATCGTGTCGCTCCAACACAAGACGACCTACCGCTGCTGGCTGTTGCTGGCGCTCGGTGTGCTGCAAATCGCCGTCGCCTCGGTACTCACATCGGGAAGCTGGTTCGGCGTCAGTCTCGTGGGCTACATGTTCGTGGCGACGTGGACACTGTCGGCTTTCTCGTTGTGCGTCACGGAAGAGCGTTTCGCCGAGACCGTCAACCGCGATGGCGGCGGGGTCTCATGCAAGGATGGTCTCGATGCGGCCGTGCCTCACGTTGAGAACACGTTCATCAGCGAGACGATCAGCTCGATTCAGCAGGGAAGTTACATCCGCTGGTCGTCGTGGCGTTTTACATGGGGGGTCGTATCCGCTTCGATGGCCGGTCTGGCGGTGAGTCTGTTGCTCTTCGTTTTGATCCCGCGCGCGTGGGTCGGCGCACCGGTCAGCTTCGACACCGGCGGCGACGTGTTCAGTGCGACGCGCCGATCCATTTCGGGGTTCTCCTCGGACGTGCGGCTTGGCGATTTGGGGACGATCTTGGAGAGTGTCGAGCCGGTCATGGAGATGCGGTTGACGTTCCCGCGCACGGGCAACTTGATGTCGCCACAAGCGTATGCCAAGCGTCTCGGAACTCCCGAGCCACTGTTTCGCGGGGCCGTCCTAACAACCTATTTCAATCAGCGCTGGTTGCCCGACAGGCTGAGTGAGCAAAGTCCTCAAGAGATCGCCCCGACGCGAGAATCGACCACCGTCCGGCAGGAGATTCGCCTCGAACCGATCTCCGCCGACATCCTGTTTTGCATGGGCCGGCCGACACGTTTGATCGACCAGCAAGGGCGGTTCAGTGGTCGGTATCGAACGTTGTCGGACTTGGCCTTTCGCGGCTCGGGCTTTCCTCGCGTCGGTGCCGTGCGCTACACGGTCGATTCGGAATTGCCGGTCGCGCATCAGGACGATTCCGCTGGCTTGGATGTCAGCCCCGAGATGTTTGCCAAGTATCTGTCGTCCGGTTATCTGCGGCACAACGGTGAGATTCCCGGCCGCATGGTCCGTTTGACGACGCTCGCCAGCAGGATTGTCGGCGACGAGATCAAAGCGCGGGGGCGTCCCATCACCAGCTTGGAAACAGCTCGCGCGTTGGAGGCTCATCTGCGAGACTCGGGCGAATACAAGTACAGCCTTAGCCTGTCGGTTCAGGATGCCCAGATCGATCCGGTCGAAGACTTCCTGTTCAATCGTAAGGAAGGGCACTGCGAATACTTTGCCTCAGCCTTGGTTCTCATGCTGCGTTCGGTCGGCATCCCCGCGCGGCTGATCACCGGCTTCAAAGGGGGCGAGATGCGAGCAGATGGAACGCTGGTCATTCAACAGCGATTCGCGCACGCGTGGGCCGAAGCGCTCATCGACCGCACGGTCTGGGTCACGCTGGATGGGACCCCCGCCTCAGAGCGAACCGCCAGTGTGGCGGATGTTGCCGCGCGGCGTTCCGTTTGGACGGATGTCTCTTCGCGCGTCTCCAACCTGTGGAGTGCCAACGTCGTCAACATCTCGATGGACACTCAAGAGGAAGTGCTGTACGGCCCGGTCCGCGAGCTGGTCACCATGATCTGGGAGGGACTCGTGTCGGTCTGGCTTTCGCCCGAGTCGAGCGTCGAAGCCTTCATTCAGTTGGTCTTCAATCCACGCAACTGGCTCAGTTTCGGAGGAGCCGCTGTGCTGTGGTCGGGCGTGTCGTCGCTGTGGTTTCTCCGGCAGCACCTGTTCCGACTGAAGTGGAGCTGGTCTCGAAAACAGCGATCGCGTCGATCCCAGCAACGGCGGTGGGTCGAGTTCTACGAGCGGTTCGTTCGGTTGATGAAGTCACGCGGACTGGAGCGCGATCCCACCCAAACGCATCACGAATTCTCGGCCCGCGCCGCCGAGACATTTGCTGCGGAGCTGCGAGCCGCCAGCCTCAACGAAGTGCCGTTGGCTCTCTCACGCTTCTTCTGCCGAGTCCGCTTCGGCGATGAGTTGCTCTCCGAAGCCGAGTCCCTCGAAATTGACGCGCTGCTCGTTCGACTCGAAGCGGCCCTCGCCCCCGCGCCGAGATCATCGAGAGAAGGGACGTAGGGTAAGCGTCTCGCTTGCCCGCTCTCCCAAACGGCATCACGGGCAAGCGAGACGCTTACCCTACGGGGCCGATGAAACCGGTCCTACTCAAGCCATCACCATCCATGCACGACGCCGACATTCTCGCCGCCCGCCCGCCGAAGCTGCCGCTCGATCCGTGGCGGCCCTACGCGTACTTGGTCGAACCGGAGCGAACCGCTTCGGGGCGTGTGGAGGATGTCGCGACGATTTTCCTGACCAACCAAGAGTGTCCGTTCCGCTGCACGATGTGTGACCTCTGGAAGTACACGCTGGATGAGCGAGTCCCCGTCGGAGCGATCCCCGCACAGATCAACCACGCCTTGGCGCGGCTGCCTGCGGCGCGGCACATCAAGCTCTACAACGCTGGCAACTTCTTCGATGCGCAAGCGATCCCGCCCGAAGATCATGCCGCCATCGCCGCGCGGGTCTGTCACTTCGAGACCATCATCGTCGAGAACCATCCGCGTCTCACCGACGACCGCTGCGTGACGTTCCGTGATCTGCTCTCGTCTTCGTTGCCCACGCGGTTCAACGATGGTCCTCGTCTTGAAATCGCTCTCGGCTTGGAGACGGTTCATCCGGACATCCTGTCGCGGCTGAACAAACGCATGACTGTGGAAGACTTCGACCGTGCCGCCTCCTTCCTGCGCGGACACGACATCGACGTGAGAGCCTTCCTCCTGCTCAAGCCTCCCGGGCTGAATGAGCGGGATGGAATTGAATGGTGCGTGAAGTCGCTCTCTCACGCCTTCGAAGTGGGTGCGAGCGTTTGCAGTGTCATCCCGACTCGCGCAGGGAACGGCATCATGGACCGCTTGGCCGAGTCAGGCGACTTCTCTCTCCCCACGATTCGCAGCATGGAGGAAGTGTTGGAGCGCGGGATCGAACTTTGCCGAGCAGGCGACACAGCGAGACGAGTCTTCATCGACCTGTGGGATGCCGAAAAGTTCTGTGACTGCGTGCAGTGTGGTCCGGCACGCATCGCGCGCTTGCAGCAGATGAACCTGTCGCAACAGATCGAACCGTGCGTGGAATGCGACTGTGGAAATGAAGCCAAGTAGCCAATCGGACTCTTCAGAAGTCGTAAGACTTCTGAAGAGTCCTCGGTTCGCCAGAATTCTCACGAATTCTGCTACAGAAATACTTAACGGCGTTGCCTGCGGGGGCGAAGGGACCGTCGAATCATGATCGAACTCGATGCCGACATTGTCGTGATGGGAGCGGGTTTCAGCGGGAGCTTGCTCGCGCTGTTGCTCAAGCAGATCGGCCTCAAGCCCGTACTGATTGACCGAGGTTCGCACCCGCGCTTTGCGATTGGCGAGTCCTCGACGCCGCTGGCCAATCTGATTTTGGAAGACCTCGCGCACCGCTACGATCTGCCGAGGCTGGCACCGCTGGCCAACTACGCGCAGTGGAAGCAGGCGTATCCCGAAATCGTGTGCGGTTTGAAGCGCGGCTTCAGCTACTTCCATCACACGCTGGGCGAAGATTTTTGTCCGCGACCTGATCGCGCGAATGAATTGCTCGTCGCTGCGAGTCGTTCCCATGCCGACGCCGACACGCACTGGCTCCGCTCCGACTTCGATCACTTCCTCGCCAATGAAGTGGTCGCGGCGGGCATCCCCTACTTTGACAACACGAACATCGACACGTTGTTGTCGCACGGTGATGGCTGGGAACTGCGCGGCAATCGAGCGTCATCCACACGGCATCCGGCTCACCAAGACGGAGCTGATGGGCCGAGTGAATCGTTCACAGTGCGAGCGTCGTTCCTCGTGGATGCCTCGGGCGAAGGGAGCTTCCTCGCGAAGCAACTTGGTATCGGGCCGCACGCCGAAGGACTCCGAACACGCTCACGTGCGCTGTTCTCGCACTTCACCAACGTCCTGCCGTGGAGCGGTCTTTACTCTGCACGAGGGGGCAACGTGAACGAGCATCCGTATCTGTGCGACGACGCGGCGCTGCATCACGTTTTCGACGGAGGCTGGATGTGGGTGCTGCGGTTCGACAACGGAGTCACCAGCGCGGGGTTCTCGCTCGACCCGGATCGCTTTCCGCTCGACAGGTCTGTCGCGCCGGAAGACGAATGGGCCGCGCTCCTGCTCCGCCTGCCAGCCGTCTCCGCGCAGTTCGCCCGTGCCACGCCGATCGTGCCGTGGCGGCAGACGGGGCGAATGCAGCGACGCCTCGAACGATCTGCCGGTCCAAACTGGGTGATGCTTCCCAACACGGCGATGTTCCTCGACCCTCTCCATTCGACGGGCAACGCCTTCACGCTCGTGGGGATTGAACGACTGTTGCTGATCCTCGAACGCTGCTGGGGGCGAACCGAATTGGCAGGGGAACTGAAGCGTTACGACTCGCTCGTTCAGACCGAGACCGAGTTCCTCGACCGCATTGTCAGCGGCAGTTTCGCGGGCTTCTTGGACTTCGAGCGGATGATCGCCCTGTCGATGTTCTACTTCTCTGCGGCCGTATGGTCGGAAGAGGAGCGCCGCGCGGGGCGAGCCACTCGCGGCTCTGCGTTTCTGAGCGCGGACCATGCCGGACTGAGTGCGGCACTCACCGAGGCGACGCGCGATATTCAAGAGCGTTCGCTGACCACGGCCCAATTCACGGACCGCATCCGCACCGCGATCGCCCCATTCAACCGCATCGGCCTGTGTGATCCCGCCAAGCGAAATCTGTATCGCTACGAATGAGCCATCCAATGCGAAACGCCTCCCGGCCGTCGGGGGCCGGGAGGCGTTTGCATATCTCATAGCAGGTCGATGTTGGCTGTCAGAGGGCTGGCAGCCAGTGCCGTTTAGTAGCGTCCGCCGCCGCCGCCACCGTAGCCGCCACCACCACCACTGCTGCGACCACCACCGCCGCCACCACCACCGCCGTAGCCGCCGCCACCGCTGCGGCCACCGCCGCCACTGCGACCACCACCACCGCCGCCGCTTTCGCGAGGACGGGCTTCGTTGACGGTCAACGAACGGCCTTGGAAGTCGGTGCCGTTGAGAGCGTTGATCGCGGCTTCGCCGCCATCGCCCATCTCAACGAACCCGAAGCCGCGCGAACGGCCTGTTTCGCGATCCGACACAACTTGTGCGGACGCAACATTGCCGTGCTGACTGAACAGCTCGCGCAGATCGTCAGCCGTGCAACTGAAAGACAGATTACCCACGTACAGATTCTTGCTCATCGTCGTCCTTTTGCGGGCCGCAACGGCCCTCTGAAGCTAGTTACCTCCGCCACGAGTCCGCAGCGGGGAAGATCAAAGTCAATTCAGCGACGGCAAACCGCGGCATCAGGTTTGGTGACTTCGACTTCCCGACAAGTCTCTTCACCCCACGCGTGCTAACGGACATGACTGAGGCCGAGGTGCGTCACCGGCTCGCCGATCTTGAACACTGTCTGAGGGAACCTCATCAAGAGTACAAGCCGAAAGGCAGGTGGGCGAAGCGACGTTCATCTTCCTATTCCAGTAGGTCCAATGCCTACTGAAGTGCGAATGTTTATGGCAGGTTCCCGAGAAAAAGGGAACGTCGAGTTACCAAGTTTGAGAAAAAAATCTCTCGGTGAATCGGCCCCGTCTCACCTCCCGAAACTTGTCCGAAGAGCCTCGTTTGTAGGCACTCAACCTTGATCCAGCATGAGCGCGACAGTTCGTCGCCCCGGATGGCTTCGCTGTCGTCGCACCTCGGTTTGAACCAATTCAAGACGTAAGAATGAACTGTGGCTGCTGCGTGACGCCGTGCATCCGCGGAACGAGGCATACTGATGACCGAATGACCGATGAACATCGGCGGTGCGATCGGCACAGTCGTCAAACCGGGCCGTTTGCAGCCGCGCGAACACGACGATTTCTCGGAAGGGTCGAGGCAGTCTGCAGCGACGATCCGAAACTGCCGACGAATGAGGAGCCGGATTCCAAACGTCAACGGGGACATCTCGTCGAGCGTTCCAAGGCGAGTGCGATTTATCCGCGAACCACGAGATCGGGTGTCTGACTGATTGAGATAAGGCTGGTGAAGATCGACGTGATCTCACTCCAGCAGCAACCTCAAAACGACTCCCTGACCCTCTTGTTCTGCGATGAGTCGCTACAAATTCGCTGATTGACGCTCGTCTCCGCAGACCAGTAGGATTTCGCACGTCAACAAACTCATCCTCCGTGACACATCGGTGGCGAGCGGTTTATGAACAGCCTCGGCAAAACATTGGTGGTCTTCGTTACGGCGACAAGCCTCGGCTTCGCGGCGTTTGCGCTGTCGCTGGTCAGCGGCGGTCCCAACTGGAAGGGCGAGGCGGAATCGGCCGAAATCACCGACGATTTTGTCATCACCACGACACCGGGCGAGAAGCCAAGCTACGCGGCGAAGACCCGTCGCACGGGTGAGGCCGTCGGATCGTCCACTCCATTGCTGGCTGAAGTGGTCGTGGCCGCACGACAGCGACAGCTCAAAGATGCCAAAGAACAACAGACGCAATTGACACAGAAGATCGAGCAAATCAAGCCGGTCATAGCTGGAATCAAAGCACTGATCCCCGTCGATGAAGCGGGCGTGAAAGCTCGATCCGAAACCTTCGAGAAACAACTCGCCGAGTTGAACACCGCCATTCAAGCTGCGACGACCGACTTCACCGCCAAAGGTGGTGAGATTCAGCAAACACGCAAGACGGCTCAAGAACGACGGGAAGAAGGCTTCCGCCTGAAGAACCAGCTCGAGCTGCTCCGCAACGATTTGTTCGCGGCCGAGAAGCAGCAGAAGTCTCTCGAAGATGAGCTGATCCGCGCGGAAGAGAATATGAAGCGGTTGGAGCGGCGTGAGAAGCAGCTCAAACAACAGACGGGCGATTACGACAAGTAGCCTCCGTAGCCCAACGGACGAAGTTTGGAACGAGGACGCGGGGCCGGACGATTTGATGGTCGGATGCAGGGACGCTCTTTCGTTGCGAAGTCCAAGTTGAGATGTCGGTTTGCCCAGAGTGAGGTGCTTCGATGACTACGGTTGGCAAAATTCTGGTGGTGCTGCACTTGGTGCTGAGCATATTGTTCATGGCCTTCGCTGGCGGTGTGTTCACCGCACAGAAGAACTGGCGCACGTTTGCCGGAACGCAAACCGCAGCTCTCAAGAAGGCGTCTGACAAACAGAAGGACCAGCAGGCGGAGTTTGAAAAGGAACGAACGGACACCGCCAAGAAGCTGACCGACTTGACGAATGACATCGCCAAGCTGACGGGCGAAAAGACGGCCCTCGACAACCAGGCCAAAGACTTGGATGCCAAGAACAAGCAGTTGAATGTTTCGCTGGATGGCCAGCGCGATCTGGCCGCGCTCAACGGTGTCGAAGCGGATGAACGTAAAAAGGAAGCTGATCTCCAACGTGGCAATAATGCGGTCCTATATCAGACCCGCGAAGAACTCATTACGAGTTTGCAGAAGGCCTCGGATGACAAGTTCGCGCTGGAGTTGAAGCTGTCGCAATTGACCGAAAAGCACGCCGAGATGCTGGCCGACGTGGCGACAATGAAGCGGTTCCTTGCGTCGAAGAATCTCGCCACCGATCCCAAGTTGATGCAGGCTCAAGTCACTCCCCCCCCACCACTGGACGGGATCATCACTGAATACCGCAAGGACGCCAAAGGGGGTCTTGAGTACGTTGGGATTTCGCTCGGCAGCGATGAAGGCTTGAGTGTCGGTCACAAGCTGACCGCCTATAGCGCCGGTGGAAAATATCTCGGGCAGATTCGCCTGACGACGGTTTATCCTGACAAGTCTGCCGGGATCGTCGTGAAAGAAGAGAAGGCCAAGAACGTCACCATTAAAGAGGGCGATCATGTCACCACGAAGCTCTGACAACAGCCCGGCTCCGGACATCTACGTGGCGCTGCTGTGGGTCTCACTCTCCGCGTTGCTGACGGGAATCGTGTTCCTCGTCATGGCGCTGAATGCCTACGGTTGGAAGGTCACGGCGGGCTGATGGCCGTAGGGTAAGCGTCTCGCTTGCCCTGCTTTCAACGCACTCACATTCAACGGGATTCACGGGCAAGCGAGACGCTTACCCTACGAGCCGACGTATCTCGCGTACAAGCTCCTCGCCACCGCGAGGTCTTCCGTTCCCTGTACGATCGCGCGGCCATCTCGGAACACGGTGAGTTGGCACTCGTCACTCGTTGCTCCCGTCGTTTGCGTTTCGGCGCGCGGCTGGAAACGGAGCAGGAACGGGTTGCGAGTCACTTCGCCCAGTGGAGCCAGTCGTGTGGCGAGGTCTTCCAACGCGAGGTGGCTTGGTTCGGCGGGCGTGATCTGGACCGAGTTCCTACCGCACAGCACCGTCGATTGCGACGAGTGGCCTCCGTTCAGGAAGTCTCTGCGACCGTGACTGCACGCGGGACAGTCGCCTCGTTCACGCAGGCCATCCACGTTCATCTGTCGTAGCGTGCCGTCCCAGACATCGACGATCGACAGCTTGCGCGCGACGAGATGTTTCTGCCCCGACAAAATCTTCAACGCGGTCGCCGCTTGCAGCGCGGTGACCATGTGAATCGCGGGGGCGATGACTCCGGCGGTGTCGCACGTTTCGGTCGTCCCCGGTTCGGGCGGTGACTCGACGATGCAGCGCAGACAGGCAGATTCATTCGGGAAGATCGGCATCGTCTGGCCATGACTCCCGACGACTCCGGCATACACCCACGGGATGCCCGTCTCCAGCGAAACGTCATTGATGAGGAACCGCGTCTCAAAGTTGTCGGTTCCGTCGAGGATCAGGTCCACGTCACGAGCGAACTCGCGCACGTTCCGCCAATCGACATCGGCCACGTGCGGTTCGAGCGTCACCTGCGAGTTGACCCGCGCCAGCTTGTTCGCCGCCACGATCGCCTTCGGCAAATGCTCGGCCACATCCTGCTCGTCGAACAACACCTGACGCTGCAAGTTGGAGAGATCGACGAAATCCCGATCGACAATCCGCAGAAAGCCAACTCCCGCCCGAACCAGCGTGTCGGCCAGCACCGTCCCCAACGCACCGCATCCGCACAACAACACCCTCGCCGCACGAATCTTCTCCTGCCCCTCAACGCCAATGCCCGAGAACCGCATCTGGCGGCTGTAACGTTCGAGCGATGAATCAACGTCAACTTGAGAGGTCATCTGCGATCCTTCGTCATGTTGCCAGTCAGAACCTGCGGTGCCTGACCCCAATCGCTTCCACGCTCGAAATGAGGAACCACGGACTGGCCACCGTCCCCCTGTGCCATCCCCGCCGCCGACTGATCGCCGCTTCACAAGCCCCGCAACGGGAATGAGCAACAGCGCCAAGTACACCTTGTACGGAACGAAGACGGCGAACATGTTGAGGGCCACTTACAACGGAAGCGGTCGTCACGAAATTTGGTTTGCATGCGATAGCATCTGTGGTGTCTTCGATTTGTTTAGCGATCTCAAGTTGTGTCGCTTGATAGCGATTCGCAGTCAAATCCATTACGGAAATGGCAGGTCTTCTTCGGAAAACGGCCTTCGACTTTTTAGTCCGTTCTTCTGGGTGACAAACGCTAGCCAAATCATGGGATCGTCATCGCCTTGCTCGTCGGGTGTTGAGATCGCAATGACTGTGTTTGACAGCGGTCCCTCACGGTGACGGGGAAGATTTGCTCGCCGTCGAAACACGATGGTTGGTCGATTTGACGATACCTGAGGATTGAACTCCACCACGTTGATTCGGTGTTTTCTCAGGATAGGAGATTGCCGTCGATACTCGTCGGCTTGGAACTGATGAAGTGTCGGCATGACAGCAACTACTAAGTCCGATCCTACCGCTTCGGTCATGCCTACCGCTTCGATCATGTTCATTATTAATTCGCGAGTAACTCCAGTCCCCCAGTAGTCCATTTCAAGACCAAGTCTGTCTGCACCATACATTCCTAGCGTGAGCTCGTTGTAATAGCTCAAGTAACTTGGATGAACGCTTCGTTGAAATTGAATGTGATAACCAAAGAAGCACCAGAGAGTGACTGCGGCTGTGATTGAGTTGTCGGCCCGTTGATAGACGAGATCGATTAACTTTTTCAGTCCCCTCCCCACGAAGATCGCCCATAGCGGGAAGCTCGTCAGGAATAGACGCTCTCCGTCGTACACGGCGACTCGCGGCAGAGCGAACACGATCAGCGGAAACACCGTGCAGGCGAGCAGCAACCAGTCGGAGTGCCTTGTCCCCTCGCCCCGGCTTTGCGGGGAGAGGGTTAGGGTGAGGGGGGCGACATTGGAATCGCTCGAAGAATCAGGGGACTTACGTCCCCCGCTCAGAAAGGCGAAGAAGGGCTGACGCCCGAAGAGGGATGACATTCCCCACGCACCGAGCAGATGCAGTCCCAGCGGCACCGTCACCGCGAACATCACGAATGGGTAGTGCCACGGGACTGCTTTGTCGGCGTAGCGGACTCCGAAGTAGAAGCAGTGGATCGTCGAGCGGTCTGTTGCACGGCCGAGGTACTCCAAGTAGTGCCCGACGGGATCGAGCCAGAGGTACGGCCAGAGAGCGAAGAACACGACGTTTGCCGTCACGCCCCAGATGAGGAGCGGCACGATCGCCTTCGCTCGCCAGCGCCACAGTGCCCAGATGATGACCGGGATCGGGATGAGGATCGCCTGAATCTTCGTCAGCAGCGCGAGGCCCATCACGACGCCGGTCAGCAGCGCGACGCGACGCGATGGCGGTGCGGAGCCATTCCACCAATGAGCGATCGCCAGCACCGCGGCCGTACACGTCAGGTTCGTGATCGTTTCGAGCGACGCGATGTGCGCGTGTCCATACAGTCGCGGCATCAGGACGAGCGCGAGACTTGCGAACAGTCCTTCCCATCTGCGCCACTGGTCCTCTCGGAGCGGGGGACGTGAGTCCCCTGATTCCGCCAGCGATGTGCTTGATGGCGAGTTGCTCGACGAGTCCCTCGCGGAACCAGGGGACTCACGTCCCCCGCTCCGAGAATCCGAAGACTCACGTCCTAGGTGGCGCAACGTGACGAACGCTCCGACCATCCAAACTGTTATCGCGAATGCCGTGGCCGATCCCGTGCGAGCACACGCCGTCACACAAGGCCCTTCCGGATCGAACGGCGGCGCGAGCCACCACGTCAGATGATGATGCACGCCGAGCCAATAACGTCCCAGCGGAGGATGATCGGGCAGATAATGGTTCTCCGGCTTGAACGCTTCCACCGACGTGCCGGGAATGAGGTTCAGCCATCCCAGCGCCTTGGCCTGCTCGACGAGTAACACGCCTTGCTCGACGTTGAATATTTCATCGACCGTCAGCCCCGGTCCTTCCGGCATGTTCGGATAACTCCCCGCCGGATCAATCGCGATGACGATGCTGATCCATGTCACGATGGCCACCACAGCCGACGGCCATGTGGTCTCAAGTAGACGGCGGATTGAAGTCAGAACGTGTTGCATGGGGGCCGATGTTATCATCCGCCGCGCCACATCGCAGCGAGTGGCGCGGACAAACCTCTGCTGGACGAACAACATGCCCGAGCTTCATCGCCTTTGCGTCTTCTGCGGTTCCAGTGCTGGCTTTGATCCTGTGCATCGTCGCGCGGCGGATGAGTTGGGGGCGTTGATGGCTCGCGACGGGATCGAACTCGTTTACGGCGGCGGCAGCGTGGGGTTGATGGGAGCGATCGCGGATGCGGTACTGGCGGCGAACGGGCGTGTGATCGGAGTCATCCCGCAGTTTCTCGCGACGAAGGAACTGTTGCACACCGGCGTGACCGATCTCCGCGTCACGCACGACATGCACGAGCGGAAGGCTCTCATGGCGGAGCTGTCGGACGGCTTCATCGCGATGCCCGGCGGACTCGGCACGTTCGAGGAGTTGTTCGAGGTGCTGACGTGGTCGCAACTCGGACTGCATTGTAAGCCGATCGGGTTGCTGAGCGTGGCCGGTTACTTTGATCCGCTCGTCGCGATGATCGACCGCGCGATCGACGACGGCTTCTGCAAGGAACAGCATCGCGGTCTGTTCGTCGTCGATGATGAATCGGCTCGGTTGCTCGAACGGCTGCGCACGCATGAAGCCCCGCAGGTTCGGAAATGGATTCGTTCGACGAGTGAGACCTGATTAACAGCCTGTTGAGAAACGTAACTTGGACGCCCTCGTCCGAGTCTTTTCTAGTTGGAAGCGGACGGACGAGGGCGTCCATCCTACGGGTCACTCATTTTCCATGTGTTGCCTCGAGCCGCATCTCGACGGGTTTGGCGCGTTCACCTATCTTCCGGTGAGAGCACTGTCACACGACGGGGCTGTTGAAACCCTTCTCCCCGCTGGCACCCATCCCATCGTGAGTGACTCGCTCCACAACGTCTCACGCAATTTGCGCGTGGTCAGTCTCTGCACGATCGTCAGCCGAGTCCTCGGTCTGCTGCGCGATCAGGCGATGGGAGCGATCTTCGGTGCCGGGCCGATTCTCGATGCGTTCACGGTCGCGTTTCGATTGCCGAACCTTGCGCGCGTGCTGCTGGGCGAAGGGGCGATGACGACGGCCTTTCTGCCCGTCTTCGTGAAGGAACTGAACGACGAGGGGCGCGAATCGGCGGCTCGCATGACGTGGGCTGTCTTCGTCGTACTGATGGCCGTGCTGTGTGGTGGCGTGATCGTTGCCGAAGGGCTGCTCTGGGGAATCGGCTACGTTTTCGAGTTGAGCGATCAAGCTCGGCTGCTGCGGAACCTCACCGCACTGCTGTTGCCGTATGTGATCTTGATCTGTCTGGCGGCTCAATTGAGCGCGGTGCTGAACGCACTCGGACGATTTTTGTGGCCCGCTCTCGTGCCGGTTGTCTTGAATGTCGCTTGGCTTGCCGCGCTGTGGTGCCTCGTCCCGCTGTGGCCCGATGCGACGAGCCAAATCTATGTGACGGCTCTCGTCGTGGTGATCGCGGGTGGACTTCAATTGCTGTTCCCGCTGCCCGCTCTGTCGCACAGCGGCTTCGGCTATCGCGGCGACTGGCGCGGGGCACTCGATCGAGTCTGGAGGATCGCGCGTGACATGCTGCCGGTCGTGATCGGTCTCTCGATCACGCAACTCAACGCGGTCCTCGACAGCTTGATCGCGTGGGGCTTCACTCAGCCAGCAGGAGGTGGGCCGCTGATGCCCCTGCCGGGATCGCCCTCGTATCCGCTGACCGAAGGAACCGCGACCGCGCTCTATCTTGGGCAGCGTCTGTATCAGTTCCCGCTCGGCGTGTTCGGCGTCGCGTTGGGAACGGTCCTGTTTCCACTGCTCACGGCGCATGCTCAACGGGGCGAGACCGACAAGCTACGGGCCGACTTGTCGCTGGGTGTGCGGCTGGTGCTGGCGATCGGCATTCCGGCGAGTGTCGGTTTGATGTTGGTGGCTCATCCGCTGGCGACGCTGTTCTTCCAATACGGCAAGTTTGACGCCGAAGCCGCTCGTCAAACCGGCGACATGATCGCGTGCTACGGCTCGGGCGTGTGGGCTTACTGCGGCCTACTCATCCTGCAACGCGGCTTCTACGCGACGGGAGACCGTCTCACGCCCATGTACGTCGGACTCGGGGCGCTGCTGCTGAATATCGCGTTGAACGTGAGCCTCATCTGGCCGCTGGGTGGTCGAGGCTTGGCAATCGCGACCGCACTGGTCGCCGCAATTCAATGCCTCACCACCGCGTGGCTACTTCAACGACGAGTCGGTTCGCTGCACTGGTCCGAAATTGGGGCGACATTTACGAAAACGGCCATCGCTGCGGTGGCGATGGCCGTTGTGTGCTGGTTCCTGTTGCCTGCGGTCACCAACGCGGAAGGCATCACCTCGCGCGGCATCAAATTGGCGTTGCCGCTGGCTGTCGGAGCAGCAACGTTCCTGATCGTCGCTTGGCTGGTTCGGCTACCCGAACCGTGGTTGCTGCTTCACTCACGCGATCGAGAGTCACCAAGCAGAGGCGAACAATGGAGTCCACCGGCAGAGTGATCGCACGTCAAAATTCACCGACGACTTCTCCACCGCTGCGCGTGCTGACATTTCTCCAAACACGCAGGTCGGTGTTGTTAGAGATGGTTCTCGCTGAACCATCCATCAGCAAAACCTGAACGATCCCGGTGTGGTAGCTGCGGGCGCTCACAGCCGCAAAAGTCGGGTTCAAGAGGCCAGCGGCCGTCCGTTCTTTGAACGAGATGAGGTTTCCTTCGACGGCGGGCGTGCTACCCGAAGCGGCTGCGATAATCGTTTTAGCGTTGGGCGCAAACGTGGTCGTGAAGCCCGTCTCGTGAATCTTGCCATCCACCCATTCCGTGTGTCCGTTGAGGCTGACCGTTCCCGTGATGTAGCTGGTGAGATCAAGCGATGTTGGCGGGGCAGTGCCTGCCGGAATGGCTACACCGCCCCCATTGGGGGTGTACGCTTTGACTTCCGAGAAACAGAGGGAGTTGCTCATCCCATCTGTGAAGTCGCGTGGCGAAAAACCGCTGTTGGGTGAGAAAGAGCCGTCGCCGGCTGTCACTCCGTCGGCATAAGTTGCCTTGGCCGTCAAGTAGTTCCACGTCCCACCATTGAAGGCATAGGTCGAAGGAAAATGGGTTGCCGCTGGCGGAGTCGCCACACGCGCAACGGCTTTGATTTCGCTGGGGCAGGTGTATCCGGGAATACGCATCTGCGTGATGCCGATCGTGGAGTTGGGTGCGACGCCGTACCCCAGAGACAAGTCTGCTGAGGCGAACACGCTAGCTTGATCCATAAAGGGAAGGATCCTCGCGTGGACTGACCAAGTTCCACCGGTTGTTGCGCCCACGCAATAACTGGGGGGAAAGACCGAGTGCGTATCAAGATAGTTGTGAAGCGCTAGCCCAATCTGCTTGAGGTTGTTCTTGCACTGGGTTCGGCGAGCCGCTTCGCGCGCTTGTTGCACGGCAGGCAACAAAAGTGCGATCAGGATGGCAATGATGGCGATTACCACCAAAAGTTCGATCAGTGTGAAACCGCGCCTTCGCGGCAACAGTTGACGACGTTCGTTCATTTCTGAGGACTCCAGCAAGAGCAATAAGGAACTGGAATGCCCTGCCAACATTTGGCTGGGCGATTGTCCGTTCGCATGGCTGGCGCGGGGCTGGCGAGCATCACGGTGAGCCGACCAACTCGATTATGAGTTGACACTGCGTCTCAATGTCGTGACTATTGCGTCCGAAACGACTCCCGTCAAGCCTAGCCAACAGAAATCACCGGTGTGCCTCTTCTGCCTGGCTAATATCACTCAAAAGCATTCGTGGCCATTACTTCAGGAGACCAGCTCGTGACTGAACATCAACAAACATCGACCATTTCTAGCAAAACGCAGCCCGAATCAGCGACACCAGTCACGGTGCGTGAAATCACGTCTGCTAGTCTGCTTCAAGGCGAGAAAGAGGTTCTAATCCTTCACGAGGAAGAGGTTTATCGCTTGAAGCTCACCCGGAACGGCAAGTTGATCTTGCAGAAATAGGCAGCTTGGGTGATGTGCTAGTGGCAAGGTGAGTCTCGTTCAATTGGGCAAATCGGGGCGGGAGAGTCATCCTGTGAGAGTTCTCATCAACATGAAGCGGCCAAGCCTCCGATGAGAGTCGTCTAGGTGGAGCCGATTGCTGGCGGTCAGGCAAGATGCCGACCAAAGCCACTCGGTAAGAGCCATCGTGGCAGAGCAGCATTTCCAAGGATGGCATTCGCGAGCCATGGCAATTCCGTCTGTAGGCTCCAACTCGCTCGATAACCGACGTCGACGCCGATTGGCTGTCACGGGGGACGGTGCGCCTATTGAGGACGATGTGCTCGATGGTGTCTCCACATCGGGGCGAGTGATATCGGAGTTGGTCGGATCAGAAGCCGCCGCTCCTTGGGTTCCCGCCTATGAATGGCGAATTTGGACTTATGGGGCGATGCTTGGGCTGCTGTTGATTGCGGTCTCCTTTGCAATCACTCACCCGACAGTATTTCGACCGGAGCTGGCTCCGCTAACGAAGCATCTGCTTCAAGGAGACCGTCCCGTTTTAGGCGCCGTTGTTCAAGCCTCTCTTTGGTTTTTGTGTGCTCAGTTGGCGGTGCTGATCGCGTGGTATCGCATCCAGTGCAAGCTCGACTTTGGTGGCCGATATTGGGTTTGGCCGTGGGCGGCTGTGGCATTCGGGGTGATGGCCTTCTGCTCCCTGACGAATGCTCACTGGCTGCTTGGTGAGATCATTTCCCAACTCCAATGGCTCAGTTGGCGAGGCGACGTTTTGGCGTGGTTAATCCCGGCGGGTGCCACTGCTGTCCCACTCATGTTCCTGCTGGATCGCGATGTGCGTCGAGGCCAATCGACGGTCTGGACGTTGCGCACGGCTGGGTTGCTCGGTTTGGTGACAGGCAGTTTGGAGTTGTTCTCACCTGATCTGCTGAGCCAGCCTTGGTATTCGTCGGCACGGCAGATTGTGCCGCTGTTCGCCGCCGGAACACTGTTCCTCGGATTGTGGTTGCACGCGCGAGTCGTGGCCTACGTCTGCCCTGATCCCCCCGAGTGCGATGAGCCGAAAGCTGGATCGCAATTGCTGGGGGTCGCCCGTTTGTGTCTTCAATCTACGAGTCGCTGCTTCAGTTGGCTGGGCGGTTTTTTCGTGAGACGAGCCAAGACTGCGGAGATCGACGAGGCAGAAGCCAAACCCAAACGTCGCAGCCGGAAAGTGGCTGAGTCCGAAGAGACACCCAAGCGGAAACGCAAACCGGCGGCGAAACGAGTCACCAAGTCTCGCTCACGAGTCGCGGTCGTTGAAGAAGAAGAAGAGCAGCAGGAGGAGATCGAAGACGAGTCCTACGAAGACGCCAGCGATTCCTACGAGTCAGAAGCGGAACCGTCGTCGAGTGACTACAGCGATGAAGAGGAGTGGGACGAAGCAGATGCCGAAGAGGACGTCGAAGCGCCACCAGTCCGATCCGCCAAGTCGGCTCCGGCCAGCACGGCGAGTTCCTCAGCCTCACAGAAGAAGCCTGTGGCCGAGTCGTGGCAGCAACGTCCCGCTCAGCAGGGCCGCGTCACGCAGCAGCCGGTCGTCAGTCAAAACGATGCGTCGGACGACGAGGAAGATTCGGAAGATGGCGATGCGTCGTACCGGCTGGATGAGGGACTGACTCCCGATCAACTTCGAGGACTCAGCAAGCGACAGAAGCGTGATTTGCGTCAGAAGATGAAAGACCAACAACGGACGCCAAAACGCTGATCGGGTTACCTCGTTTGCGGTGAGGAAACCGGTTGCTACACTCCCGCCGCGATCCGCTTGGAAGCCTCTCCCGACCGTCTCGTCCCATTCCTCTCCGCAACATTCTGGAGCCGTTTGCATGACTCACGCATGGCACGATGTCGTCCCCGGTGAAAATCTGCCTGGGGAGTTCACAACGGTGATCGAGATCCCCCGAGGATCGAGCGTCAAGTACGAACTCGACAAGCAAACGGGCATGTTGCGGCTGGATCGAATGCTGCATTCGGCGGTGTACTACCCCGCGAACTACGGCTTCATTCCGCAGACTTTGGCCGAGGACGACGACCCGCTCGACGTACTTGTACTTTGCCAAGAACCGGTCGATCCGCTGACGTTGGTGGAAGCTCGGGCGATCGGCTTGATGACGATGGTCGATTGCGGCAAACGCGATCACAAGATTCTCGCCATCGCCACGAAAGACCCCGAATTCAACTCGTTCACCGAAGCGGACGAACTGCCGCCGCATCGACTGGCGATGATTCGCCGGTTTTTCCAAGACTACAAAATGCTGGAAGGCAAGGCGGTCGAAGTGGACGAGTTGACCTCGGCCAAGACCGCGTTCCCCATCATTTTGGAAGCACTCGAACGCTACAGTCTCGTTCGCCGGAAGGGCTTTCATTAGGGGCGGTCGTCAAACCCGAACACCAACCCGAAGCGTGAGCGAGGATGGTCGGGAACTGCCGTGTGTGAGCATCCTCGCTCACGCTTCGGGTTGGTGTGGTCGCGCCTCCTTCCCACCGGGCATCGCGAAATTTCCAAGACGCTCACTCGTTGAGAAGGCTGAGATATGACCTGGCCCCCGACACTCCTTGCCATTTACTGCGTGCTGATTGCGATGTCGTCGCTGCTGGGCGGGTATCTGCCGTCGCTCATCAAGCTGACTCATTCACGGATGCAGCTTCTGGTCAGTTTGATCGGCGGACTGATGTTGGGAGTGGCCATCTTTCACCAGTTGCCTCACGCGGTTGAGGCCATGGCTGGGAACGGTCAAGATCCTGCCAGATCGCTGGATTTTTGCGTCGGCAGTTTGATGATCGGCTTGCTGACGACGTTCTTCATGCTGCGGATGTTTCACTTCCACAACCACGAGCCGGTCGCAACGGACGACGATCACGATCATCTTTGCGGACATGACCACGATCATGACCATGCTCACGATCAGGCGTGTCTCGCCAAGCATGACCACGATCACGACTCTGGTCATCAACACAGTCATCACCCGGCGCAGGGAGCCAGTTGGATTGGCATCTTCCTAGGGCTGTCGATTCACACGCTCATTGACGGCGGCGCATTGGCGGCGAACGTCAAAGCGGATGCTCTGCATCACGATGGGGCGACGGCGTGGCTGTTGGGACTCGGAACGTTTCTCGGAGTCGTGCTGCACAAGCCGCTCGATTCGCTGTCGATTACGACACTGATGGCGGCGGGGGGATGGTCATCACGGGCAAGAACTCTCGTCAACGTGGGCTATGCCTTGATGTGCCCGCTCGGTGCGGCAGGGTTGTATTTCGGCCTTCAACAATTTGGTCCGTCTCAAGACGTGATTCTGGCTGCAGCCTTAGCGTTCTCAGCCGGCGTCTTTCTGTGCATCTCATTGAGCGACCTGTTGCCCGAGGTGCAGTTTCACTCGCACGATCGCGCACGGTTGTCGCTGGCCCTGCTCGTCGGTGTCGCCCTCGCCTACGGGATCGGATATCTGGAGCCGGGTCACACACACGGTCAAGGTGGTGGAGCGGCGCAGGGTGAAGCTCAGCCTCACAATCATGGTCACAAACATTGAGTCCCCGCCCCGCTGAATAGGGGCCTCGTCTTGTTGGGGCTGGGGATTGGGGTGCCACGGTCACGGAGTTTCGACGTGGCCGTGGCACCCTCAATTGAAACAGGCGATTGCCGTGCCCGCTGAATCAACGTGATTGACAACCCGGTTGGGAGCCGGATAATCCCGCCGCAGTTTTTCCGTGTGCCCAGATCAGGTGAGGTCCTTCGCCGGAACGGTCTATTCCATCCCTGGGGTTCATGGTGACGCCTCCACGATGCACATGCTTCGCGGGGGCGTTTTTGTTGGTGGATCGACAGAAATCGTCTGACCCACACCAACCCGAAGCGTGAGCGAGGACGGCTGCGCTGTGCGAGCTAGCAGCCTCTGTTCGGCGTCCTCGCTCACGCTTCGGGTTGGTGTGGCGAACGAATTGGATCGAACGACTCGTCCTGCGGGCCTACTCGTCGCCGACGATCATGCGCAGGTAGCTTTCGTAGCGGGTGCGCGAGATCAGATCGTTGTGAAGCGCTTCGCGCACCGCGCAGCCGGTCTCCATCAGATGCAGGCAGTCGGGGAACTTGCAGTGCGGAATGAATGGCAGGAACTCGACGAAGAAGCCTTCCACTTCGACCGGCTGCACGTCCCACAGTTCGAGTTGCCGGATGCCCGGCGTATCGACGACCCAGCCGCCGGATTCCAACTCGCGCAGTTCGGCATAGCGCGTAGTGTGGCGGCCCTTGTGAGTCACTTGGCTCACGTCGCCGATTCTCAGGGCGAGGCCCGGTTGGAGTGAGTTGAGCAACGACGATTTGCCCACGCCGCTCTGCCCGGTGAAGACCGTCTGCTGCCCTTTCAACCGTCGCCTCAGTGCGGCGAGGCCGCGTCCTGCAACGACGCTGGTGGGAACGACGGTGTAACCGAGCCGAGCGTACATCCCAATCAGCGGCTGCAAATCGGCGAGGTCCACCAGATCGCACTTGTTCAGCACGATCAGGGCACCGACTTCGCCCTTGGCGGCACTGACGATGAAGCGGTCGATCAGAGCGGGCTTGAGGGGCGGGTCGTTCGCGGAGACCACGATCGCCACTTGCGAAATGTTCGCCACGAGAATGTGCTGCTTGTACTGATGGCCTCGCGCCAGCACGCCTTGCCGCGGTTCCACTCGCTCGATCACGCCTTGCCCGTCGTCGGTCGGCACGAAGAGAACATTGTCGCCCGTCACGACCGCGTTCCGTGCATCTCTCGCGACTGTCCGCACGACGCGGCGCACGGTGCATTCGTAGTGACGACCCGCTTCGGGCTGATCGGCATCCGCCTGCACGGTGCATTGCGTCGAACCGATTGCCGCCAGCACACGACCGCGTCGGCAAGTCGCCTCGTCCACGTCGATGACGATCTGATCCCCTTCGAGCCGCGCACCAACGACCGTGCGTTTACGAGTCAGCTCCCCCTTGCCGGAAACGCGCTGCCCGCGATCGAGTCCCTCGACATCGACCCCCTCGGTTTGCACCGCGCGCGTGATGTCATTTCGCCGGGCGGTGTTCCCCCGGTTCTTGCGAAAGGCGACGCGAAGTTTGCTCGGCTGTTTCTTGGCCACGGAGGAGGGGAGTCTGTCGGAGGAATGAGCGGCGGTGTGTGATCAGCGAATTTAAGCAGTCCTGATGTGGGAGTGACATAGGCTTCCAGCCCGTGATTCGCCGCTGAATACGACGGGCTGGAATCCTATCCCACGGTTTTTCAACAGGCGGTCAGGGCAAACGCCCCATGTCGCTCGACAGTCCGCCTGCCGCCGGAATGTAGGCCTTCTCGACGTAGTCCATCACCATGCGGTCGGCATTGAAACGCCAGCCGAGGGTCCGCACCGAGCGTTTCATGCGAGCGATCCACGCCTGCGGCAGGCCGTCATCGTCGTCGCGATCGAAGAAGAGCGGGATCACTTCTTCATGCAGCACGCGCATGAGCGACTTCGCGTCACGATCATCCTGCACGTCCTGATCGGAGTGATTCCGGCCATTGCCAATCGTGAAGCCGTTCCGACCGTCGAAGGCTTCCGCCCACCAGCCGTCGAGAATCGAGCAATTCAGACCGCCATTCAGCACGACCTTTTGACCGCTCGTTCCCGACGCTTCCAGCGGCCGACGCGGGTTGTTCAGCCAGACATCGACACCCTGCACCAAGTGCCGCGCGACGTTGATGTCGTAATCTTCCAACAGCACGATCTTGCCTTTGAAGCCCGGTTCCTGAGTCAGTTTGAAGATGCGTTGCAAGATCGCCTTGCCGTTGTTGTCGGCGGGATGCGATTTCCCCGCGAACACGAACTGCACGGGCCGCTTCGAGTCGGCGACGATCTGCCCGAGCAACTCGATGTCGCGCAACACGAGGTCCGCACGCTTGTACGGAGCGAACCGTCGCGCGAAGCCGATCGTCAGCGCTTCCGGATCGAGGCACATGTGAATGTCGGCCGTCTCACTTGCGGGCAGTCCCAAGCGTTCGGCACGACGCACCATTCGGTTTCGCGCGAACAGGATCATCCGGTTCTTGAGTGCCTGATGCGTTTCCCACAGTTCGCCCGGCGTGACGTTTTCAAAATCCGCCCAGACGGCTGGCTCACCTGAACGCAAGTTCCACTCGAGTGGGAGAACGCGGTCGTACAGCAACTTCATTTGCGGCGCGAGCCAGCTCGCCACATGCACACCGTTGGTGATGTGACCGATGGGGACTTCTTCTTCACTGCGCCACGGCCACAGCCCGGTCCACATGCGACGGCTGACGACACCGTGCAGATTGGACACGGCGTTCGCGGTGCGGCTGCACTTGAACGCCAGAACCGTCATGCAGAAGGACTCTGACGCGTTGTTCGGTTCGACTCGACCCAACGCGACCAGCCCGCCCGCCCCGATCCCCAATTGGTCGGCGATCGGGCCGAGATGCTCGTCGAACAAGCCCCAGTCGAAACGATCGTGTCCCGCAGGAACAGGTGTGTGAGTGGTGAAGCAACAGTGCCAGACGGTCTTCTGCATCGCCTCATCGAAGGACAGATTGTCCTCGACCATGCGTGCGCGGATGAACTCCAACACCGCGAACGCTGAATGGCCTTCGTTCATGTGAATCGCACTCGGTTGGTAGCCCATCGCGGTGAGGGCACGCGCGCCACCGATACCGAGGACCAACTCTTGCCGAATCCGAATGCGCTGGTCTCCGCCGTACAGGCGCGCCGTCAGTTTGCGGTCTTCGGGCGTGTTCTGTTCGACGTTGCAATCGAGCAGGAACAACTTGATGCGCCCCACGTCCGCTTGCCACACCTGCGCATGAATCGGACCGTTGCGAGTCTCGACCTGTACGAACACGGTCTCACCCGAAGGCAACTTCGCAGGCTTGATTGCCAGCCGCTTATTTTGCACGAACGGGTAGACCTCGCGCTGCCAGCCCGTCTCGTCGATCTGCTGGACGAAGTAGCCCTCTTGATAGAAGAGGCCGACCGCCACGAGCGGCACTCCCAAATCGGAGGCACTCTTCAAATGATCGCCCGCCAGCACGCCGAGACCGCCCGAATAGTTCGGCAGCGATTCATGAATGCCAAACTCTGCCGAGAAGTACGCGACCGGGTTGTGCCCCAGCAGGCCGGTGTGCGTGTCGCCCCAAGTGTGCTGCGAGGTCATGTACTCCTGCCAGCGGCGGTACGCATAGTTGACGCGCGAGTGCAGCACGGCTTCGCGTCCCCGATGTTCCAAGCCTTCGGGAGTGAACTCGTCCAGCAACAGGACCGGGTTGTGATCGAGTTCCCGCCAACGAACTGGCTCGAGATCACGGAAGATCGCCACGACATCCGGCTGCCAGCACCACCAATAGTTGCGTGCCAGTGCGTGAAGCTTGTCGTGAAAAGTCTGTTGTTGAGTTGCCATGCAGTGCTGCCTTCTTCGCAAACGTAAATGAGGTCTCCGACCCGCGCCCACTCTGTTCGGTGTCATTCACCGGAACCCGAAGGCGGGCGGGAGTATATCGGCCGTCCAAACCCCCTTCGAGGCTCGGAACACTCGTGCCAACTGATGTGATATGCGAACCGAATGCCACTCCGTCAATTCACCCCTCGCCCCGGCTCGGGCACCGCCGCTTCGGTGGTCGGGAGAGGGCCGGGGGTGAGGGGTTCTTGGATTGGCTCTTAGGAACGGGGCATCAAAAACTGTTCGAGCTTGGTGAGCCGGGTGCCGTAAGGCCAATGGCACTCACTTTGGGGTGTAGCTGAAGTCGTAAGACTTCAGACGATCGTCAAAGACGGCTGAATTCTCACGAATTCAGCTACATCGAATTGGTCGTCCAATCGGAATTCATTCAAAGTGAGTGCCATTGGCCTTACGGCACCCGGCTCACCAAAACCAAACCGACAAATCACGACAGAAATTGATGCGCCGTTCCTGAGCCGGGAAGAACCCGCCGTTCGGCAGTTCTTGCGACCCGTGACGGCATCCTGAGCGACAAGGCGTTCTGGTCGGCGTCCGCATCAGGCAGGTTCTGCCGGTTCAACGAGTTGCGTCGAATTCTGTGATGGCTTCGTCTGGACACGTCTGTGCGATTCCCTTATCAACCGCGCGACGATCTCCCCCTCAAAATTTATTGCCAAACACGTCACCTTCCGACGGCACGGACGCCGTCTTTGTGGAGGCTGGGATGCCCATCGACCGCACGCTCTCATCGGCTGACGCGCTACAACGCGGACATGCCAACTCCACATTGGGGTTGGTGTTTCCCGTGTTGCTCGTGCTGTCGGTGCTGGTCGTGATCGTGCCGGTGCCACCGATGGTGCTGGACCTGCTGTTGGCCGCGAACATCACGGCGTCGGTGGTCATCCTGCTGACGACCGTCTTCGTGGCGAAGCCGCTCGACTTCAGCGTCTTCCCGTCGCTGCTGCTCCTCGCCACGCTGGCACGACTCGTCCTGAACGTCGCCTCGACACGACTGATCCTGACGCGAGCCGCCACGCACGAGACCCGCGCTGCGGGCGAAGTGATCGAAGCGTTCGCGAAGTTTGTCGCTCAAGACCAATTGATGGTCGGACTGATTCTGTTTGCCATCGTGGTCGTGATTCAGTTCGTCGTCGTGACGAAAGGTGCGACGCGGCTCAGTGAAGTCGCTGCCCGGTTCGCGCTCGACGGAATGCCAGGCAAGCAGATGGCGATCGACGCCGACTTGAACGCGGGACACATCACCGCGGCCGAAGCTCGTTCACGCCGGGCCGAGATCGCCGCTCAAGCCGACTTCCACGCGGCGATGGATGGAGCCGGAAAGTTCGTGCGCGGTGACGCGCTGGCGGGCATCCTCATCACGCTCATCAACATTGTGGGAGGACTGATCGTCGGCATCGTGCAGCACGGGATGGCCCCGGCCCGAGCGGTCGAAGTGTTCACCATGCTCACGATCGGCGATGGCCTCGTGACGTTGATCCCCGGATTTTTGATCGCGCTCGCGGCGGCGTTGCTCGCCACGCGTTCGTCCTCCGAATCGAATCTGTCGCGAGACATGATCGGTCAGACGGTGCGAGAACCGGCCGCGCTGTATCTCACCTCGGTCACACTCTTCGCGCTCGCCTTCACCGGACTGCCGATGCTGCCGCTGCTGGTCTTGGGTGTGGGATGTGGTCTGGTCGGTGAGAGCTTGCGACGGCAACAACGGCTTGCCGAGACGGTTCACGCACAACAAGACGCCGTCGCTGCACATCAGCGTTCGATCAAGCTGGCCACGCGCCCCGAAGACCAATTGCTAGTCGAACCGATTGAACTCGAACTCGGCTTCCGGCTGATTCGCCTCGCGAACCCGGAGGCGGGTGGCGACTTGCTCGACCGCGTGACGAACCTCCGTCACCGCATCGCTCAAGAGTTGGGAATCATCCTGCCGAAGGTGCGGATTCGCGACAACTTGCTCCTGAAGGAACGCGGCTATCAGATCAAGTTGCGCGGCGTGACCATTGCTTCGGGCGAAGTTCAGCCCGATGGCTTGCTCGCCGTCGATACCGGTGGCGTGAGCGGTGAACTGGCCGGCGCTGCGGTGGAAGAACCGGCATCGCATCGCGCCGCGAAGTGGATCGACGTGACTCAAGCCGACCGTGCGCGCGAGCTGGGTTACAAGATCGTCGAACCGGCGAACGT
>JAYTQJ010000074.1:0-5326 GCA_043746775.1 Schlesneria sp.
ACAACCTGCTGTGGTTCGTCCCTCGCCCCTCCGCCCTCGCCCCTCAGCCCTCCTCTGGCGACTGCGCGACCAGCCGCAATTCCTCGCGATGAGCCTGCTGTGCTATTGGGCCTACTGCGACTTGCCGACCGCGTACCTGCTGGCTCCGACGGGAATGGCTCCGGGTTTGGTGCGGTTGTACAACTTCATGCACTTCGGCCGATCAGCGGCCTTGTCGGCGGAAGCGTGTCTGTTTTTTGGCGGGCCGATTGTGGTTGTGACGGGTGTGATGCTGGTCGTTCGTTGGTGCCGAAGTTGAAGAGTGAATGACGATGCCGAACTTTTTAAGAACAGGTGAGCCGGTTGCCGTCAGGCCCCGGATTCTTTCTGGTGATGGAAGAGTCCGGGGCCTGACGGCACCTGGCTCACTAAGAGTTCACGATCTCTTCTAAAGGTCGATGCCGTGACGTTGTGGTCTCTCGATGCTGTTTCGCTGGCAGGTCGCCGGGTTCCCCGATTGGATCGGGTGACGGTCGAGATTGCGCGCGGTGTGACGGCGGTGTTGGGGCAGTCGGGAGCGGGGAAGACTTCGTTGTTGAATGTGCTTGTCGGGTTTGAGCGGCCTCAATCGGGATGGGTCGAGTTTCGAGCGGCTGCGGGTAACGAGCGGTTGGGGGTGTATTGGTCTCCGTCGTCTCAGGGGCTTTGGCCGCATCTGACTGTTCGTGAACATCTGCTGATCGGGGCGAGGGACGAAGGGCGAGAGGCGAGGGGGAAAGCGGAAGAGTTGCTGTTGCGGTTTGATCTCAAGACGCTGGCTGATGCGCGGCCGGGGTCGTTGTCGTTGGGAGAGCGGTCGCGGTTGAGTGTGGCTCGCGCGGTGGCAAGTCGGGCGAGTGTGCTGGTGATGGACGAACCGCTGGCTCACGTTGATGAGGCGCGAGTCGGTTCGTACTGGAAGGTGATTCGTCAGGAGTGTGCGGCGAACGGGATGTCGCTCGTGTTCGCGACGCACTCGCCCGAGGTGGCGCTGCGCGAGGCGGGGCAGGTGCTGTGTTTGGCTGACGGGAAGTTGAGTTACTCGGGACAGATGAGCGATCTGTACGAACGGCCCTCGTCGCCCGAGTTGGCGTCAATGCTGGGGCCGTGCAATTGGCTGACGCGTGATGAGGCGGAGCGGTGGCTGGAAGCAAATGCTGGAGTGAGCGGCACGGCACTAGCCGCCGGTTGTCGAGAGGTTTTTCGACCGTCAAAAGCACCGGCGGCTAGCGCCATGCCGCTCACAGAAGATATCTGCATTCGGCCCGAGCAACTCATGGTCTTGGCAACTGAGCACGCACCCGTGCGGGTCGAGGCGGCTCGGTTTGCGGGCGCGAGCGAAGAGGTCGATCTCGTGAATCAGCGCGATGGGGCGAAGAAGACATTCATTCACCGACCGAGTGGTCCGACGTTGAAGGCGGGGGATCGAGTGCTGCTGCGACTGTTGATGCTCTTCTTCGCGATGTTCTTTCTGTCCGGGTGCGAGTCATCGGACGGGCCGAAGCTCGTTGTGAAGCAGGAGAACTATTGGTCGATGCCGCCCGATGGCCAGCGCGTCCCGGCTCCGCGCGGAATGACGGTCTCGCCGCAGGGCGAGTACTTGGTGCTCGACAACGCCGGGCGCGTGCTGGTGTTCGACAAGGAAGGCGATCTCCAGCGGCAGTGGTGGATGCCGGACTACTCGGTCGGCAAGCCCGAAGGGATCTGCGTCTTGAAGGACGGACGGATCGCCGTCGCCGACACGCACTATCACCGCGTGGTTCTCTTCGATCACGAAGGCCACGTCACCGGGATGTTCGGCACGCTGGGGACCGAGCCGGGCCAGTTCATCTACCCCGTCGCCGTCATTCAGGATGAGTCCGAGAACCTGTACGTCTGTGAATACGGCAACTACAACGACCGCGTTCAAAAGTTTAAGCCGGATGGCACGTTCGTCGCCCAGATCGGCGGGTACGGCACTGAAGAGGGCCAGTTCCAACGGCCGAGCGGCATGGCGTGGTACGAAGGGCGGTTGTACGTGACTGATGCCTTCAACAACCGCGTCCAAGTTTTTGGCGACGATGGAAAGCTGGTTGCAATTCTCGGGCTGTCAGACAAAATGGCTGAACTCCATTATCCGTATGACATCGCCGTGAATGAAAAGGGTGAGTTGTTCGTCGTCGAATACGCGGCAGGCCGGGTTTCCAAGTTCGATCGAACCGGAAAACTGCTCGGTCGCCACGGCACCACGGGAACGCAGACAAGTCAGTTCTCAACGCCGTGGGGCTTGGCCATCGACTCACGCGGCCGAGTCTATGTCTGCGACACGGGTAATCGGCGGGTGGTGGAGTTGGTGCTGTGACGGAAGAGTGTGGAACCACGAAATACTCGAAAAGCACGAAAGAAAGCCAAGGCGATTTGAACCACGAATCTCACGAATCGACACGAATAAAGACGGGAGGAGGATGAAGTCTAAACGAGGTGGCGGTGAGGCGGGCGACTCAGTTGAGTTTCACTTCGGTGAAGTGTTCGCTCCTGATCCTTATTCCTCTCTTCAGATTCGTGTTGATTGGTGAGATTCGTGGTTCCACTCTGCCTTTCCTTCTCTGCCTCTTCACTTTCGTCTCTTTGGTGTGTTTCGTGGTTCAAACCTCTTGGACTTACCTTGAACTGGCGGGCTGAATGAACCGACTGCGGAACATCATCGCGAGTTTTTTTCCGTCGCCTCGGCAGCCGGTCGGTTGGCGGGATGTGGTGCCGTTGGTGTTGTTCTTGGTGGTGTTTGCGGGCCTGTGCGCGTGGTTGGAGTTGGGCCATGTATTGATGTTCGCTCGGCCTGTGATGTTGGGGCTGGTGGTCTTGGCACCGTGGTTCTGGTGGATGTGCTTGGCCGGGTTTGGCGGGTTGCCGAAGACGCGCGGAGCCGTTTCGCTGTTTGTGCGACTGACGCTGCTCGGGCTGTTCGCGATGGTGTTGGCAGAGCCACGCGCCGTGCGGTCGCGGGACGTGATGTCGGTTGTTTATGCCCTCGATGTCAGTGACTCGATCTACAGCGCGGATCAGGCGATCAAGTACATCACCGAGACCGTGCAGAATCACCGCGTGAAGGGGAAGGCGGACGAAGCGGGACTGGTGATCTTCGGCAAGACGCCAGCAGTCGAACTGCCGCCGCGCATGAGCTTCCCGTTTGAAGCCTTCAATTCGCAGGTCGATCGCGGTGCGACGAACCTCGAACAGACGCTGTCGCTCTCGGCGGCCATGCTGCCGGAAGACAATCAGGGACGCATCGTCCTCGTCAGCGATGGCGTTGCGACCGAGGGGAACTTGACGCGGATCCTCGGCGATCTCAAATCGCGCGGCGTGGCGGTCGATGTCCTGCCGATCGACTACACGTACAACGAAGAGGTCTGGCTCGAACGGCTCGACCTGCCGCAACAGGTCAAACTGGGTGAGACCTATGAAACGGCGATGGTCCTGTCGTCGCTGAGCGATGGCAAAGGGAAGCTGGTTCTGCGCGAGAACGGCAACATCATCGCCGAGCAAGAGGTCGAGTACAAAGCGGGCAAGAACCGGTACTCGGTCCCGATCACGCTGCGGTCGGCGGGCTATTACGAGTACACGGCCACGATTGAAGTGCCGAAGGCTCAGGACAGCCTCAGCCAGAACAACACGGTGCTGAACTACATCTTCGTTGAGGGCGAGGGCAAAGTATTGCTCGTCACCGACAGCGTGGGGGACCGCCGCGATTGGGAGCGGCTGGAGAAGGCGATCAAGGAGGGGGAGCGGGCGGTCGAGATCATCGCGGGAGCCGACATGCCGAGCGACGCCGCGTCGCTCATGCCCTACGACACGATCATCTTCTGCAACGTGCCGCACGACGAATTCAACGTCCAGCAAATGCAGGCCGTGCGCGACGCGGTCTACAACCTTGGCGCGGGCTTCCTGATGGTGGGCGGTCCCAACAGCTTCGGTCCCGGCGGCTATCACCGCACCGTCATCGAAGACATCTTGCCCGTGACGATGGATGTCTCGCAGAAGAAGGTGCTGCCGAAAGGGGCACTCGCGATCATCCTCCACACGTGCGAATTCCCCGAAGGCAACACGTGGGGCAAGCGGATCACGAAACAGGCGATCAAGGTCTTGGGGGCACAGGACGAAGTCGGCGTGCTGGCTTACACCGAGAAGGGCGAAGACTGGTTGTTCGAGCTGACTCCCGCCGCCAAATACGAAGAGATGGTGCCGCTGATCAATGGAGCCTCCATCGGTGACATGCCCAGCTTTCAGAACACGATGCAGTTGGGACTGAAGGGCCTGCTCAAGAGCGATGCCGCCACGCGGCACATGATCATCATCAGCGACGGCGATCCGCAGGCTCCGACGCCGGCTCTCGTGAAGCAGTTCATCGACGCGCAGATCAGCGTGTCGATGGTCGCGGTCTTCCCGCACGGCGGTCTCGACATCTCGAAGATGCAGGGCGTCGCCGAAGTGACCGGCGGACGCTACTACTTCCCCGAAGACCCGAACCAGCTCCCCGCGATCTTCATCAAGGAATCGAAGACGCTCAAACGAAGCCTCCTGCAGAACAAAACGTTTGTTCCGACGATCGGCTTCCCGTCGCCCGTGGTCAAAGGTTTGGAGGGGATGCCCGAACTAAAGGGCTACGTCATCACGACGGCCAAAGGTCACCCGGCCATGCAGATTCTGAACGGCCCGCCCGACGCCGAGCAGTCCGATTCGATCGACCCGATCCTGTCGGTCTGGCAACACGGACTCGGCAAGACGGCAGCGTTCACGTCCGACTTCAGCACGAACTGGGGGACGAACTGGCAGACGTGGGATCGCTTCCAACCGTTCGTTAAACAGTTGCTGACCGACATCAGCCGCGTGAAGAAGGACGGGCATCTCCGCATGTCCACACAAACATCGGGCGGCGATGCAGTGATCGTCGTGGAAGACTTTCATCCCGAGGAAGCGTTTCTCGAACTGAACGCGAAGCTGTCGGGACCGGGCCAGAAGACCGAGAACATCCAACTCAAGCAGGTCGGCCCACGACGTTATCAAGCGACGGTCCCGCTCTGGGGACATGGCCGCTATCACGCGATCGCGCAGGGTTTGGGAGGCGATCGCAAAGACTTGGCGTTTGGCGGGTTCATCGTGTCGTACTCGCCCGAGTATCTGCGGTTCCGGTCGAACCGCCAGACGCTGCAAGAAATCGCGGACAAGACCGGAGGAAAGATCCTCAGCGGCGATCCGGCGAAGGACGACATCTACATGCGCGGGCGAGCACCCAAGCGCAGCTCGAAGCCGATCTTCGACTGGTTCCTGATCG